>JAMIQH010000380.1:0-17803 GCA_035914695.1 Bacteroidota bacterium | reverse complement strand
TGCGCCGCATCGCCGACGGGTGCTTTCGGCAGGGCATAGGTCACCACCATGTCCACATCCCGTCGCTCCTCGGTGTCGAGCGAAAGAAAGCGCGCGATATGGCAGGGAGCCGAGATCAGCGGACCGCGGAAGCGCGGTGTGTAGCGATAGCCCTTGACGCGGGAGATGTAGTCGAAATCCATGGCGGATTCGCTGCCCAGCCAGGCGTGACCCTGATCCACGGGATCGTTGAAACGGAAATTCCCGCTGCTGTACACATCGGCGAATCCGAGCACGGCGTCTTCGTAGAGCCAGATATCGGTTTTCGGTGTCACACGCGAGGCGGGAATTTGCCAATTGTTGGTGGATTCACCGAGTTCGATTTCCGGACGTATTCTGATGCGCTCCAGTGGTTCACCCATGTGCAGCAGTGTGCGGCCACGGTCGGTGTCCCAGCCCTTCAGGCCAAGCGACGGCACGCGAAAGCGCAGCGCGGCGATGGCCACGCGTGTGTAATGCTCCATCAAGGCCTCGTTTTCCTCGCTGAGGTACAGCGGATCGGCGGTATCCCAGAAACGCGCGATGCCGTCGGCGACGTCACCGGCCGAGGCGGTGGAGAACTGTTTGCCCATTTTTGGTTTGAGCAAATCCATGCTGGAGCCGCGGAGAAAGTAATCGCGCTCCCTGGCGGTCATGAGGGGGAAGGCGCGCTCGAACTCCACGCGCGCTTCCGCGTCGCGGTTGAGTCGATGCAGCAGTACGCCACGAAGGAGCAGGTGATCGTATTGATAGCGCTCGCCGCCGGGAGCATCACGCAGAACGTCGAGCGCGTCCTGATCGCGCCTTGCTCCGAAGAGCAGCAATGCGAGTTCCATGCGCAGATCGAGATTGTCGGCATCGAGACGCAGCGCCTGCTCGAAGCAGAGCACCGCCTGCTCGAAATCCTCCATCGCCGCTTCGTCGAGCGGAGCGTTGGATGTCGTACCGCCCTCCGTCAGCTTTTGCACAAGATTGGGCAGACCACGCGCTCCGGCGGCGCTGTAGCGGCTTCTCATGCGAGCCGTCATTTCACCGTAATACTCCATATGCGGAATCATCGATCTTCGCACGGAATGCGACCACTCGTGATAATCCTCGGCGTAGATATGGGCCAGCCGTGTCCAGGCCTCGCCACAGGAGCTGTCCCGTTCTACTGCGATGTGATACTGTTGTCTCGCGCTTTCACGCGCATAGCGTTCGTAGAGCGATGCCAGCAGGAGGCGGGCCTCGGTGTGGTCGGGATTCAGTGCCAGGCCGGTTTTCAACGCCTCCACCGCCGCTTGCCGCGCTTGAATACTGCCAACATCGCAGCAGGCCTTCGCATAGGCCAGGCAACGATCCGGGGTGGTGTTGCCGCGCATTTCACGAGCCAGCCGTTGCATGCGGTCGCGTGGGGCTTCGTTGGATGGGATTTGTGCGATGGACTCTTGCTGCGCGAAGAGAGGGAGTGCGGAAAGAAGAACGGCGATCAACACGCCAGAAGTACGGATCCATCGTTGCATGCGACACCTCGATATCCGTTGTGACGGAGGATGTTATCCTTGAAAACTACGGACGAAGCGTCGCGCGGTTGCACCCTTGCGTCATTATCCGGGAAGCAGTGCGGCGAGCAGGCGTTGACGGAAGTCCGGCCCGGTGAGGCGTTGCCACGCGGCGTCCACTTCGGCGAGCAGGGAGAACTTCTCGGTTTGACGCATGGCGAGATACGATAGAAGAGGAGCGGGGTTGATGCGTTCGGTGAAGGTGACCTGTAGTTGCCGCTGTTCCAGCGAGTCGATGAATTCCGAAATAAGCATGCCCGCGGTCTGCGCGTCTTGAATGCCGCCGAGAATGTCCTGCATCGCAACGACGTCGTCCAAAAGAAGAGACACATCTTTTCCCAAAAGGTCACGAAGGAATTCCAGAGCGTAGCGGAATTGCTTGCAGTGAATGCGCAGACTGTGGAGTAAATCCAGTGTGGCAGTCGCAATGACGGGCGTGAACGCGAGAATGTCGGTGTAACGCGAGAGTAAAAGCACCGGGCCACGGTCGCCGATGCGCAGCGGCACCATGGCCTGATTCCGCGGCGGTTCCTTCGCATCCGCCTCGCCGTCCTCGATGATGCGTTGCAGTGAAAGCAGCAGCGTGGGGAAGGCGTCGGAGGAGAAGTGTTGTTCCAGCGTGCGGACATGCTGCAAGCGCTCGTCCCTCCACACTGCGATAAGACGGGCGAAGGCGGCGCTATCCTGCTCGGGCACGGTTTCGAGATGCGTGCCCATGTGCTCGATCAATACGTCGCGGTCGCGCACCTTGCCCAGCAAGCGAGCGAGGCGGCGCAGTTGGCGTTTCGTGCCCTTGACGGCTTTGACGTCGAAGGCCTCATGGAACAGCTCGAATGCCGAGCGCAGCCGCCGCGTGGCCACGCGCATGCGATGGACGATTTCCACATCCCCTTCGAAATTCGTCACGCCTTCGTAGGCACGCAGATCCTGCAAGGGCTTGCCCATGATTTGCCGCACGGCGTATGTGAAGCCATCATCCGGCGCGATGCGCTTGCGTTTCTTACCTGCGTTTGACGCGGGTGGAGCAGTCGTAGCTTCGCGGGCTGTGGTTTCCACCGCATCGTCACTTGCAGAGGGAGCGGCTGCGTCGCTGGCGCTCTCGCGGGTCGGATGGTGGAACAGCGCGAGGCCCCGGGTTTCGAAGGCGCGGCGCCAGTAGCGCACGCGGCTGGCCGAGAGTTTCACCTTCTCTGCGATAGCGGCGGTGTCGAGACCTTCGTGGTACAACAGGAGAATGCGCGCGATGCGCACCTGCTCGCGGTGTTGCTCTGCTGCAATGATGTCGCGGACGGCGGCAAGGTCTGAGTCAGGGAGTATCCACGGACTGGTGGTGGTGGAATGTTTCTTTCGCGCGCCTCGTCGGGATTCGGAGGAGAAGTCCTCGTTGAAAATGGTCATCCCGTGTCGCACGAACATTCCGCGCCAGAAGCGTGCGCGGCTCTCGGACACGGCGTTTCGCGCGGCGGTGATCCGCGTATCCTTGCCATCGGCGTAATCGAGGACAATGGCGGCGCGGCGCCGGTGTTCGGCGGGGACGGCCGCATCGTCGCGCACCTGCTCGATGTGCGCGCGCTCCTCGGAGTCAAGTATCAGCGATGGTGAAGACATGGGATGAATATTGTCGGCTTCGCGGTACGAAAAAATAGCGAAATCGCCGACAGGAAGCACAGTGCGCAGGTTAGGATTTCGTGAGAATGCGAGTTTGGCACCATCGGAGAGATGTGTCGATTACCTGCGTGCTGCACGCATAACATCGGAATGCCGTATCCGGGATCATGCCGGACCCAGGATCATTCATTGCCCTTGAATTCCTTCGTGCGCCATGCTATCATTGCACTTCGTATCTGTTTCACGCATCGGTAGGGAGGCCGATCATGACACGAAATGGCACACTGAGCGCGCGGCGCAGTCCCGAGCACGATTACTCCAGCCCGGGCACGTATTATCTCGAATTACCCGTCCGCGAAGAATCACCCCCATTGGTCCGCAATCGCAAAGGCCGCCGCTACCTCACCCCCGAGGGTCGCGCGTTGCTGCGCGAGGTCGGCGAATCGCTGCACCGCCAAGGCGCGCATGTGCGTATCGACGCACTTGACGTGCAGCCGATGCTTGTGGTGTTGGTGCTCACGGTGGTATCGCGTCCGCGTCTGCTGCGTCGCCTATTGTTGTTGATGAGCGAGACGTTGTATCAGCGGCGCATGGCGTTGATACCGCTGTTCGTGGGTCGACTGAAAATGAACAGTGCCCGGCGGATCAATCAGTTGCGCGGGAGGGAGGGTGGTGCGTACTGGTGCGAGGGGTATCGGGATCGGGTGTTGTTCGACGCGGCGGAGGCGGCTGAGGTGGTGGAGCGTGTGGGGATGGGGTTTGCGGAGGTGGTGCTGCGTGAAGACGGGGAGGAGCGCGGTGTGGAGGGGATGGTGTTGGGGTGGGCGTATGTGGTGACGCTGCCTTCCGGGGAACGGGATTGGCCCGATGCGGATTCATGTATCCGCATTTCGGCGGGAACCGGCTCGTGTGTGGTGGCGGGGTCCGATATTCGGAGGCCCGATTTGCGTCACGACCGCGCCAGCCCGCGCATTCTCACCCTCGAGCGCTGGCGCGCGTAGCCGGGGCGCCCGCCTCCACCGGCGAATATAGCCGACAGATCAATCCGAAACCACTCCGGGAAGCCAAGCGGTCCGTGCGGAGCGGGAGGGTGCGTTCCGGGCGGTGGACGTGAGGGTTGCTAACGGAGAAAAGGGACGTGGTGGTCGGTTGTAGGCTGTTGCGGAGAGGTTGTTTTCGATGAGACGAAGGGTGGGAGTGTATTGCGGGCTGAGTTTTTTGTCGTGCGGGAACGAAGATGCGGATTCATGAATCCGCATTGGGGTATTCAGACCGCCTTTGTGGCCCGCACGATGCAGCCCCGTGCATGTGCATTGCACCATGCCCCGCTGCTTCGTAGATTCGGACCGTATTACGTGCCGAATTCCCCTCGTCACATCCGGGCCAGGAGGGCTTGTGAAATTCCTCATCGGAATTCTTCTCGCGCTTTGTATCACAGGAGGTAGCATGTCGGCAGCACCTGCCGCTGGCGGAATCTTCCCCTACACCACACATACCTTCACGCTGGGCAATGGACTCAAAGTGATCATGATTCCCATGTCCTCGGGCGGACTCATGTCCTACTACAGTATCGTCCGCACCGGCAGCAGGGATGAATTCGAAGCGGGGAAGACCGGCTTCGCGCATTTCTTCGAACACATGATGTTCCGGGGTACAAAAAATTTCCCCGCGAAAATCTATGATCGCATGGTCACCGAAATGGGCGCCGATGCCAACGCCTATACAACCGACGACTACACCGCGTATCACCTCACCTTCGCCGCCGAGGATCTCGAAACCGTCATCAAATTGGAAAGCGACCGCTTCCAATTCCTCGACTATGAAGAGGAGGCATTTCAAACCGAAGCGGGCGCCGTGTATGGCGAGTATCGCAAGAACCGAAGCAACCCCTGGGAAGTGCTCTTCGAATCCCTGCAGCAATCCGCCTTCACCACCCATACCTACGGTCATACCACCATGGGCTTCGAAGCGGATATCAAGGCCATGCCCACACTGTTTGAGTACAGCAAGGAGTTCTTCTCCCGCTACTACCGACCGGAAAATGTGGTTCTGCTGCTGACGGGTGATTTCGACGTCGATGACGCTCGGGAACTCATCGAGCGCTACTACGGCTCCTGGGAAAAAGGATATGTCGCTCCACAAATCCCCGTCGAGCCACGGCAGCAACAGGAGAAACGCGTGAATGTTGCCTACGACGGAGAAACTCTTCCGCTGTTGGTCGTGGGCTACAAAGGTGCTGCCTTCAAGCCAAAGGATCGACGCACCGTGGCCGGGTATCTGCTCGAAGATTTGCTCTTCGGAGAAACCAGCGCGCTGTACAAGGATCTGGTGCTCAAACGGCAACTCGTGCAATACATTAGCGCCGGCTTCGACCGCAATCGCGATCCCGGCCTGTGGAATGTCTACGCCATGGTGAAAAAACAAGGCGACGTTCCGCTTGTGCTGCGCGAAATCGACAAAACGGTCGAGCATTGGCAGAAGACGCTGGTCGGCAAGGATGAACTGGCCAAGCTCAAAAAACGTCTCCGCTACCAGTTCCTGATGAACCTCGACACCCCCGACAAAGTGGCCGGACGCCTCGCGCGCTACGTGGCACTGACAGGCGGGATCACAGCCATCGACGCCCTCTACGCAACCATCGATGCCATTACCCCTGAAGACGTGCGCGACGCGGCGCGGTACTGGCTCGTCAAAAATCAGCGGACGGTTGCCACGCTCAAGGGGAGGAAATGATCATGCGCTCATTCACTATCTCGGTGCTGTCCATGACCACTGCCGTCATGCTCGCGCTCGCCGGCTGCGCCACGCCGGAATCGGAACGTGTTGTCCTGTATCCCGTCAAGGACGATCCGACCATCTCCCTCCGCTTCTGGTTCAAGGTGGGTTCGCAATGCGATCCTTCGGGCAAGGAGGGTCTGGCCGTGCTCACCGCGGCTCTGCTCACCGATGGCGCCACCACCAATCGGAGCTATGAGGAAATCCTCGATGCGCTCTACCCCATGGCCGCGTCGTACTCGGCAAACGTGGACAAGGAAATGACGGTGATTTCCGGTCGTGTGCATGCCGATAACCTCGATGAATACTATCCCCTGTTCATCGACGCCATTCTGCATCCGGCGTTCAACGAGGATGATTTCCGACGCATCCGCACCGATATGATCAACGCCATTGAGAAATCGCTGCGCTATGCGAATGACGAAGAACTGGGCAAGGCCGTGCTGTACGACATTGTGTTCGAGGAAACACCGTACGGACATCTCGATATCGGCACCGTTACTTCGATGAAAGCCATCACCCTGGATGATGTGCGGCAATTCTATAAAACCTGGTACACCAACGACAATGTGGTGATCGGCCTCGGAGGCAGCTATCCTGCCAAGTTGCTGCCACGAATAGAAGAAGATCTGTCGAAACTGCCTGTCGGCGCACCGAAACAGCCCGGTATCCCCGCACCCAAGGAGATCGAGGGCATCGAAATGACGATCGTGGAAAAGGATTGCGACGCCACCGCGATCAGTTTCGGCTATCCGATTTCTGTGCTCCGTGGACAGGAGGATTTCTGGCCATTGCTGCTGTTCAATTCCTGGCTCGGCGAGCATCGGAACTCTTCGTCCCGTCTCTATCAGGTTATCCGCGAAGCGCGTGGCATGAATTATGGTGACTACTCCTATATCGAGCATTTCGCTGACGGCGGGAGCAGGCAAATGCCCGCGCCGAACCAGGCCCGTCGTCAACAGATCTTCGAAGTGTGGCTTCGCCCCGTGCAGCACGAGCATCGGCATTTCGCCCTGCGCGCGGCGCTAAGGGAAATTCAGCAGGTGGTCGACAGCGGACTCACCGAGGAGCAGTTCGCGTTGACCAAACGCTTTCTTTCCAAATACGTGCTGCATTACGCCACGACGACCTCCGAGCGTCTGGGCTATGCTATCGACAGCAGATTTTACGGAATCAAGGGCGACTATCTCGAAGTGCTGCGCCGACGTATCGACGATCTCGATCTCGATGATGTGAACGCGGCCATTCGGCGGCATATTCAAACGCGCAATGTGAAAATTGCCGTGGTGACGCGCGATGCCGAGGCCTTCGCGGATTCGCTGGTGGCGAATGCTCCCAGCCCGGTGCTCTATGCCACACCGAAACCACCGGAAGTACTCGCCGAGGACAAATTCATCGAGACCTATCCACTGGCTATCAAGCGCGAGAAAATTCGCATCGTGCCGGTGGGCGAATTGTTCCGTTGAATTTGTTCACCTGAGCGAAGCGCCGGTTTGAACCGTCAGTGACGCTTCGTCCCGCCGCGGCGGATTTTCAACTCCGAGCCCGAGCGCAGCTAGTGCGGCTTGCAAAGAAGTTCGCGCGGGCTCGTCGCTCAGCGCAGCGCGGGCATTGGTAATCCGCGATGGAGCCTCCGGGTAACGTCAGGCTGAGCGCAGCGCCGAGCGCGGATGTCCGGAATGGTACAATAATTATACGGCGCGGAGTGGAATATATACCGCGGCGGATCGAAGGGTCGCCACGGCGAGTCCCGGAACTGAGCGACGGGCCTGCGAGAAAATCCGTGCGTCTTTCCGAGTACGTGGCTCAGGCCCGGAGTCGAAGGGTCGCGCGCGATACCGGTCCGATCAATACAGATCGTATAACGAGGTTTCGATCCGCCCCGGCGAATGTTCCACTCCGCACCGACCAGAGTTCGCGTCTTACCTTACCATCATCCCGCGGTGCGTCGCTCAACCTGACGTAAACGAGGCGATGCGCAGGAGACTATGTCATGCGCAGCTCGAAGATCCGCCGTGGCGGCGCGGCGCGGCGCGGGCATTGGTAATCCGCGATGTCGCAATCCTCCGGCCCGTAGCGGGAATTCGTATATTTCACGGCATGTCCAACCGTCGAGCCCGACTCATGTCCTCCACGAATCAGAGAATGCCCTTCGAACGCGTCATCAGTCTGCGTGATCTGGGATTGCACGATCACTGCATCGTTATTGCGGATCGCGCGCTGCCGCGTTCTCTGCTCGAGTCCTTTGCAGATCCGATACTCGTTGACGCCGGTGAGGGGCTCAAGACCTTGGTAGCGCTGGAGCGACTCGCGGATAGCGTACTGCAACGTCGGTCGAGCCGTCCAATGACCCTTGTTGCGGTGGGTGGCGGTTCTGTTGGCGATGCGGTCGGCTTTCTCGCAAGCATTCTCTGGCGTGGCGTGGATCTCTGGCAGGTCCCCACCACGTTGGTCGCAATGGTGGATTCGGCACACGGCGGCAAGACCGCGGTCAATCTCGGTGCGGCGAAAAATCAACTCGGCACGTTTTATCCTGCACAGCGCGTGCTGCTGGTGGAGGATATAGTGCGGCTGCTTCCATCGTCTGTTCGGAAAGAGGGCTTGGCGGAACTTCTCAAGGCGCTGTGGCTCGGTGATGCGCCCGCAGCTTCGGCCCTTACGCTGCGTGAGGTCGAAGCGATGGCTTTCGCGCCCGGCGATGCAGCCATGCCCGTGCTGCTACCATTGCTCGAACGCGCTGTGCGGGTGAAAACGAGTATTGTGGAACAGGATCCGCGCGAGGAAAAAGGCATTCGTACCGTGCTCAATCTCGGGCACACCTTGGGTCATGCGCTCGAACTCACACTGGGAATTCACCACGGACTCGCGGTGTCCTGGGGACTCGCCGCCGCGCTTCGACTCTCGACGGACTTCGGCATGAACGAAGCGGAATCCCGGGCGCTGCTGCATCATCTCTACCCCTTGCTCACACCACTTCCCGGCATGCCATCCGACGATGCGATGCTGGCCGCGATGCTTCGAGACAAGAAGCGCAGCGATAATACTCTGCGATCCGTGGTGCTGCAAACCGCGGGCCGCCCGCTCGTGGTCAGTTCCATTCCCGCGCGCGAATGGCTGCGCGCTCTGCATGCGGCGGTGGCCGATATCGGCGCACTGCCGGTCAAAGTCAGCGTTCCCTCGCCACGCGCGGTGCGCGTGCAGCTTGAAGCGGGCAAATCCGCCATGAACCGCGCGCTCATCATCGCCGCGCAGCGCATCGGCCGCACCAGTGTCGTGGGCCGCAGCGAGGCCGATGATGTGCGCCACATGGTGCGGGCCCTGCGAACGCTGGGCTATCCGCTCGAGGACAGCGGCGACGGTTTTGTGGTGGACAATCTGAATCGCGCACTGCTCCACATGAGCGAACAGGATTCGCGCGTGATCCATGTCGGCGAAGGTGGAACCACGTTTCGCTTTCTCGTTGCCTTGTGCTGCACTTCGGTGAAGCGCAGTAAAATCGTTGCCTCGCCTTCGCTGCTTCGTCGGCCGCATGAAGCGCTATTTCGCGCCTTGCGCAGTGCGGGAGCGAGTATCGAACCCTTCGACGATGAATCCGGACAGGGCGTCGTGGTCGCAGGTTGGGAGCATGCTCCGGAGGTGTTCTCCGTCGATTGCTCGCTGTCCTCGCAATACGCTTCGGCAATCGCCTTGCTGGCGGTGGGTGCCGAACGTCCCTTCGGCTTGCGCCTGATGGGGGATGTGGCCAGCCGCTCGTATTTCGACATGACACTGGGCATGCTGCGCGAAGCTGGCGTGGATGTTCTGGCGCACGGCGATCTGGTGATGTTCAATCAAAGCGACCGGCTGAACGAGAAATTGATTCTGACGGTGGAGCCGGACGCCGGCTCACGCGCGGTGTGGTCGGTGGCGCGCGCTCTCGGACATCCCATGCATCCGTCGCCCATGGCACATGACTCGATGCAACCCGACCGTGCCGTGGATGACTTGCTTGCATCGCTGCTCGAAGCAGGCGAGCGGGAATCGCGCCTCGACCTCGCCGCCACACCCGATCTCCTGCCGGTGCTGTCCGCAGCGGTGCTGGGCCTGCGGCGGCGGGTGCTGTTCACCGGCCTCGAAACGTTGCGGCATAAGGAATCGAATCGCCTCGACGATTTCGCACGGCAACTTGAAGTACTGGGTGCGCATTGCGAAATCGGCCAGGGAACACTTCTGCTCGATGCGCGGGAGGCGTCCGCGGCCGCGGATGTGTCTATCACTTCTCATGCCGATCATCGCATCGTGATGGCGGCCGCATTGATGGCGTTGAACAGAATCAGTGTGCGTGTGGATGGTCCATGGAGCGTGCGCAAATCCTACCCGGGGTTTTGGGACGATGCCCGCGCGGCGGGTTGGAGTATGGAGCCGGCGTACGCGCCAGCGGAGTCCTGACGATGAATTTTCGTGAAATATACGAGCAGGAACTCCGCAACAGCCGCCACACACCGCCGGTGTTGGAGCAGGGGTGCTGCCGCAGCGTTCGCGGCACACTGTGTACGCTTTGCCACGCCTCGCGCATTTCCTACACAGACGAATGCGTCGTGAAGCAGCGCGCCTTGCGCCGCTTGTGGGAGCGCTTCGCTGATGGACGCAAGCTTCGGCCGCTCGCGACCTCGCCACAGGGACGCGACTACCGCGTCGTCAGCAAGAGAAAAGTGGAACAACGCCGTGAGGGCTTCTCCATGGGCCTTATCGATGCCCAGGCGCGGGAGGTGCTGCCGGTACGCCGCTGTGCCATCGAGGCGCACTTGCATGCGCTCTTGTACGAGCGTATTGAAATCCTGCTGAGGCATCGCGCCGCCGCTCCGCTGGTGGGTGTGCTGCGCTATGTGGTACTCAAAGGCGATGCGCGGCAGGTCGCGGTGCTGTTCACCATTGCCGAGCTGTCGCCACGCACCATTAAGGCGGCGAACACACTGTCGAAGTTGCTCACCCGCGATCATCCCGAGGTGCAAGGTGTGTTTCTGTACGAAGACTCTTCCGGCGATCGCTATTACATGGGCCGCGGAAGCGCGAGCCGTCCCGCGCAGCTGCGTCGTCTCTTCGGCCAGCGCGAATTATCGGCGCAGGTTGGTGAATTGCGTTTCGTCTACGACGTGCTCGCCTTTACTCAGGTGAATCTCTCGGTACTGCCGGTGTTTCTGGGCACGGTGCGAACCTTGCTGCGGGAAGCCCGCGGCGGACAGCCGGGCGCACGTGGCACGTTGTATGATCTCTACAGCGGTTACGGGCTGTTCTCCATCGGCTTGCACGAGGATTTTCTCGCCCTGCGAGGCGCGGAGCTTTCACAGCCAGCCGTGGCATCAGCCATTTCCAATGCGAAACGCATGCAACTGCGGCATCTGCGTTTTCACACGCTGGATCTGAATGCCGACGCCGTATTTCGTTTCATCCCATTCTGCGGGGCCGACGATGTGGTGCTGCTCGATCCACCCCGTGGCGGCTGCGACGAGGGAGTGCTGGCGGCCGTGGCCGCGCGCAATCCCGCTCATGTGCTGCACGTGTTCTGCAATCTCGATCTCCTCGAACGCGATATGAATGAGTGGAAGCAGCTGGGCTACGATATCCGCGCCGCGGTGCCGGTGGACAATTTTCCGGGCACGGACCATGTGGAAATGCTTGTTCTGCTCGCGCCACAGCGCGCACGCGGGGGAGAATGATGCGACATGACACACTCCGTCGTCATCGTCACGCGCAATCGTCCGCACGAAGTCGAGCGGCTGCTTCGCGCGCTCGCCGAGCAGACCGTCGTACCGGATGAAGTGCTGCTCATCGATGCCTCCGATGCCGCGGTTGATGGCGAACGTCCACATATTCCCGAAGGGCTCGCTCTGCGCATGATTCCGTCGCGTGCGGGTCTCTCCGCGCAACGCAACATCGGGCTGCGCGAGGCGCGGGGAGAAATACTCACGTATTTCGACGACGATGCCGTTCCTGCGAATGTGTATTGCGAGCGCGTGCTGTCGATGTTCCGGAGTGATGACTCTGTTGTGGCGTTGGGCGGGATCAATAAGGATTTGCCGAGCGTGGGTGCGCTGGAGTACGCGTTGCGCGTCGTCTTGCAGGTGCAAACCCGTCGCGGTACGCATGGCTATCGCCGCTCGGGCTTTCCCGATCCCACCGGTCCGTTTGATGCCACGCGTGTGCGCATGCTGCCGAGCACTGCGCTCTCGCTCCGCCGCATCGCCTGCGATGGTCTTTCGTTCGAAGAGCGATGGCTGAGTGGAGAACCGCTCGGACTTGCCACAGGTCGCTGTTTCGGCGAGGATGCGTATTTCACTGCGCAATTGGCGGAGCGAGGCACGATGCGTCTGTGTCCGGGGGCGGCCTTCCGTCACGTTCCGAGTTCGCGGACCCGCGAGTCCACCTTCATCACCCAGGCGCTGTACGTGTATTCCCTGCGATGGATCAGTGATCGCGCCGCTCGCACGCGGTGGGCGCGCGCGTTGCGTGTCTGGGCGTTGTTGGGTCAAGGCATGATCAATCTCGCACAATCGCTCCGCTTCGCGCATGCGGGCTATCTGCGCGGCTATCTGCGCGCCCTGCGTGCGCCTCTGCACTGAGTGCCGGAGTTGCCGCCGCGTGTATGTACGCGAGTGTATGTGAAATATGACGAGTCCGTGCGCGCTTCCCCGAAGGGTGGAGCGGGCACGGACTCGTAGAGTTTCGAGACGGGAGGTTTAGTCGACGAGTTCGGTGTACAGCGGGAAGCGCGAGCAGTACTCCTTCACGCGTGCGCGTACATCGTCGAGCGCGCTTTCATTCGTGATATTGTTGATCACCGTGTCGATCACATCGGCCACGAATTCCATGTCCGCTTCGCGGAAGCCGCGCGTGGTGATGGCGGCCGCGCCGATGCGTATGCCGGAGGTGACGAAAGGCGAGCGGTCGTCGAAAGGCACCATGTTCTTGTTCAGCGTGATGCCCGCGCGCTCCATGGCGTTCTCGGCTTCCTTGCCGGTCACATTCTTGTTGTGCAAATCGATGAGCATCAGGTGATTGTCGGTGCCACCGGAGATGAGCTGGAAATCCTTGGCCACGAGCAACTCCGCCAGACGCGCGGCATTGGCCTTGACTTGCTTGGTGTAAGTGGCAAAGCTAGGCTGCAGGGCTTCGCCAAAGGCCACGGCCTTGGCCGCGATAATGTGCATCAGCGGTCCGCCCTGAATACCCGGCATCACCACGCCGTCCATCACTTCCGACATCATTTTCGTGCGGCCGGATTTCGGCATGACGATGCCAAAGGGATTTTCCACATCCTTGCCCATGAGGATCATGCCGCCGCGTGGACCGCGCAGGGTTTTATGCGTAGTGGACGTCACCACATCGCAATAGGGCAGGGGATTGTTGAGCAACCCCGTGGCGATGAGTCCGGCGGGGTGCGCCATGTCCGCCCACAGGAAGGCGCCCACCTTGTCGGCCACGGCGCGGAAAGCGGCGTAGTCGATATTGCGCGAGTACGAGCTGGCGCCAACAATGATCATCTTCGGCTTGTGCTGTACGGCCTTCTCCTCGACTTCGTTCATGTCGATCACGCCCGTGTCGCGATGCACGCCGTAAGAGATGATGTTGTACAATTTGCCGGAAAAATTCACCGGTGAGCCATGCGTGAGATGGCCACCATGGGCCAAATCCATGCCGAGCACGGTGTCACCCGGCTGGACGTAGGTGAAGTACACGGCCTGATTCGCCGTCGCGCCGGAGTGCGGTTGCACGTTGGCATATTCGGCCCCGTAGAGCTTCATCAAACGCTGCCGCGCGAGATCCTCGGCCTGGTCCACAAATTCGCAGCCGCCGTAATAACGCTTGCCAGGATAGCCCTCGGCGTATTTGTTGGTGAGTACGCTGCCCGCCGCCTCAAGCACGGAGGGACTGGCGTAATTCTCGGAGGCGATGAGCTGCAGTTTGTTGATCTGACGTTCGGTTTCGTGCTGAATGATCGCGTGTAGTTCGGGATCGGTAGTGACGAGATGGGACATTGCATTACTCAGTGTGTTTGAAACAATCCGTAACCATCAAGGGAACTTACGAAATACCGCACGCAGAGAAAAGGAATGCAAACGCCCGTGTCAGCTTCGATGGCCTTGTGACCCCGAATACGTCGATAGCCGCGTTGCCGTAAATGCACAACGGCGGGTCAGGCCCGCCGCTGTGGAAAAAATGGAACGTGTTCGTACTGTCAGCGAATGATGGACAGGCGCTGCGTGGCGCGCATGGTTTCGCCCCCGATCGTGGCGTCAAAACGGACAAAGTACGCGCCGGCGGGGAGCAACTGTCCCTTGCTGTCGCGCAGATTCCACTGTACCGTGTGACGTCCGGCCTGGCGTTCCTGCTGATCCTGTAGGGATGCCACACGTTGGCCCAGGGCGTTGTACACGCTGAGATTCACTGTGGCTGGCAGCGGGAGATTGTACGGAAGCTCGGCACTGCCTCCAACGGACACGGGATTCGGGTACACGTTTTCCAACCCCATGAATTGCGGCACGATCTGGGCCGATTGCATGTCGCTGTAATTGTGGCTTCCATCATAGTCGATTTGCTTCAGCCGGTAGAATACCACGCGGTCGCTTCGTACCGTGGATGGGGAGCGGTCGATGAACGAGTACTCGCGGGGCTCATTGCTGCTGCCCTGGCCGGGCACAAAGCCGATGCGCTCGAAGGTGTTGCCATCGCCGCGCTCGATCTCAAAGCCCATGTTTTCCGTTTCCGTTTCCGTCATCCATGTGAGCATGGTGCTGCCATCGGGACGGGCGGAGACGTTGAACGAAGCCAATTCCACCGGGATCACCAGATTGATGGCCTGGAACACCGAGTCGTTGAGATTGGTGGTGAGATCTGGACTGAAAATCGCGGACATCTGCGTTTCCTGCAAATACATGCTGGTGTTGTAGGGCTGAACGTCGTTGATGCCGAGGTTCACCGTGCCGTTCGCAGTGGGGTGGATGTTCATGGTGTAGCGCATGATCTCGAAATATTCGTCGTTGATCGGATTGCCGGAGCAATCCGTCGCCTGCGAGAAGTACTGGCTGGAAACCGGGAGAGCGGAATTGGGATTGCCTGTGCTCGCATGCTGGGTGAACCACGCCGAGGGTCCGTACGCGGCGCTGCGGAACGGGCTGCCCCAGTACCCGGGCTCGTAGCGCTGCTGCGTGCCGGTGAGTACGAGTTTGGACGAGGTATAAGTAAACACCACCGAAAATCCACCGATCCTGCCGAAATTCGGCGCCCACATGTTTGTGCGCGGCTTGATCTCGAATGCCGCCACCATCATACCGCCCTGCCCGGTATTGCATACCTGGCGTATGCGCATGATGATGTTGTCCGCAGGCAGCACGACTTGCGCTTGCGCGGTTATGGTGCAGAGCAATACGAGGACTACAGCCGACACAGTAGCAGGAATTCGCATAGACACCTCCGTGAAATCGAAAGCTGAAAACGTATACCGTGATAATATCACTTTTTTTCGCCACTTGCACCTTAGAGCGTCGCCTTTTTTCCACCGCGATTCCTCCCGTGGAATGGCCCGCGGAGTGACCATTCTTCACTCACCGAGCAGATTCTTCACGCTTGATGCATGAAAATAGCGCCATATCGCGTGTTCGTTTTCAGAATGATTGGCGCGATTTTTGCAAGCACCGCTACGTCCTTGAGTCCGTCTTACGCAGTCCATCGCACCAGGACAGTTCCTGATCGCTGATCCATTTCCAGCCCGAGCACTGTATGGACCATGAAACCCCGACCACTCCGACGTTTCCCCATTCGCTCAACGTCTCGAATATAGAATACAAGCTCCTGCGCCTTCTCCGCATGGCCACGTTCGGGGCCAGCACCTTCGGGGAATGGTACTCCGTTGTACGGAAAATGCAGGACAATCCCCGCAACACCTGGCCGGATCTCTGGGCGGCGCTCGCGCGCAATGTGGAAACCGCCGGCGAGGAGAGCGTGCTGCGTGAACGGTTCACCTGCGCGGGAGATTGCTTCCTCCGCGCCTCCATGTACCATCACCTCGCCGAGTACTATGCGCTGATCTCCAATGGCGATTTCTCGGCGCACGGCAATCGTTGCGGCGCGGCGTTCACCAGGGCGCTGCCGTTTCTGCCCTGGCACGGGGAAGCGGTGAACATCGAAGCGAACAACGAATCCTATCCGTGCTACGTCATGATGCCGGAGGAGGGCGCGCCTGTCCACGGTGTCATCCTCTTCGTTGCTGGTCTGGAGAGCTGCGCGGAGGAGGAGTACTTCTACCTGGGAGTCAGCGCCTTGCGCCGTGGCTATGGCGTGCTGCTCTTTCAGGGGCCGGGACAAACCGGCATGCTGCGCAACGATCCCACGAATTTCGTTCGTCCCGATATGGAAGTGCCACTCCAGGTTGCGCTGGATTACATTTCATCCCGTCCTGAATTCGCGCGAGCGATTACCGTCGCCGTGGGAAGCGGTTTTGGCGCCTACTACGTCAGTCGCCTCGCCGCAGTGGACCACCGCGTCCAGGTGCTTGTCACCTCTCCGCCCACTGTTTCCTTGCAACCGCTTCTGATTGAAGTTCTCGCCACCAAGGCCACGGCGGTGGATGTGGAGGAAAGCGCGTTGATGGACATTCCGGATTCGGTGATGCCGTCGCGACTCAAAGTACTGCTGCAAAACATGTTCCACCGCTTCGGCGTCGGCCGGCTCCAGCAGATGATTCAGGTCGCTTCGCATTACACCTTGCAAGACCGCCTCTATCGCATCCACTGCCCCACGCTGGCGGTGACAGGTGTGTCCACCTTCCCCGAGCAGGAAGCCCAGGCGCAGGAGTTCGTCGAGGGTATTCGTAGCTCGGTCAAGGAGCGGCTCGTCCTCAATGCATACCATGTGCCCGATATTCAGGATACCGAACCGGGATTGGCCTCCATGCATCGGGAAAAATTCGACTGGATTGACGGTATTGTGGATCGCTTGCGTACTTGATCCTTCCCCTGTTCCGCTCACGATGCGGAATCCATGAAAAGAGGGTAAGGCGAACGGAGAGGGCGAGGAGGAGTTGTTCGCTTCCGCTCATGTTTCGTCATTCTCCTCCGTTGCCAACAATCCCGCCTCCCCACCGAGGCCTTCCTGCTGCTTCGCATTTCCATCGCGCGCCACACACTTTCTTGCTATCTTGGGGTTTCACCTCCTCGTTCATCAGCGGAGTGCGTAGCGTTATGATCGCCGAAAAAATTCAGCAGGCCGTCGGAATTCTTCAGGAGCAGAACATCGACATGTGGCTCACCTTCGTGCGTGAAAGCGCCACCATGCCCGATCCCGCCATCGATATGGTGGTGGGACAGCATGCCACCTGGCAAACCGCATGGATCATCACGAAAGAGGGAGAGACCGTTGCCATTGCAGGCAGTCTCGATGTGGCGAGTATCGAAAGCGCCGGACGCTACACGCGCATCATTCCCTACGTGCAGGGCATTCGCGAGCCCTTGCTCAACTTTCTTCGCGAGCGCAAACCCCGCCGTATCGCCATCAACTACTCCACCGATTCGGTCATGGCCGATGGACTCACCCACGGCATGTTCCTGCTGCTGATATCCATGCTCGAGGGTACGCCGTACGCGAAACGTCTCGTTTCCTCGCAGCCCATTCTCTCGGCGCTGCGCGGGCGGAAAACGCCCTCCGAAATCCGCAGCATGAAAAAGGCGATAGCCCACACGCTGGAAATGTTCGATATCGTCACCGCCGCTTTAGCTCCGGGAAAATCCGAGCAGGACATTGCCCGCGTGATACTGGCGGAAGTGGAGCGCCGTGGCCTCACGTTGGCCTGGGACCGCGACCACTGTCCGGCGGTGTTCACCGGACCG
>JAMIQH010000379.1:0-2793 GCA_035914695.1 Bacteroidota bacterium | reverse complement strand
CCTGCTTTGCTGCTGCGGCTTGCTTTTGCTTCCGGCGGAGCGCTTTTTCAACGGCTGTCCGCAGGCGTGGCAATACACATGACTGTCCTCATTGGCGGCGCCACACATCACACAGTAGGCGCCTGCGCGGGGAGCCGAAGCCGCGGCTGATGACGCGCCCGTGGCCGAAGGTGCTTTCGTGGCGGCCATGGGGCGCTCCTTGACCACGGGGCGCTCTTCGGGCAGGTGATGCTCCTCGGGCAAAGGCGTGGAGAGATCGTCACCGCAGATGTCGCAATGCACGGCGCTCGCCGCGAGGCGGGAACCACAGGATGGACAGAGACGGATATCGTCGTTGCTCACGCGCGTTTATCCTTCCTGCGCTTTGAGATTCGCATCGACACCGGCGCGAAGTTCCTTCGACACCTTGAAAATGGGAACGAAATGCTCGTCGACGTACACTTCCTCGCCGGTGCGGGGATTGCGGGCCATGCGCGCCTTGCGCTTCTTCACTTTGAAGCTGCCGAAGCCGCGTATTTCGATGGAATGCCCATCCTTGAGCGCCTGGCTCACCGTGGCGAGAAAACCATCCACCACCGCCTCGGTTTCGACCTTGGTCAGACCCGTGGCGGCGGCGATATTGTCGACGATATCGGCTTTTGTCACTGTGGCACCTGTGATACTGGTGGTTAATGAAACATCAGTTTGTACTGCACGGGAGGCGCGCCCCGCAATGCGCCGCCCAACGTGCTCAGGGCGCTGCTGGCCTGCTCGCCGCCAAGCATGTCCAACACGGTTTGTCGGGGGAGTTCACGTACCACCCGGGGCTCGCCGCTGATTTTGCCCAGCGTGCCCGCAATGGCGATGGCGGTCTGCAAGGTGCCGAGCGTGTCCACCAACCCGTAGCCGTAGGCCTGTTCGCCGGTGAAAATGCGACCGTCGGCAACCATGCGCACGCTGTCGTTGCTCATGCCCCGCGCCTCGGCCACAATGTCGACGAACTGTCCGAACACATTGTCGATGGTCTCCTGAAAATACTGCCGCTCGCTGTCGGTCATGCGGCGGACGGGACTGCCGGCATCCTTGTACTCGCCGGATTTCACCGTCGTCTGCTCGATGCCGATTTTGTCCATCAATCCTTTGGCATTGGTGAACGTGGCCACCACGCCGATGCTGCCGGTGATGGTGCCGGGATTGGCGACGATGATGCTCGCTCCGCAGGCGATGTAGTAGGCGCCGCTGGCGGCCACCGAGCCCATGGACACCACCACGGGCGTGCCCAGGTTGCGCGTGCGTTTCACTTCCTCGTAAATCTCGTGGCTCGGCACCACCGCGCCGCCGGGCGAATCCAGGCGCAATACGATGGCTTTCACCGACGAGCGCTTGCGATACTTCCTGAGCTGCTCGATGATGTCGTCGGCGCTGGTGATGTCGCTCTCGAGTGTGATCAACGCCACACGCTCGGCGGTGCTACCTCCGAAGCTTTCCTCATACGTATCGGTGGAAGCGGTGGTCAGCGCCGAGGAGATCATGAACATCCCCATGGCGAAGGCCAGCAGGGCGAAGCCCGCGAACGCAATCACAATACCTAAAATCCATTTACTTGCAGTACTCATATTCCTCATCAACGATAACTTATTGAGGATCACCAAGTTACGAAAACCGTGCATGCGAGTCAACCGTGGCAGCCTCCGTGAAATCCCGGCTGCGCTCCCCGGACTCAGGCCCCGTCGCGCTCCTCGTCGAGATTTCGAAGTCCGATTTCCTTTTTACCATTTCACCATTGCACCGCCGAGCCGGCGGCACGGACTACCGCATCGCCGCACCACCACCGATGTACGTTTAACGTTTTCGGTTTTACCTGTATATTGTCGGCATGGACCAGTTGGCGCACATTCTCCCGGTATTTCTTGTCGCGTTTCTCATCGGCTCCTTCCCCACGGCGTACCTTCTGGTGCGTCGTCACAGCGGAAAGGACTTGCGTGTCGAGGGCAGCGGCAATATCGGCACGCTCAACGCCTATGAAGTCTCGAACAGCAAACGGGTGGGAGTGATCGTGTTGTTGGTGGACCTTGCCAAAGGCGCACTTCCCATCGCGCTCACGCATCTGTTGCTCGCCGGATCCTTCGTGGACGCGACGACGGCCATGCTCGCGGTCATACTCGGGCACAACTATTCGCCCTGGATCGGTTGGAAGGGTGGACGGGGGCTCGCGCCCGCCGCCGGAGCGGCGCTGCTGTTCAATCCCTTGTTGCCCGCGGTGTGGGTGGTGTTGTGGCTGGCCGGCTGGTTCAAAACACGCGACGTGCATTTCGGCAATATTGCCTCCACCGTGCTTTCGCCCTTCATTGTGCTCATCGTTCCGGCGCCGTTCGAGGCCGCGACATTGTTTCCGGTACCGGGCACACTGTGGCTGGTGCTGGCCAGTGCGGCGATGTTCGTCCTCATCTTTCTCAAGCATCTTGGTCCGCTGCGGACGCTGTTGCGACGCGGTGATCCTGTTTCATGATCATTTTTTTTGGATAACGACATGCTACGCTCCGCTTTTCTCACCTGCGCTGTCATCCTGCTCAATGTCACCCTGCTCGGCGCTTGCGGCAGTCGCGACGACTCCGTGATTCCGCAGGGCAATCCGCCGCAATACGATCGCGCGGCTTCGACGTCCGGAGGCGATGACATAACAAATTCCCGCCGCAACGCCATCACGCGCGCAATCGAGATGGTGAGTCCGGCCGTGGTCGGCATCAACGTGTCGGAAATTCGCGAGCAGGTGCTCGATCCCTGGTTGCAGTTTTTCTATGGCGAACGCGTGTA
>JAMIQH010000378.1:0-5880 GCA_035914695.1 Bacteroidota bacterium | reverse complement strand
CTTTTGGTGGTGATGATGCGCGCCAGCATTCCGCGCGAATACAGTTGTTCGGCGAGTTGTATGGCGTGGAAACGCCCTCCCACCGAGATGGTGACTTTCACTGAGTCAACGCGCTCCTGTGAAGGGCGTTACGCCGCCTTCCGTGTTTCGGATTTGGCCTGCAAACGCTTGCGTATCCACATGCCCGCATACACCAGCAGAATAATCGCCAGAATGTAATTGGTGACGGTGGTGACGATGAAGCCCGCCTGATAGGACTCCGGCTCGAAGCGCATCTCCAGCGTGTGTTTGCCGGCGGGAATGCGCACGGCGCGGAAGAGATAATCGCTGCGCAAAATATCAATCGGCTTGCCGTCGAGCGTCGCAGTCCAACCGCTGGGATACCACACCTCGCTGAGCTTCAGCAATGCTTCGGCGGGCGTCTCCACTTCGTAGGTGAACCCATTGATGTCGAAATGCTTCAGCTCCGCCCGCGCGGCAGCGATGAGCGAATCACCGACCTCGGCCAACGGCGCAGCGAGCGGCGCGCTCAGATACGCCACCTTGTCGGGCTGATACCCCGGCAACGCCGATACCGCCTTGAACATTTCCTCGTCCTTCTCGATCACCTGATGGCGGCCCACGAAAAAGGCCCGCGGAAGATTGTACTGGTTCTCGTACACGTGCTCCTGCTGCCCCTGGAATACCAGGCGCAACCACGGCCTGGTGAGCTGCCAGTCGGCCGGAACCACCACATATTTCGTGTTGAGCATGCTCAACATTGCCCAGTTCGCTCCATCCACATACTCCGGACTCCGGAAGGTGAATTGCCCGAACATGGTATTGCGAACATCGTCGTACAATTTGAGTTTCGCGGGATGATAGCCGGCAACGCTCTGGATGTTGAACCCGACATACCAGTTGTCCGAACCATGCTGGGACGCGGGAAGAATGCGGTGTATGCTCTTGTCCTGCTGGAGAAAATCCACCACGTCCGTGCGCTGCAGCGATTGCTCCTGCTCGCGCGCGGGCACCAGATTCATGGGTTTGCTGTCCACAACCCACCAATCCACCACGAGGATGAGCAACAATCCAATCTGCAGCGTCATCAGATTGATCTTGGCCTTGGTGAAGGCCCACAACAATGTCGCTGCCAAGGCCATGAGTAGCAATGCCACTGCCGCATCGCGCATCGCATTATCGTAAATGGTCTGTCGCGTCCACCCCTGATACTGCTCCGGTATCTGCTGTCCCGCACTGATGGCCTGCTCCACCTGCTGCAGGGTTTGCAGCGACTGGGGCTGGTTCTTCTCCATGGCGCTTGTGACAGTGGCGAGATACCCCGACTCCGAGGCCAGCAAGCCCAGCACAAGCACCGCGGCCACTGCCACGGGAATCCACACCGCCCGGGTGACCTTCGCGGCTGCCTCGCGATCCTCTCGCAGGCGGCGGAACAGCTCTGTCACACCGATGCCCGCAAGCATGCCCACGCACAGCGCCATCAGGTACAGGATCATGGACGGGATGCGGAAATTGTTGAAAAATGGGACGTGATTGAAAAAGAGGTCGTAAATCAAACTGAAATTCCTGCCCATGGAAATCAGCAGCGCCAGCACACCCAGCGCCACCCACAGGTGCACGAACTTGTCCTTGGGCCGCAGCACGATACCAAGCAACGCCAGAAAACTGATCACCACACCGAGATAGATGGGCGAATCGGTGAACATCATCGTTCCCCAGTACGTGATCGAGCCGAAGCCCACAAACGACGGCACGAAAAAGGTGATGATTTCCACCGGCGAGAACGACCAATTGGTGGCATACTCGTAGTCCAGACCGGCGGCCACAGTACCATGTCCGCTACCGCCTGAACCCGCGCCTCGAATCGAGAAGTCCTTGTATTCCCAGGTCGCGAAATACGGACCCGACAACATCAGGAAGGCAAATACTCCGGCAGCGGCCAGAATGCCCGACACCATGAGCACGGTACCGAATTTCTCACCGCTGTACCATTTGTAGAGCACGAACATTCCCATGGCGATCAGATTGTAGAACACCATCTGCACGTGGCCCGAGTTCAGCATGAAGTGCAGAGCCGCCACGAGCAAAACGATACGCAACAGCGTGCGCCGTTCGAACAGCAAGTCCGTCAGCAAGAGAATCGCGGGCAGCCAGGCAAACACCGTGACCTTGGTGTTATGCCCCGCCATGATCCAGTTGAGCGAGTAGAGCGTGAACACCACGGACACCGCAACGAGAAACGCGGCGAAGGGGTCGAATTTTTTCCGCAAGCCCAGCAGATAGGTGAACAGGCCGAGGAGGAAATAGTTGAAAATATCCCAGAACATTCCCGGCAGTGGCAGCACGTTCACCACCGCCTGCACCCAACCGTACGCCTGCATGATCACCATCGGCTTGAGCGGATCGAGGAAGGTGTGCAGATACAAACCATGGCCCGGCGAGGATGAACCCCATGTGGGCATGCCGGCGAACACGTAGGGATTCCAGAAGGGATTCAGTCCCTCGTCGTCGGCCTCCTTCAGATACCCTTGATCGTAGACGATGGAAGGAAGATTGTCGGGGACGAAAAACACCTTCCCGTTGAAGAACGCATCCCGGAAAAAGATAACGAGCAGCAAGGCGATCAGTCCGATGTACACCTTGTTCGCGTGCTTCTGCATGAAGGCGGGCTGGGAGAACGAGGGCAGCGTCACCCCTCGTGTGGATCGTTTTTCGGCGCTGCGTGCTTTTGCCATGGAGTGTGTGTCTGTTGTGGGAACGTCGTGGAAGCAATCGGGAAAAATACGATGCGAAGCGGATAAGGGTCAATGCCCAATGAAGGTTGCAGCGCCCTCCCTGTCCCGCCCTCACTCCCCGTCACTGGAAGACCTGCATGGCGGGATTGCACGGCACGCATTCCGGTGGCGTGCTTTCACCCCGCCTCCTTGTGCCGCCTCGACATCCTCGTATCCGTGAATGGAGTGGGAAAAGAAAAGCCCCCGGACGGGGGCTTTCAGAGTGTCTATCGCTATGTTCAGGCAACCTTCTTCGCGCTGCCTTTTTGTGCCGCAACGCGCGAGGCCTTGACAGTGACCTCGACACGATCGAGATCCACGCTGACTTCGGCGTTACAATACGGGCAGTACTTCGCCGTCTGTATGTCGAAACTGATGGTGTTCTTGCACATCGGGCATTCCGTGATCACCATACCAATCACCTTGCCGGTCTGCTTCACCTTCACGGGCTTCGGGGCTGCTTTCTCAGAGGTTTTCATTTGTCACCAGTAAATTCAACATTACCGCATTATCCGGTAAAGATACGAATATTCGCGGGCGGCATCAACTGATTTTTTTTCGCCCCTGGGCCGCTTTCGTCCGGGAAGGTGATTTCAGTGCTATTTCGAGCACTTCGCGCATCTCTTCCACCAGATAAAACGTCAGTGCCTTGCGCACCGACTCGGGAATTTCCTTCAGATCCTCCTCATTCTTTTTCGGAAGGAGTACGGCTTTGAGACCGGCGCGATGCGCCGCAAGCACCTTTTCTTTCACTCCTCCGATGGGCAACACGGCGCCACGGAGGGTGATCTCGCCCGTCATCGCCAGATCGCTGCGGACAGTACGATCGGTGAGCAAGGAAGTGAGCGCCGTAAGCATGGTCACTCCAGCCGACGGCCCGTCTTTGGGAATGCCTCCCGCCGGGACGTGCACGTGAATGTCCAGTGTGGAACGGAAGTCCTCGGGCACACCCAGCGCGGTCGCGTTGGCCGCGATGAAGCTCATCGCCGCTTGCACGCTTTCTTTCATCACATCGCGGACCATGCCGGTGATGGTGAGCTGTCCCTTCCCCTTCATCTTCTGCGCCTCGATGAACAGGATGTCGCCGCCCACCGGTGTCCACGCCAAACCGGTGGCAATGCCAGGGCGTGTCAATCGCTCGGCGGCTTCCGGATAGAACTTCCTCGAGCTGATGTACTTCGGCAAATCTTCCGCGCGAACGCTGATGTTGTTCACACCGTGTTCGGCGATTTCACGCGCGGCGCCGCGGCAGATGTCGGCAAGTTTGCGCTCGAGCGTGCGCACGCCGGACTCCCGTGTGTACACATCGATGATGTCGCGAATCACCTTGTCCGCGAGCTGCAATTGACCATCCTGCAAGCCGTGTTCACGCTCTTGCTTGGGCAACAGGTGACGCCGGGCGATGTGCAGTTTTTCCTCAAGGATGTAACTCGGGATTTCGATGATTTCCATGCGATCCCGCAACGCCGACTGTATGGTATCGAGTGTGTTCGCCGTGGCAATGAACAGCACACGCGAAAGGTCGAAGGGCACCTCGAGATAGTGATCGCTGAAGTTCACGTTCTGCTCGGGGTCCAACACCTCCAACAATGCCGAGGTGGGATCGCCGCGGAAATCCATACCGACTTTGTCGATTTCATCCAACACGACCACCGGATTGTTCGATCCCGCCCGATGAATGCTTTGAATGATGCGGCCGGGCAGTGCTCCGATGTACGTCCGCCGATGGCCGCGAATTTCCGCTTCGTCGCGCATGCCACCCAGCGAGAAACGCACGTACTTCCTTCCCATGGCCTCGGCGATGGAACGCCCGAGCGAGGTTTTTCCCACACCGGGAGGGCCCACGAAGCAGAGAATGGGACCACGCATGTCGTTTTTCAACTTGCGTACCGCGAGGTATTCGAGAATGCGCTTCTTCACGGTTTCAAGCCCGTAATGGTCCGCATCGAGCTTCTCGCGCACCGTGGCGATATCCAGATTGTCGTCGGTGGAGGTGGACCAGGGCATGCCGAGCAGCCAATCCAGATAATTCCGGGTGACGCTGTACTCCGCCGCTGCGGGACTCATCACGGTGAGGCGGTGCAATTCCTTCTCCGCGGCCTTGCGCGCGTCTTCGGGCATGTTGAGCTGATCCAGCTTCGCACGCATTTCATCCACTTCGAGCTGTTCGTTCTCCTCGCCCAATTCCTTCTTGATCGCACGAAGCTGCTCGCGGAGAAAATATTCGCGCTGACTTTTGGCGATGGAATCCTGCACATCGCTCTGGATTTTCTGGCTCAACTCCTGACGTTGAATGGCGGCGGTGAGCGCAACCACCAACTTGTCCAGCAGATCGCGCACCAGTCGGGTCTCGAGTAAATCCTGTTTTTCCGGGACAGGAATGTTCAGCAACGCAGCAACCAGGAAGGCGAACGTCGGTAATTCCTGCGTGTTCAGGATGAGATTGAGTTGCTCGGGATTGAGTTCCGGCGTGAGTTCGGCGAGGCGGCGAAGCATGCCCCGCACATTGGAGAGAAGAGCATCCACTTCGACACTACCGATGTCGGCGATGTTCTCCTCCCAAGGCATGACCTCGGCGGTAAGGAAGGGCTCCTCGCTCAGCACACGTAAAAACGCGGCGCGCTGAATTCCCTGTACCACCACACTTTTTGAACCATCGGGCATGGTGTAGATTTTCACCACGCGCACGATGGTTCCGACCGTGTATAAATCCGCGGGGTGGGGAATGTCCACTCCCGAATCCCGCTGCGTCAACACGAAAATCGACTGTCCCGCGCGATGGGCTTCCTCCACCAGACGCACGGAACTTGGCCTTCCGACGAACAGCGGCATGATCATCCCGGGAAAAAACACCATATTGCGTAACGGAAGCAACGCATGTATCAGTGGAATGTGCATACTCTGTTGCGGTTTCGGCGGTGCGTCCGCTGATTCCTGTTCCGACATCGGCACTCCTTCTTGTGGCATCGTGGCTGCGCGGCTTTTTCCCGCGTAAACAGTCCGCCTGTTTATGCAAACTACATGCCACGTGGTAAATCTCCACATTGTGATGCCGAAATTGTCGATTTGTCAGCAATTATTTCCATCAGTACGCCACTCTGTCAGC
>JAMIQH010000377.1:0-10190 GCA_035914695.1 Bacteroidota bacterium | reverse complement strand
GACCACGCGGAACGGAAAGACTTCATCGTCGATGAGACCTTCAATGGTGCGCACATATTCCGGGCGCATGCCCATATCGTGCGCGCCGGTCATGCCGAGGGCCAGGCAGCGATCGATGGCGCTGGTAAATGCGGTGCGCAATTCCTCCTCGGTGGGCGGGGGAATGTGGGCGCGCACGAGTTCGATGGCGTTGTCGAGCAGGATGCCCGTGGGTTCTCCCTTCGGATCGCGCAGGATTTTCCCGCCGTCGGGATCGGGCGTTTCGCGTGTAATGCCGGCGGCGCGCAGGGCGCGGGAATTCACCCAGGCCGCATGACCATCGATGCGCACAAGCATCACCGGATGGTCGGCGGCCACGGAGTCGAGCTGCCGCGCGGTGGGGAAGGCCCGCGTGGGCCAGTCGTTCTGATCCCAGCCGCGTCCGCGAATCCACTGGCCCGCCTCCACACTGTCGGCGCGCTGCCGCACCATGGCCAGCACATCGGACGCGGATTGCGTGCCGTGCAGCATCAGGATGACGGCTTCCTCACCCAGGCCGTAGAGATGCGCGTGCGCATCGATAAAGCCCGGGAAGAGATGCGCCCCACCCATGTCGATGCTCTGGTCGGGATTCCAGCCCGCGAGGATCTGTTCGTTTTCGCCAATCGCCACGATGCGGCCGTCGCTGATCGCCATGGCGTTGGCCAGGGGCAAGTCGGCACTCATCGTATGGATTTGCGCGTTGTAGATGACGATGTCGCAGCCATCGCGCGGATCGCAGGCGGTGACAGTAAGCATGATAATGGCGGCGAGAAGGATGGTTGTGAAACGCATGGTCTTTCGATTCATAGGCATGGTAACCAAATATACACAAACGGTGTCTTACAAGCGCTTCACTACCATACCCATGGTTTTTTTCCTTGACACATCCCGTTACCCGCGCTATACTGCATTGATTCAGCATGATTTTCCACGCGAAACGGACTATACGCGAACACCCTCAACCCGGCGCATCATGAAACGCACTTTCCTCCTCTTCGGCATCCTCGTCCTGCTTCTGAGCGGCATCGCCCCGCGGGCTTCCGCGCAGTATTTCGGCAAGAACAAGGTGCAATACACGGACTTCAACTGGTCGTACATTCAATCCGAACACTTCGACGTGTACTTCGCCGACGGCGGCTACGAGATCGCGGCCTTCACCGCGCGCGCCGCCGAGGACGCCCTGCAAAGCGTGCAGCGCACCTTGCAGTACCGCATCACGGCGCGCATTCCCTTTATCGTGTACAATTCGCACAACGACTTCCAACAAACCAATGTCGTGGGCGTGTACCTCGAGGAGGGCATCGGTGGCGTGACCGAAATGTTCAAGAACCGCATCGTGATTCCCTTCGAGGGCTCGTACAGCAAATTCCGCCACGTGATTCATCACGAGTTGGTGCACGGGGTGATCAACGACATGTTCTACGGCGGGTCGCTGCAGGCGGCGGTCACCAACCGCATCCGTCTGGTGCTGCCGTTGTGGATGAACGAGGGACTCGCCGAGTACGAATCGCTCGGCGGCTGGGACAGCAATTCGGATATGTTTATCCGCGACGCATCCACCAGCAACTACCTGCCACCCATTCCGTATCTCGGCGGGTATTTCGCCTATCGCGGCGGACAGTCGGTGTGGTGGTACATCGCCGAAAAATACGGCGAGCGCAAGGTGGGCGATGTGCTCAACAGTATTCGGTCCACGCGCAGTCTCGAGCAGGGTTTGAAAAAATCCATCGGCCTCACGCTGGAGGAGCTTTCCGAGCGCTGGATGAACGAACAGAAAAAACTGTACTACCCCGACGTGGCCAAGCGCGAATCTCCACGCGACTATGCCAAGCGGCTTACTGACCACAATAAAAGCGGCGCTTTCTACAATACCAGTCCCGCCATTTCGCCCGCGGGCGACCGCATCGCCTTCATTTCCAACCGCGACGATTACTTCGGCGTGTTTGTGATGTCGGCCATCGACGGCGGGGAAGTGCGCAAAGTGGTGGAAGGCACCAACACCAACGATTTCGAGGATTTGAATCTGCTCACCCCCGGCTTGTCGTGGTCGCCCGACGGCAAGAAGCTCGCCCTGGCGTCGAAATCCGGAGGCAGCGATGTGATTTCCATCATCGATGTGGACTCGCGGGACTACGAGCAACTCCCCGTCAAGCGCGACGGCATTTACTCCGTGCAGTGGTCGCCCGATGGCGGGAAGCTGGCCTATGTGGGAAATTCGAGCACGCAGTCCGATATCTACATTTACGATTTCGCGACGCGGCAGGAGCGCAACCTCACCGACGATGTATTCAGCGATGCGCAACCCTCATGGTCGGCCGACAGCAAAACGGTGTTTTTCGCATCCGACAGGCAGGGCTATCTCACGCGCGAGAGTGTGCCCGCGGATTTTTCCATTTTCGAGCACGATTACTCACAGATGGACATTTACAGCATTCGCATCGACGATGGAGTAATGGCGCGCATCACCGCAACCGAGGGCGCGAGCGAGAGCTACCCCGTGGCGGATCCTACCGGTACGAAGCTCCTGTACATTTCCGATCTCAACGGCATCAACAACCTGTACGTGCATGAACTGGGGAGCGAGCGGCATCAGCCGATCACCAATTCCCTCTCGGGCGTGTATCAGATGTCGCTGACCGCCGACGGCAACAAGCTGGCGTTCAGTTCCATGTTCGAAGCGGGTTTCGACATCTTCCTGCTGCGCGCGCCGTTCGAGCGCGAGGCGCTGCCGCCGCTGGAGCTGACCGAATTCCGGCGCCGCGAGCAACTGCGCCTCGACAGCGGACCCGAGACCATTCCCGTGGACAGCATCGCGGTAAGCACACGCGACGCCGAGTTGCGGCAGCACAGCGAGGATGTGACCTTCGCGCTCGGACCGCAGAGCACGCAGGGCGTGGACAGCGTGGCGCGTTCGGGCGAACGCATTCTGTTTGCCACCGGGCTTGGAGGCAATCAGGACGAGAAGCGCAAGCGCGCGTTCACGCTCGGCAACACGTTGACCGAGGACGGCGAATTCATCATCAACAAGTACAAGCTCAGTTTCTCGGCCGATCTGGTCTATGGCAACGCGGGGTACAGCACGTTTTACGGCGTGCTGGGCACCACGCAGATGGCGTTCAGCGACATGTTGGGCGACCATCAGTTGATTTTCCTCACCAATCTGATCGGTGATCTCAAGAACAGCGACTATGCGCTGGCGTATTACTATTTGCCCGACCGCATCGATTGGGGCGTGCAGGGTTTCCACAGCGCGCGCTTCCTGCTATCGTGGGACGGCGGACCGTACGACGAGCTGTACAGGTACAGGCAGTACGGCGCGAGTCTGTTCATGTCCTTCCCGTTCAGCCGCTTCACGCGCCTGGAAGGAACGTTGACGTGGATGAACATTTCCTCCGAGAATCTCGACGATCCGAGTGGCGAGATCAGCGAGCGCTCGTTGATCGTGCCCAATCTCGGCTACGTGCATGACAATACGCTGTGGGGCATGTGGTCGCCCGTGCGCGGCACGCGATACGAGGCGCGCTTGCTGGGCACGCCGGGGCTGGGGAGTTCGAAGTTCAGCTTCCTCTCGCTGACCGGAGACTACCGGAAATACTGGAAGTTTTGGGATGATTTCAGTTTCGCCTTGCGCGGCAGCGGTGGCGCGAGTTTCGGATCGAATCCGCAGCGTTTTTTCATTGGCGGCACGGACAACTGGATCAACCGCACGTTCGAGAACGGGCGCATTCCCATCGACAATGAAGAGGATTTCGCCTTCCTGCAGGCGGCTCTGCCGTTGCGCGGTTACAATTACAACGCGCGCATTGCCACGCGCTATGTGCTGGGCAATATGGAATTGCGTTTCCCGTTGGTGAAATACTTCCTCGGCGGCGTGCTGCCGTACATACTTCAGGCCGTGAATGCCGCCATGTTCGTGGACGTGGGCGCCGCCTTCGACGACATCAACGCGTTCCGCGCATTCGGACGCGACGAAGCCGGCGGCATGATCAATCAGGATTTGCTCATCGGCACAGGGTTCGGCACGCGCATGTGGTTTCTGGGCTTCCCGTTGAAATTCGACGTTGCCTGGTCGCACAACGGTGGCGGATTCTCCAGTCCGAAATACTACTTCTCCCTCGGCGCCGATTTCTGATCCGCCGGCGATTGCGGTGGCACGGGATCGTGCCTGAAAATTCCATATCCCCCCCGCCCCGGTCTTGACCGAGGCGGGGAGAAGTGTATCCGGGTGTTCAGCGCGCGAGTATCATCTTGCGCTGTATGGTGCCGGCGTCGCTGTCGATGCGGTAGAAATACAACCCGCTGGGCAGCGTGCCGCTGCGGAACGGCACGGAATGCACGCCGCGCTGATGGGGGCCGTTGACGAGCACCGCGCGCTCGCGTCCCATGGCGTCGTAAACGGCTAGGCGTATGTTCATTTCCCTGCCGAGACGGAAGGTGAACGATGTGACATCGCTGAACGGATTCGGATAGTTCTGTTCAATGGCGATGTCGTGCGGGAGAATGGCATCCAGCAATGACGAGAGACGCGAGGTCTTCGGCACGTGCGTGCCTTGGGTATCGGGCAACACCGTGCAGTAGAGCGCAGGATAACGGTCGATCAGCGTGAGAAGGGCGGCGTCACAGAGACCACTCGTACGGATCGTGTCGAGTATTCGACAAGCTTCATCGAATCCTCCGGCCCGTACGTGAGGCAACAGCAAGGCGCCTCGAAGCATTCGTCGATGCCGCAACAGCGGTGAACCCACGAAACTGTACGATTCGAGTATCTGCAAGGCTTCCGCGAAGCGTCGCACGTCCGAGAGCAGATCCGCCGCTTCGATCTTGCTCTCGAGCGAAGAATGCGCCAGGAGATGAAGAAGCAAGGTGTCGCGAAAATCCTGAAGTGCAGGGTGATCGAGTACGGCGAAACGTGTTAAGCGCAGCAAATCCATATCCATCGCATTGCCCCGCATCGCGTCGAAACGCGCCGAGAGCATGGGTCGCAACAGTGTGTAATTGCTGTCGTGCAACGCTTGCAGAATGGCTTCATACGAGGCGATCGGCCCCGCTTTCGAGTAGCTCCTTGCCCCGGGATCGCCGGAAAATGGTGCGCCGCAGCTTAGCAGGAACGAATCGGTACGCGCGTTCCCGGTCTTCTTTACGGGCATGGGGCTCCAGTAATTTCCCTTGGCCCAGGTCCAGGCACCGGGACTCACGACGTGCTGTCCGGTGGCGTAATTCACGAGCGTAAAGCAATTGTTCGCGCCATATCCGCCCATGCTTCGACCGAATTCAATCCAGCCATCGACACTGTGAAGCACGGTGTCCAGCGCCGTGATCCGGTTTCCACCCTCGAGGATGTTGTAGGGATTATCGCTCGATACGATGGTACCTTCAGTCCGCAGCCCTTTGGAAAAGCCGAGGATGTCACTGTGGAACAGGTTCACATACCCCGCACCGTCTCGAACGTCCACGCCGAGACTGCCCGGGGGTGGACTGGCGATGGATACAGCGCTGTCGCCCTGTAGTTTGGTTACCGGACCAAGAACGGACGCCTAACCGATTCGGCAATTCGGAGCCACGGTATGCGAGGAGGCGATGTTCCCCCCGAAGCTCAACAACGCGTGGTTGACGTTCTGAATCCTCGTGCCGGAGAGATTGAGCGTTGCGAGTGAACCCGATACCGCGGGACCACCATCAAGCACGCAATTATTCAACACGACTGTTGCATCGCTTCGCGCATGCACGCCCAACCACCCTTCGATTGCCTGGAGAAATTGCGAACCGTTTGCAGTGAGGTATCCGTCGACATACACCCCCTTTCCCGGAAGGAGATAGTGGATGTTGCTTGATCCCAAGCTCATGCTGGCATCGGGCGTCACGTAGAGGTTCCCGGGAAAAGTATCCGGCAGATTGTCCTGTGGTCGCGAGCATGCCTCGAGTCGATACAGCGCCGCTTCACCCGGACCGAGAAAGTCGACAAAGGCGTTGTCGAAATTGAACAGTGCGGGATTCGCGACCGGGCGGACGATCCAGATGTCGCCGGAGAGAACATTGGTCACCTTCCACTGCTTCGATGGATCGGTGTCCGGCATCAGCTTGACCACGATATGCCGCTGTCCGGCCTCCGGAATACCCGGTTTCCCCCGACCTGGTGCGACGTGATGCGAACGACCGTTGACCATGAAGAGATAGCTCTCGTTGGTACTTCGATGCTTGAACTCGGCGGTGATCACGAATACGGAATCGGCCGGATCCCACTCGTTTGTGGAGCCGAGGCTGAAGCTCTGGACCTCCTTGACACGCGTGCTGACACCGTTGAGCGGATGGGTTCGGACATGCCACAGTTTTGTATCCTGCCATTCGAGGTGTTCCTTGACGAATTCCCCGATCGGCCGAAGAAAATCGTTGACGTACACCACCGCCGAGTCCCATTTAACCTCGCGGTTCCAATCGGATTTACGCGGCGCAAGTTTATCGTCGAGAAACCCGAGAGACCCGACGTCGGGATGGGTCGGGAGAAGCGGATCCGCGGCCTCCGCCGCGTCCCAGCTGTTGCTGTCCGGTGGCCAATACGGATCGGTATCCCTCCACGGCCAGGACACGAACTGATAGAAGTACACCCCGTCGGCTCCGCATGCGAGTGCGATATTGCATTGCAGGCGCAACTCCGCCGCTGTCGGCTCACGCAAGGGATCATCGTCGTACAGCCCCTGTGGCGGATTGGTGGTAAAGATGTTGGAATGGTTCTGCACATAGGGTATCCAGGGGAATTTGTTCTGCTTGAGGCTTCGAAGTTCCGAATGCTTCCGATAGCGGAGTGCGATGTCGGTGAAACCACGACTGTTGGGCTGATTGAGCAGATGATGATAATGTCCCGGATGCGTGCTCATGAGACTGGGTGAGGGGATGGAGTTCCTGATGGGGTAGCCGTAGTAGCCGGAGGCGAAGCGTTCGCTCATCGCGCTCGATATCGCCGGTGGTTCGGTGTACCCCGCCGAGCAAATCAGTGTCGTCCGATTTTCGCTTTCCTCCGCCACGTACTGTTGCGCCACCGCGGCCATGGGCCAGAAGCCGCTCTGCCAGCCATGCTCGGGACCGTCGATGAAACGCACCTCGGTGTTGGGGTTTCCATCGGAGTAGAGGATATCCTCCAACCTGCCAAGGAAGTCGTCGTGCACGTTCTGCCAGGCGGCCAGCGGTCCGCTTTGCACCCATTCGTGCGTGGGGTTGAACATGGCGAAGGTCCGCGGCGAACTCAGGCACACCGCGTCGAGCAGTACCGTCACATCGCTCTGTGAATGGGAGACGCGAATATCGAGCGTGTCGAGGTATTTGTGATTGAGGTACAGGTTCCAAAACTCGGTACCGCTCAGGATTTTTCCGAAGCCGACGGCTGAGAGATCGTTCCAGTGATGGTTACGTATCGTTCCTTCTCTGAAATACACCACGCTATCGACGGACATGCACAGTTCGAGCACACCGATGGGAATCTCCACCGCATCGGTGGTCGCCTGGTTGTTGGCGTCGAAAAATTGGCTCTCGTTCAACGGAAAGTTGTACGATTTGGGCACGCATCGTCCTTGTTGGTCGCGAATGGAATCGGCAGTCAACACTTCCACCGTGATGATCGGCGTATTCGCGGGCGGCTGGGTCAGTGTACCGGGATCCTCGAGACGGACGATCACGGAGAGGACGTAGAGCCCGGACGCGCGATTGTTGTGCTGCGTATTCTGATCCCAGGGGAATCGGAACATGGAGAGCTGCTTTTTCATCGAATCGGTGACGGATTCGATGATACCCATTCCAGCTTCCATTCGGACGCAGTGGATGTTTGAAGTCTCGGTAAGAAGGGGTGTGGCGAGATTCGATTCGGTAAGGGGTAGATCGTTGAATTCCTCCGCTTGTACCACGGAGTAATTACCACGGGACTCAAAGCAATCCGTCGCTTCCGGATGAAGAATTAGGCGCTCTCCTTTCATCGTGCTTTGCAGGTTGATGTCGAGCACATTCACGCGCAGCGGTTCCGGTTGCGCCGGAGGTGCGGCATAATCGCAAATTTGCCGGACCACATTGGGCGCGGGGATGCGAACTTCAACAGGATCGACAGTGGTGTGGACGATGTTGAGACCGAGTTCGCGCGCGCGATCGAATTGTGTTTGCGTGAGGAACAGGAACTCGTCGCCACCCAGTAAAGGCGGTGGGCGGGTACCTTTCACCCATTCAATCCACTTGCCGTTTGAATTCCACTCGGGTGCGACGGCGTAGGCGCCGATCAGGAAAGGGTCATTTGGGGGGGGGGGATTGAGCAAAAACCATGCCCGCCGGCAGCAAGAGGAGCAGCAGCGGGAGCAGGTGCGTGAGAGTTTTCATAATGTGCTCCATGGGGCGATTAATACACGATAACGGTGCGATGGGTCAGGGTCGTGTGTTGCCGCAGAGAAAGCAGGTACACGCCCGGGGGCGTGCCCGCGAGGTTGAGCACGGTGGACTGGTGATCGTGGGAGAAGGTGATGCTGTCGCTGTGTATACAGCGCCCGAGCAGATCGTGCAGGGCAAGGTGGGCGGGCTTCCCGGCCGGGCCGGTGAAGGACACGCGGAGCACGCCCGTGGAAGCGGGTAGGGGATTGGGAGAGCAGTCGAGGGAGAGGACTGTGGGAAGAGGAGTCGTTTCAACATCGGTGCTCAGTTTGCGCGAGCCGATCCAGATTTGAAATCTGTTGGTCCGATTTTGCTCTCTACCTCTACCTACAGCGATGATATCATCGAGACCGTCTCCGTTGACATCACCCGCCGGGTAAACCACCGCTTCCACGTAATCCATCGCAGGAAGGATCCCGAAGTGTCCCAGTGGACGGCGGAAGAGCGCACCACCTGGATAGTAAAAGAATCCTCCGAGTTCAGGGAGCATTTCCGGTGACCAGGAAAGACAGAGATCGTTCAACCCGTCGCCATTCATGTCGCCCACCGGACAGGCGTACACCGGACCGCGATCACCGAGGGGGTAGGAGTTGATATTGGGAATGGAATCGTTGGGCAGAATACGCTCCGGCAGTGTTGCGCCGCCCAGAAAGACCAAGGCATCGCCGTAGGGGCGGTGCAACGAGCGTATTCCCGCGTCGATGAGGTCCGCGTAGCCGTCGCCATTGATGTCCATTATCGCGGCTTGGGCGATTTGGGGATTCCATCCGCTGGCGTCGTCAAGCACCCGCGAAGGTTTCACCGTGATGGACCACGGGTTGCCGAGATACACATCCCAGTAACGATCGGGTCCAGTTTGACCAGCGATCATCACGTCATCGTATCCGTCACCATTGATGTCCCCTTTTAGTAAATCAGTGACATACTTGTCGTTTACTGTGCGGGGCGGGTGAAGCGTAAGGAACTCTGCGTCAATCTGGGTATCAAGGGTCGGACCACCGAGGAAAAGAACCGCCTTGAGTTCGACCGAATCCCGTTCGTCCATTACATTCGTTAGCAGATCCGGCCAGCCATCTCCATTGAAGTCCAGAGTGTGAAGTGATCCTCGAAGATTGGTGTTGATGGCCTTGCCCATCAATTCGTTCGGTTGACCTTCGATCAGTATATCCTCCTGCCAGAGGAAGGGTGGAGTGCCTTCCCGTTGCATAAAGATGCGAACGGCCCCACGCTTCTCGGGGGAATACTCGCCAACGGTATGCCAGTAATTGTCGATGGATGTGGCAATGTCCATGCGTCCGTCGCAATTGAAGTCCGCCGCGACAACGCCAGAACTTCCTCCGCGAACGATATACGCATGCTGATGATTGAGAGGATTGCCCCCGAGGAAGATGAAGGTGGTGTCGCGCTCGGAGGAAATCGCGAAGTCATCGTAGCCATCGGCGTTTATATCGCCCAACGAAGTGCAATACGAGCCGAAGTACCAGATATCCGGGCGCTCCACCGTTTCCCACAATTCCACGCGGTAGGGCGGCAGGTCGAGTTGCGCTCCCGGGGCGTCCTGCGCGCGGGCCAACCAGGGCGCGGCGCAGAGCGCGAGCAGTATGGCGGTCAGCGGCAACACCCGACACGGCGGGGCGTTGCCTTGAAAGTACACATGCATGGCAACCTCCGAAAATGATGAAGAGAATGGAATCACCGGAACCGACGATGACGCGGGAGGCGCGTCCTGCGACAGCGACAACGTTGCGCACGTTCCCGCCGCGATATAA
>JAMIQH010000376.1:0-6806 GCA_035914695.1 Bacteroidota bacterium | reverse complement strand
CGCTGGGAGGTTCGAGCAAATGAAAAAGCAAGTCAGTCTGGTCCGTGAATACACGAAGGGCCTTTGGGATCAAAATCCATCGCTGCGCCAGTTGCTCGGCATGTGTCCCACGCTGGCGGTCACGGTCTCGGCCATGAACGGCATCGCCATGTCGCTCGCCGCCACCTTCGTGCTGGTGTTCTCGAGCTTCATCATCTCGCTGGTGCGCAACTTCATCCCGAGTCAAGTGCGTATCGCTTCGTACATCGTCATTATTGCCGCCTTCGTCACCATTGTCGATTTGGTGATGCGCGCGCAATTCCCGGCCATGAGCAAGGAACTCGGTCCCTACATTCCGCTGATCGTGGTGAACTGCATCATTCTGGGCCGCGCCGAGGCCTTCGCCTCGAAAAACGGGCCCTTCCGTTCCATTCTCGACGCTCTCGGCATGGGCACGGGTTTTCTGATTGCCCTTGCGGCGCTGGGAGGCATTCGCGAAATTTTAGGTTCCCGTTCGCTGCTGGGTGTGCAGGTGCTGCCCGACGCGTTCGAGCCCTGGCTGGTGATGGTACTTCCCGCCGGCGCCTTTCTCACCTTCGGACTGTGCCTCGGCGCCATCAATGCGCTGCTCAACAGGAAGAAGAACAAGGAAGAGGAAGCTCTCGTCGCACGGCACATGGAGCAGGCCAATCTCGCACTTACCGACGTGAAGGAGGGTTGACGCATGGAACTGCTGCTGATCTTCATCTCCGCAACGCTTATCAACAACTTCGTCCTCGCCTACTTCTTGGGCATTTGTCCCTTCATCGGCGTGTCGAACAAGTTGTCGTCGGCCTTCCCCATGGGTCTGGCCACCACCTTCGTGCTGGTGCTCACCGCCATCGCGAGTTGGCTGATCTACTTCCTCATACTCGTGCCCTATCATGTCGAGTATCTCTCCTACGCGGCCTTCATCCTCGTCATCGCCGCGCTGGTGCAGTTCGTGGAAATGGTGATCAAGAAAGTGAGTCAGCCGCTGTATCGTGCGCTGGGCATTTTCCTGCCGCTTATCACCACCAACTGCGCCATTCTCGGCCTGGCGCTGTTCATCGTGCTCAAGGAATACAATTTCATCGAGAGCATCGTGTTCGGCATCGGTGCGGGCGCGGGCTTCACCCTGGCCATCAGCATCATGGCAGGCATTCGCGAGGAACTCGAACTCGCCAACGTGCCGAAGGCCTTCCAGGGCGCTCCCATCACCCTGATCGTCGCGGGTCTGCTGGCCCTGGCGTTCATGGGCTTCGCAGGTATGATCACCGTCTAACACAGCGAATCGCAGTAAGGAGTATACAATGATTTCTCGCAGATCCTTTCTTAAAATCGCCGGTTTGACGGCGGTGGCGGCGGGCACCGGCGCCGGTGCGGCGCAATTGCTGCCGCGCTCGTCCGCGCAGCGCTTCGCCCTGCACGGCTTCATTCCGGACGACGACCGCATGATCGCCGCCACGCTGCGCGCCTTCGTGGCCGAGCTGCCGAAGGACGCCCGCGGGCTCGCTCCCGTGGTGCACGCGCCGGCAAGCTACGCCTCCGTGGTGCGCGGGGCCATGGGCACGAGCTCGTCGCCGCTGTCGGGCAAGCGCCTCGTGGTGCGCGTTTCGCGCCTCGGACACAGCGTGCCCGCCGACGTGTTGCTGCACGACGACAACAAGCGCGTGTACGATCCGTCGCGCGATTTCAACGGCGCCCTCGTGTCGCTGCGCGCCTCCCTGCGCAACGCGCCCGCCGGTCTGATGCTCAGCGCCGAGTATGTGGACGAAGCACCACTGGCCGCCTTGTTCGCGGGCGAGCGCGTGCTGGTTGTCGAAAACGAACGCGGCGTGGTGGATAAAATCGCCATGCGCCATACGCGCACAATCAGCGTCGACGGCCCGCAAGGCCGCACGGGCATCACCGTGTCCTCGCACAGCGCGCATGTGCACAGCGCAAGCTGCCGCCACGAACTCTGCCGTCGGCAGGGCGCCGTGGCCATGCCGGGCGAAGTCATCGCCTGCGCGCCCAACCGCGTGCTGCTGCGCGTCGAGCAGGCCTGAGCGCCGGTGACGACATTTCCGATACACGCTTCGTAAATCACCGATGAACGCGCGCGGCATATTCCGTCATCCCATCACCCTGGTCGGCTACCTGCTGGTGGTCGCCGCCGTGGCCTTTGTCGTGGCGCGGCGGTGGAATACGGAGCGCGATGCCGTGGTGACGCGCACGCAAATCGCCATGGGCACCGTGGTGGAAATACAGCTGCGCGGCATGAGCGAGGAGGAGGCCCGTCCCGCAATGGACGCGGCCTTCGCCGAAATCCGCCGCGTGGATACGCTGTTTTCCACCTACGTGGCCGGACCGGTTTGGCGGCTGAATCATGCGGGCGACACTGTGGCCGTGCTGCCCGACGAGTTGCATGCGCTGCTGCGCCGCTGCGATACGCTGTGGCGCGGCAGCGACGGCGCCTTCGACATCGCCATCGAGCGCCTCGTCGAGGCGTGGGGCTTCGGAGGCGACGCTCCCGGCATTCCCGCGCCGGACGTCCTGCGCGAGGCGCGCGAACGCAGCGGCTGGCGGCATGTGACGCTGCTCGACAGCAATACCGTGCGACTCGCCAACGGCGTGGGAATCAACTTTGGCGCCATCGCCAAAGGGTACGGCGTGGATCGCGCGGTGGCCGTGCTGCGGAACCACGGTGCGAACGACGCGCTGGTGAACGCCGGCGGCGAAGTGCGCTGCACCGGAGGCCAATGGATTGTGGGCGTGCAGCACCCGCGCGAACAGCATCGCCTCGTGGCGGCACTGCGCAGCGACGGCCGTGCCATCGCCACGTCCGGAGACTACGAGCAGTATTTCGAAGTGAACGGACAGCGCTACCATCACATTTTCGATCCCGCCACGGGCCAACCCGCTCGCGGCTGCCGGAGCGTGACCATACTCGCTCCCGACGATATGACCGCCGACGCCCTCGCCACCGCTGTGTTTGTGATGGGGCCGTCCAAGGGCATGGAATTTCTTCGACGTCAACAACATATTGATGGAATGATCGTCGACGACCGCGGCCGTGTGAGCAGCACGCCCGGTTTCGACAGGCATATTCAAAGGTAGAACGACATGGATATCAATTTCCTGATTGCGATTGCCACAATGGGCGGCCTGGGCTTCGTCTTCGCGGGCGCGCTTGCCATCGCCGACAAGAAACTGCGCGTGGAGGAGAATCCCCTCATCGGCGAAATCAACGAGGTGCTGCCCGGCGCCAACTGCGGTGCCTGCGGCAAGGCGGGGTGCTACGACTTCGCCGTGAATGTGGTGGACGGAAGCGCCAAGGTCAACGGCTGTCCCGTGGGCGGCCAGGATGTGGCCAATGCCATTGCCGCCTTGCTGGGCATCGAAGCCGATACTTCGGTGAAAATCGTTGCCCGCGTGCTCTGCCGCGGCGGCAATATCGAAGCGGCGAAGAAGCTCGTGGAGTACCGCGGCCCGCAAAGCTGCGCCACCATGGATCTCGTGAGCGGCGGCAGCAAGCTGTGCCAGTACGGCTGCATGGGCGGCGGCGATTGCGTGGAGGCATGCCAGTTCAACGCCATTCACCTCAACGAGAACGGCCTGCCCGTGGTGATCGATGAACTGTGCACCGGCTGCGCCATGTGCGAAAAGGCCTGCCCGCGCAACATCATCGAAATGCACCCGATCAACCGCGAAGTGTTCGTGTTCTGCAAAAATCACTACGATCCGAAGACCGCCCAGGCCGTGTGCGATGTGGCCTGCATCGGCTGCGGCATCTGCGCGCGGAAATCGGATGGTGGTATCGTGATGCAGGACGGACTCGCCGTGATCAACTGGGACAACTTCGATCCCGATAAAATTCCCTTCGACAAATGCAAAACCAGTGCGATCTGCTATCTCAAGGATGCTTATGCGAAGCATGTCGAGGAGCAGGCCGCCGTCGCAAGCACCGAAAGCGAATAAGCTCCGCATCGCGGAAGGAAAGGAAACCGCCATGCGTGGCGAGGATATGTACGAGGAAGGCATTGTCACGGCGACGGCACGCGGACGCGCGACCGTCGCCGTTGCGCAATCCGACGCCTGCGAGGAATGCACGGCGAAAATTTTCTGCAAGAACACTCCCGACGAGGCGCAGTCCGTGGATGTGCGCGATCCATTCGGCGTGAGCACGGGCGACACCGTGCGCTTCGTGATTCGCGGCGAGTCGCTGTTCGCCGCCGCCGGTCTGCTCTACGGCATTCCTCTGCTGTTGCTGCTCGCCGGCGTGTTCGTGGGCATGTACGCCTGGGATCCCGGCATCATGCGCAAGGAGTTGTGGTCCTTCGCGCTCGGCCTCGGCGCCACGGCCGCGTATTACATCGCGGTGTTTCTCTCCGGCCTCGGCCGGGGCTCGGCGGGCGCGCTGATGCCCGAAATCGTATTGGTGCATGCGCACGGGAGCCGGACGTCCGACGCCGCGGTCCCCGACGCATCCGGCGACGCCGTAGCGCATTCCTGATTTTTCCCGCCCGCTCTCCCACGCCACCGCTTCCGAGCGGTGGCGTTTCTTGTATCGGTGTTGTGGCATCGGAGAGCGCAGTGGGGTCCCATCGATAGCTCCGTTATCCACCATGTGGGATCCCTGATCAGGCGCGATTCCGGGGTTACGAATTGCGCCGATGATTATTCCGTTTGTACGACTGCCGCCTACCACTACGCGCGAGTGTTTACCCACCACAAGTATTCGCCATCCACCTCGCGCCGCGTTGCAGCTTCGGCAGCGCCTGCGTACCTTGGGGCATGAACGATAACCCACTGCAACGGCGACTGACACGCGAGGAAACGCTCGCCGTGATCCGCGAGCACCATGTGTTTCCCGGAAACTACCGCATGACCGTCATCGCGAAGTCCACCTCGTCCTTCCATGCGCGTTTGCATTTGCTGCTGGAGGAGCTGCAAGGAGAGGGGAGTTTCCACATCGAGGAAATTCCTTCATCGAAACAGACTTACTCCTCCTTTCGCATCACCATTTTTGTCGAGTCCGCCGAAACCGCCCTCTGGCGCCGCGAGCGCATCGGCGGCATCGACGGTGTGCTGATGCTGCTCTGAGTCATGGCAGCACTGTCCGGGTCTCACATGCGTTACACGACAGCTCTCTTCGCCACCTGCCTGCTGTCGCTTGGTTGCACGGCCGCTATCGTTGCGCAGCCGTATGTGGCGGGTGAGGTGTATCACGACGCGGCGCGCGCAATCGAATACCATGCGGGCGATGCGCCTTTCGTGCTTTCGGTACCACACGGAGGCGCGCTCGCGCCGGATTCCTTGCCCGACCGCGACTGCGAGGGATGCAGCTATCTCCGCGACAGCTACACGCAGGAACTGGCGCGGGAGTTCATCCTCGCCTATCGCGCACGCACCGGCTGTTCGCCGCATGTGGTGATCAATCTCCTGCACCGGCGCAAGCTGGATATGAACCGCGATCTTCCCGAAGCCACGGACAGCGTGGCGGCGAAAGAACCCCTGTGGCGCGCCTACCACGCCTTCGTGGACAGCGCGAAGGCGGCCATGCTGCGTGCTTACGGCGGCGGGCTGTTCCTCGATCTTCACGGTCACGGTCATGAGAAACAGCGCATCGAATTGGGATACCTTCTCTCCGCGTCCAGTCTGCGAAAGAGCGACAGCGTGCTCAACACCGCCACCTATCGCGGTTACAGCGCCATCCGCGCGTTGGCGGGGAACAACCATGTCGGATTGACGCATGCGGAATTGCTGCGTGGCCCATACAGCTTCGGCACCCTGCTATCCACGGCGGGCTACCCGGCCGTGCCGTCCATGCAGGATCCATTCCCGCTCGAAGGTGACGAGTATTACGATGGCGGCTACAACACCGCTGCGCATGGATCGCGCAAGCAGGGACGCATCGACGCGATGCAGATGGAACTCTACAGTGCCATCCGCTTCGATGCCGCGCAGCGACGCGCCTTTGCGGATTCGCTGGCCGGTATTGTCCTGCGCTTCATCGACATGCATTATCATCCGGGCTTCCTCGCCACACCGTGCGTCGTTCTGGGCGGCGAAGGTATCACGGCGGTGCGTCCGGTCGATGCGCGGCCCTGGCCCAATCCCGCCGACACCTGGCTCTGGCTTCCCGCAGCATCCACGCCGCGACGGTTGCGCCTGTACACACTGCTCGGCACGCTCCTGCGCGACCTGGACGGGACCGTAGCACCCTTGTACATCGGTGATCTCGCGCCTGGAATGTATCTCCTTCTCGTCGAGACGCGCGACGCTCCCCCGCAGCGCCACACCTTCCTGAAACGCTGACGCCCGCAACGCGCACATGCGCGCTGCCCACTGCTCAGGTCGCTTCCGTCAGTAACGCCGCACACACGGACGGCTGCGCCGGAACGCCGAGCACACGGACGGCTGCGCCGGAACGCCGAGCACACGGACGGCTGCGTCAACACGGAGAACCCGGAGTAGATCATTGGCGTTGCGTCCTCGCGCCCTTGCGTCCCTGCGTTTGCTACAATCCCTGCGCGTTGAGCGCATTCGAATCCGGGTGTGAAAGGGGAAAAGGTGGCCACGGTCCGCTGCCCGGCGCTACCGCATCGGCAATGGCACAACCCCTGTGGAATGCGCTTCAAACAATCCTTCGCGCCTTCGCTACCTCGCGTCTTCGCGTGAGGAATTGCCTTCGCGTCTTCGCGACCTCGCGCCTTCGCGTGAGGGATTGCCTTCGCATCTCTGCCGTCGTATACATGCGATGCGCAGAAATTTCTCCCCGATTGACATTCCACCTGCGAATGCGTAGCTTCAACGAGTGACAG
>JAMIQH010000375.1:0-5878 GCA_035914695.1 Bacteroidota bacterium | reverse complement strand
CCGATTGGTGAATTCGATATCCAAGGATCCGACCTTCATTGCCACCCTCGCACGGGGATGTTTTTCTTCCGCGAAATATCGTCCATTTCTTCGAGAGTTCCACACGCGTAACTATAAGCAACCGAATAAGTTACGAGAACCATTCTCTAATGACCGCCATTAGAGTCCGAAGGCCAATGACCGATCTGGGATTAACCATTCCTCCGTGCCCTCGGCGCCCTCAGCGTCCTCTGTGTTGCAATTGAATTTGAAACCCGGTGATCGACCAGGGTAGATCACTGTCAGCGGCCGCTGTCGAGCACGCCTTGCAGGAGGATGATGGCGGCGATTTCATCCACTTTCGCTTTTTCCCGGCGCTTTTTCCGGCCCACACCCATATCGCGAATGGCCTGCGTGGCCAGCGAGGAGGTGAAGCGCTCGTCGACCAGATCGATGGGGATGGCCAGTTGCTGCCGCAACGCGTCCGCAAAGGCGCGGGCACGTCGCGCGCTGTCGCCTTCGTCGCCAGACAGTTGCAACGGCAAACCCACCACCACACGGCGCACGTCGCGCTCCGCGACCATGCCGACAATGACGCGCAGCGTGTCGTCGTTGTTGGGAATGGTTCCGACTCCGGAGGCGATCATCCCCAATTCATCGGAGAGGGCGAGTCCCAGGCGCACCTCGCCGTGATCGATGGCCAGCACGCGGCCTTTAGTGGACAAGCGTGTCATCCGAAACAATGGCATGCGCGTGCACGCGATCATGTTCAATGTCCGCGAGCAGCAAGGTTTCGACATCCTTGTTGAGCGGCCGCGTGAGAAAGGCCTTGAGCAATTTGCTGGGCTTGAAATGCGTTTTCCTGCGCGCGGGCACGAACACGCGGTCGCCGGTCTTGGGATTGCGTGCGCGGGGCTTGGCGCGTGTGAGTTTCACCTCGAACACACCGAAGTCCCGGACCTCGAGGCGGATTTCGGGATCGGCGGACATGAGCAGGTCGCGGATGGAGGCGAGCACGGCATCCACGATTTCATCCGCTTCATTGGTCTTCATGGCGAGTTGATGTGCGACGAGGCGGGCAATATCCTTTCGGGTGAGAGTGGGGATTTTGTGTTTCATGCATACTCCATGTGCTCAGGTCATTTCGATGTAGCGCTCGGCCACCGAAACACCCTTGACTTTTTTCAATCGTTCGATCAGTCGTTCCAGATGTTCGAGACTGCGCACCGACACCAGCACGGAACCACTGAACTGCGATTGATGGGTTTCGATATTGACACTGCGAATGTTTGTATTCTGGAAACTGGTGACCGCGAGTGCGATTTCGTTGAGAATACCAGGTCGGTCGTCGCCCTCGATGCGTATACCGCCGAGATAATCCACCGAGCCATCGGCGGGCCAGGAAATCTCGATGAGGCGGTCCCGCATACTGGAGGCCTCGTCGTCATGTATCAGCCGCTGGATGTTGCGGCAGCTGCGCCGGTGGATTTTGATACCACGGCCCAGTGTGACGAAGCCGATGATGTCATCGCCAGGCAAGGGGCTGCAGCAGCGAGCGAAGTCATACTCGATATTGGTGGTTTCGCCCTCAATGGCGATGCCGCGCTCGCTGCGCGCGGCCTGGGCAAATTCCTCAAACACCTGCTGCTGATCGCGCACGGGCAGCGCGAGGTCGGTGCTGTCGTCGGCGGGCTTTGCCAGTACCGCTGCGGCAATATCGTCCACGGAAATCTCGTCCTTGGCAAGCGCGACGAGCATGCGCGAGAGTCCGGGGAACTTCAGTTCCTGCGCGGCCTTGATCAGCGGTCCCTCATCCAGGGGGAGCTTGAGCTTTTTCGCCTTGCGTTCCCACTTCTCGCGGCCTTTTTCGACGATCTGCTTTGTTTGCTCGTTGACGAAGCGGCGGATGGCGACCTTTGCCTTGTGCGTCACCACGTTCTGCTCCCAGTCCGCACTGATGAACTGGTTGCGCGAGGTGATGATTTCGATCTGATCGCCGCTGTGCAGCTTGCGGTTGAGCGGGACGATGCGTCCGTTCACCTTCGCGCCGATGGTATGCAAGCCGACTTCGCTGTGGATTTCAAATGCGAAGTCCACAGGCGTGGCACCGGTGGGCAACACGATGAGTTCGCCTTTCGGGGTAAACACAACAATCTCTTCCTGATAGAGATTGCGGCGGAAATTATCCAGCAATTGCCGCGCGCCTTCCTCTTCGCTGGCGGCGGCTTGCGGACTTTCCAGCACTTCGCGGACCCAGCGTATCCAGTTTTCGAAGGCGCTGCCTTTAGCGGTGGTGCTTTCCTTGTAGGCCCAATGCGCGGCGATACCTTTTTCCGCGATTTCGTGCATTTCGCGCGTGCGGATTTGCACCTCGACCATTTTGCCATCGGGCCCGAGCACGGTGGTGTGAATGGACTTGTAGCCGTTCTGTTTGGGCAGCGCGATATAGTTCTTGTAGCGCTCGGGAATGGGCGTGTACACTTCACACACCACCGCATAGGCGAGATAGCAATCCTTTTCCTCGGTGGTGTCGAGGATGACGCGAATAGCGAAGAGGTCGTAGATTTCGTCGAAGGTCTTGTTCCGCTCCACCATCTTCTTGTAAATGCTGAACATGTGCTTCGGGCGTCCGCTCAACTCGAAGTTCAGCTTCACCTTTTCCAATTCGGCGCGCAGCGGCCGGCAGAAGCGCTCGATGTAATCCTCGCGGTCGTGGCGTTTTTCCGCAATCTGATTCTTGAGGCGCCGATAATCCTCGGGATGGAGGTGTTTGAGCGAGAGGTCTTCCAACTCCCACTTGATGCGCCCTAGGCCGAAGCGATGCGCGAGTGGGGCGTACACGTCGAGGGTTTCGCGCGCAATGCGCAGGCGCTTCTGTTCGCCGATGAATTCCAGCGTGCGCATATTGTGGAGACGATCGGCGAATTTCACCAGGATGACACGGATGTCGTTCACCATGGACACCATCAGTTTGCGGTAGTTTTCCGCCTTGGTGATTTCCATGCTGACGAGAATGGTGGAAATCTTGGTCACACCTTCGACGATGTCGGCGATGGTGGGACCAAACGCCTCCACCAGATCCTCATAGCTGTACTCCTCGCAATCCTCCAGCACATCGTGCAGCAAGGCGGCGGCGACTGACACATCGTCGAGGGGAATTTCCTGGGCAACGATCATGGCCACGGCATAGGGATGCGTGGCGTAGGGCTCGCCCGATTTGCGGATATGCTCGCGATGGGCTTGCAGCATGAACGCGTAGGCCCGCGCGATCATATCCTCGTCCAGCGTGGCGATATTCATGCGACACACCGCCAGCAGCGCATCGAGTTTCTGTCGTTGCGCCACAGCCGGTGGCGGCGGAGCCGCCTTGCGGAGCGATCCGAGAATGGGTTTGCGTTTATCGTTACCGAACAGTTTCATTTCCGGCACCTTTGTGTCCAATATAGGCGAATTCCGGCAATTTTCCACATCTTCAAATATCGTATCTTCTTGGAAAATAGTTGCTTAGGTGGAGAATTTTTCCCTCGCGCGGCCTCGGACAGATCACGGCGTGTGGATCGCCGGAGCATTTCCGCGAGGCGGAGGGGAATTTCCTCTTCCTTGCCTTTGCGGGTGCTATTCGGTAAGTTGATGTGTTGTATGGCAATCCATTCGCCCACGATCCATTCACTTGAGGACACCATGAAACACCGTTATCTCCCCACCGCTGCGCTGCTGATCACCGCGGTATTCGCACTCGCCAGCATGGGGTTCCAGTGCTCGTCGCCGAACATCACCAGCGGGAAGCTGTATTATCAGCAATACCAATCGAGCAAGAGCGAGGAGAAGCTGAACAAGGCGCTGGAAGCATTCGAAAAGGAAGTCAAGGAAAAGCCCAACAGCGCCGAGGGTTGGTACTGGCTCGGCATCATTCAGGGCGAAAAGAAGCAGTACATGGCATTGCAGGAGTCGTGGAAAAAGGCCCGCGAATTCGGCAAGACCACGGATATCGATCAGAATTCCTATTACTTCTGGGGTCAGGCCTTCAATCATGGAGCAAATACCCTGAAGAAAGCCCAGGTGAAGAAGGACGAGGCGCTGTACAAAGAGGCCGCCGACGCTTTCCAGGCCGCGGTGCTGCTCGAGCCGGACAGCTCGGCGCGTTACAACGCCTACGTGTACCAGGCGTATGCCTTGATGGGCTCGGGTAAAGCGAATGAAGCGATGAAGCCGCTCGAAACGCAGATCAAGAAGAATCCCACCGCCGATGCCTACTCCGCGCTGGGCCAGCTCAACAACAGCAAGGCCGCCGAACTCAAGCGCGAAGGCAAAGAAGCCGAATCCAAGGCGAAATACAACGAAAACATCACGCTGCTGAACGAAGCCGTGACCAAGTTTCCGGAAAGCGCCGAACTGAACAATGAATTGCTCAACGCCTACATCGCCGCCGACCGCGTGACTGAAGCGGTGACGAAATTCAAGCAATACGCCGACAACAACGCGCAGGATGCCAGCGCCCAGTATGCCGCCGGAACGGCCTTGCTGCAGGTGAGCCAGTTCGAGGATGCGACGAAATATCTCACGAATGCCACGAATCTCGATCCGAAGAATTCCAGCGCGTTTTACAATCTCACCGTGGCCTACTTGCGCTGGGGTATCGCCGTGCGCGATGCCAATCAGGGCGACGAATCCAATGCGAAAGCGGAAGAATACAAAGCTATCGTGAAAAAAGGCCTTCCTTCGCTTGAAACACTGCTGAAACTCCAGCCGGACATCGCTGGCAACTGGGATCTCGCGGGCAAATTCTACGCCACTATCGGCATGACGAAGGAAGCCGCCGACGCTTTCGCGAAGGCCGACGCTCTCCGCAACAAATAACATCACAGGAATTGGCATGAGCGACATCAATCCCGAAATGCACGGCCAGCAACAGGTCAACATCGAACTCGGCCCCGCCGAGGCCGAGGGCATTTATTCGAATCTGGCCATTATCACGCATTCGAACGCGGAGTTCGTCATTGACTTCACGCGTGTGCTACCGGGGATTCCCCGGGCCAAGGTGCATGCCCGTCTGGTGATGACGCCTGTACATGCCAAATCGCTGCTCAATGCGCTGCGCGACAATATCGACAAGTTCGAACGCAAGTTCGGAGAGATAAAAGTCGCGCAGGATCCCGGTCAGATGTTCAGTGGTGTACCGCCCACGGGCGCGATGCACTGATTTCACCTCGCTTCGATGTGTCACACGGTCCCTTCGGGGACCGTTTTTTTTGAACGCGCGATGGGGGACACTCACGCGAAAGTGTGGTGTTTCGATATCGATTGATCGGCTAAAACGCAATGGCGCAAAGACGCAAGGAACCCTGCATCTTTGCATCTCTGCGCCTTTGCGTTGAAAACGTCGAGGGGGAACACACTCACGCGAAGGTGCGAAGGTGCGAAGACGCGAAAGGGAACACTCACGCGAAGGTGCGAAGACGCGAAGGTATGGTGTGGGGGTGCGTCCGATGAAGTCTCCGCCTTTTTCGCTCGCCATTCTCCGTCCGTTGTCCGCTGGCTGGTTTACGTTGCACGCGAAGGATCGATTGGGAGGCCTCACGCGAAGGTGTGGTGTTTCGATCTCGATTGATCGGCCAAAACGCAATGGCGCCAAGACGCGAGGTTTCTTGCGTCCTGGCGCCATTGCGACCTTGCGTTCCTGCGTCCTTGCGTTCCTGCGTCCTTGCGTTCCTGCATCCTTGCGTTCCTGCGTCCTTGCGTTGAAAACGACGAGGGGCGCCGCGTGGCGCCCCTCGTTGGACAGGTTGTGTCGACACCGCGTCTAGCGCGAGAGCACCATGCGCTTGGTGTCGTTGAACGTCGGGGTTTCGAGGCGGTAGAGGTACACGCCGCTCGGCAGTGTCGTCGCGTCCAGATGGTA
>JAMIQH010000374.1:0-6934 GCA_035914695.1 Bacteroidota bacterium | reverse complement strand
TGGTATGCCACCCGCTCGCGTTCCTGCTGCTGCTGTCTGCACCGCACTCTCTCACGGCGCAGACAGCGCCTGCCGTATTGCTGCACGAACCCTGTGAGCAGCCCGATTTCACCGCACGCGGCTGGTACGACAACACCGGTCTTCAATTGACATCGACGGAATCGCTGCCCGGCGGCACATCCGCGCTCGAATTCCGCTTCACGCAAGGAGCCAGCACACCCACCAGCGGCGGCGCGGCGCGCTACCTTTTTTCACCTGCCACAGCAGTGTATCTCAGCTATTGGGTGAAATACAGCGCGAATTGGGAAGGTTCGAATCGTCCCTACCATCCCCACGAGTTCCACTTCATCACCACGGTGGACCATCAGTGGATTGGGCCGGCAGCCACGCATCTCACCACCTATATCGAGCAAAACGAAGGACGCCCGTTGCTCGCCATTCAGGACGCACTGAATATCGACGAGGCGAACATCGGCGTGGATCTCACCGGCGTCACCGAGCGGCGTGCCGTGGCGGGCTGCAATGGTTCGGGCGACGCCTATCCGGCGGGCGATTGCTACCGCGCGGGCTCCACGCATCGCAACGGCAAGGTGTGGGCGGCAGCCGAGATCATGTTCTCGGACGAAGCAGGTGCGCGCGAAAAAAACCGGTGGCATTTCGTCGAAGCGCTCTTCCATCTCAACAGCATCGTCGACGGTGTCGGCATCCCTGACGGACTGCTGCGCCTGTGGGTGAATGGACAGCTTGTGGTCGACGCTCCGGGAGTGCTGCTGCGCACGGGCCAGCATCCGGATATGGCGTTCAATCAATTTCTCGTGGCACCGTACATCGGCGACGGTTCGCCGGTGGATCAGCGGATGTGGGTGGATGAAATTCTGATCGCCTCCGGCCGCAGGGCCGTGCTTGTGGAACCCGCGCTGATTTCGCCGTCTCATCAATCACGCGCGGTCGCAGCAACGGTGGATTTCGTCTGGAATCCTGTACCGGGTGCTATGTGGTACACGCTGCAAACCGCGGAGGACTCCACGTTCGTCACAGATGCCCACGAAATTCCGCAGATTTCGTCCACCGCTGTCACGCTGCCCGCACCATCGGAGCAGCAAGCGCTTTGGTGGCGCGTTCGTGCGGACAATCCGGCTGGCGCCGGTCCGTGGAGTGCCGCGCGAATGCTTTTACCCGACAACACCAGCGGCGTGCATAGTGAGACGGCTCCCGCCTCGGTGCTGATCGAGGTGCATCCACATCCCATCCAGCAGAGTGGGACAATCACGTTGCAACTTTCAGCACCCGGTCTGATTTCGGTGGAATTGTACGACGTGCTGGGCCGTAAGCGGCTCGACGTTTTCCACGGCCACGTGCCTTCGAGCAGCATCGCGCTTCCGCTCACGACGAGCGGTTGCGCGGCCGGTATCCATTTTTTGCGCGTGACGACCAATGATGGCACGACGAACCATCGGGTCATGTTTCAATAATTCTTGCAAATCCGCAGTACTCGGAGCATTTTAATTTTTCCAAACAGCCGGAAACCTTATGCAGCAGTCACGGATGCTTCTTTACCTTCATCGGGCCTCGCTCCTTGGCCTTGTATTCATTGCGGCTCTGCTCGCATCGTGTTCCGAGGATGATCCTGGACCGCAACCGCCAGTCACCCCACCCGAGACCGAAATCGAGGCGCGGGTGCTATCGCTCATCAACCAACACCGTGCTGGCAAGGGGCTGTCCGCGCTTGTCAGCAACGAGGTCGTAGTGAAGGAAGCGCGTGCGCACAGCGGCAACATGGCGAATAATACGGTGGGCTTCGGCCACGATGGTTTTCAGCAACGGGTACAGAATATCGGAGAGAGCATCACTGTTGCGGGCGCCGGAGAAAATGTGGCGTTCAACTTCGGCTTCACCGATCCCGCTTCGCAGGCGGTGACCGGTTGGCTCAACAGCAGCGGGCATCGGCAGAATATTGAGGGGAATTACGATCTCACCGGCATCGGTGTTGTGAAGAACAGCAGCGGCACGTTGTACTTCACGCAGATTTTTGTGAAATCCCGTTGAAATCCCGGCATCGTGGAAACAGGAAAGGGCGCGGAGGTCAATCCGCGCCCTTTGTGCTTACGTTCGAAACCGCGATAGCGGCTATTACTTTCCGTTGGGCCGTTTCTGTCCCATTTCCTCGAGACCCAATGCCTTGGCAACGGTCACACCGATCACGGCGGGATTTTCCACCACATGGATGCCGGCCTGCTTCATGGCTTTCATTTTCTCGGCCGCGGTGCCTTTGCCGCCAGCGATGATGGCACCGGCATGACCCATGCGACGTCCCGGCGGAGCGGTGCGGCCCGCGATAAAGCCCACGACCGGCTTGGTCATGTGTTTCTTCACCCACGCGGCGGCTTCCTCCTCGGCGGTTCCGCCGATTTCGCCGATCATCACCACGGCATCCGTCTCGGGATCCTCGTTGAACAGCATCAGCGCATCGACGAATTGCGTGCCGATGATAGGATCGCCGCCGATGCCGATGCACGTGCTCTGCCCGATACCCAGTTCGGAAAGCTGATTCACCGCTTCGTAGGTCAAGGTTCCGCTGCGGGAAACCACACCCACGTGTCCTTTCTTGTGAATGAAGCCCGGCATGATGCCCACCTTGGCTTTTCCCGGTGAAATGATGCCCGGGCAATTCGGTCCGATGAGACGCACGCCCTTCTGTTTCACGAACTCGAACGCACGCGCCATGTCGCGCGTGGGAATACCTTCGGTGATGCAGACGATGAGCGCGATACCCGCGTCGGCGGCTTCCATGATCGCATCCGCCGCGGCCACGGGAGGCACGAAGATCACGGACACATTGGCCTTGGCCTTCGCCACCGCATCCTTCACCGTGTTGAACACCGGCAAACCGAGATGTTCGCTGCCGCCTTTGCCGGGCGTCACACCTCCCACGACCTTCGTTCCGTATTCAATCATCTGCTGCGCGTGAAACGTGCCTTCCGATCCTGTGAATCCCTGGACGATCACACGACTTTTTTTGTCGATGAGTACACTCATGCTCTTCTCCGCAGGTACCAATATTTCGTGAAAACAGCTAGATTTACAAAGCTATGGATTTCGCGCGCGTGAAACAACTGCATACATCGCGCGAAACACCCCGCCCGCTTCACCCCGCACCTTCGAGGAGCACACCATGGACAGCACACGGAAGGAATTTCTCGAGGCCCTCGGTTATTCTCCCAAAGCCATTGATATTCTTGATCGCGAATTGCACATCGGCGACATGCCCACACCCACCGCGCACGTGCGGCATCAGGCGCAGTGCGGTGATGTTCTGATGCTCTCGCTGCGCATCGAACGCGACATCATCGTCGACGCCGTATTCCAGTATGCCGGGTGCGCGGGTCTACAGGCCTCCGCTTCGGGCATGACGGACATGATCATCGGCATGCACGTGGACGAAGCCGAGCGTCTCGATGTGCCCGATATTATCGGCTTCCTCGAAGGTATTCCCGAGAATAAATATGAATGCGCGGAGGCCTCGCGGAACACGTTGCGGAAGGCCATCGCGGATTACCGCGCACAGCAGCCCGACGCGTAACATTCCGCGTGCCCGCCACGGTGCATTGGCCGTGGCGCCCGGCCGTACGTTCCTGTGCTTCATCCGACCGGGAGGCCGGATTACAATGTCACCGTCACAGTGATGGCCAATGCGGCTCCCAGCAGCATTTGCGCCATGAGCGTGTCGCCCGCTATCGGTTTCTTGTTGTTCATGCCCTGCGCGATGCCGACCGGAGTCCACCATGCCCAGGTGCAGCGATTTCCCATGATGTTGGTTTCGAAGGAACCACGTGGCTCCCAACCGTGCTTCTCGATATCCAGCGTGTCCGCATAAACATAGTACAGCGCGTCCATGCTCCACGTCCACCAGGCGATATTGAATGCCACCGCTGTGGGGAGCCCGGCGTACTCGTAGAGAATCCAGCTTATCCCCGCCTGCACCATTGTTTGCAACACGCGATAGGCGGGCATCGACGCCCCCGTGGCACGGACATGGTTGAATGCCACAAAATCGAACAGGGAGAAGGTGATGGATGCTCCGGCGAGCCATAGCAGTTTTTCGCCCGCGGAGGGCTGCACTTCGGGAGGGACGTCGCCACGGAGTGAATCGGATTGCCAAGCATTCGAGACGTGTATGGGCGTGTCGCGATACTGGGCCGATGCGATGCACAGCGGCGTGAACAGCATTGCGAACACGAGAGGCAAGGTGAGGGAAGCGGGCATCATTGTACCATTCCCGAACGCGAGTGGTGATGGATAGTTATGTCCGAAATCCGCCGGAGCGGTCACTCATCCGTGCATGCGCGGCTCGTTGGGCAGCGCGCGCACAATGTCGGCTTCGAGCAGCGACAATTCCTCGAGGCGCCCTTCGGCTTCGCGCGCCGAGGAGCATTCGCGGGCGAAGTGCATGAACATCGCGTAATGTCGGGCCTCGGACGGCATGAGTTCCTCGAACAACCGGCGCTCCTCGCAGGCGGGCAACGCGTCAATCAGCAATTGAAAGCGCTCGCAGGAGCGGGCCTCGATCAGGGCCGCGCAGATCAAGGCATCGAGCTGATAGGCCGGTTCGCCGCGTCGCACAAGTGCGAGCAGTTGGTTGACATACGGATCGGCGGTGTCGCGCACCATTGCGGCGTTGCGGGCACGCAGCACATGATGCACGCGATCGAGATGATCGAGTTCCTCCCGCGCGTGTGCGGTCATCGCATCCACCAATGCCGGAAGCATGGGATAGCGGTTGATAAAGGCGATGGCGGCCGCGGCCGCCTTTTTCTCGCAATGCGCATGATCGCTGAGCAGCACATCGAGTTGCTCCACCGCCACGCGTGCCCACGCCGCGTTTGTCGCGCCCTTCAGATTGAGCATCATGTCTTCTGTTGCTTTTTCTTCGCCGCCGGGAAGAGAATGTTGTTCAGAATGAGACGATAGCCGGGACTGGTTTTGTGCAGGGACAAATCCGTCGGCGGGTCACCCACGCGATGCTGATAATCCTCCGGGTCGTGTCCGCCGTACCAGGTGAACGTCCCCCGGCCGAAATTGCCGTGCAGGTACTTCACCTCTTCCGTGCCTTCCTTTTGTCCGAGAATCACCACGTGTTTTTTGATCAAATCCTTTTTGAACGCCGTGGTCTGCCCGAGAAAACCCGCGATGACATTGACATGATTTTGCGTCAGCATGGTCGGCACCGGATCGTATTTCGCGGAAAAATCGAACAACGTGAAATAATCCGCATCGGGACGTCCTCCGAGCGCAGGCGTCATATCGATGTCGCTGTACTCGTATTCGTAGGGATTCATGACCAGCTTGAAATCCGTAAACGCGAACGTCGCCGTGTAATCGAGCCGCTCCTGGCAATCGGGATCGGGCGGATCACCATCGAACATGCGGTCGCAGATATCGGTGTGTTCCGCCGCCAACGCGATGTCGTAGGTGTCGGTAGCCGAGCACATGGCGAACATGAAACCGCCCCCGCCCACGTACTCACGTATCGCGCGCGCCACAGCTTTCTTCATCTCGCTGACTTTGGAGTAGCCGAGGCGCTTGGCCATGGACTCGTTGATGGCCACCTGCTGAATGTACCAAGGAAAGGTGCCGAACTGTGCATAGAACTTTCCGTACTGTCCGGTAAAATCCTCGTGATGCAGATGCAACCAATCGTACTCGGCGAGTTTACCACGCAGCACTTCCTCGTCCCATACTTTCTCATAGGGGACCTCCGCATATTCCATCGCCAGCGTCACAGCATCGTCCCAAGGTTGGAAATTGGGTGGAACGTACACCGCGATCTTCGGCGCTTTTTCCAGCCGCACCACTTCGGTGTTGCTGTCCTGGCCCTCGACTTCCGCAATGATACCCGTGGCGCTGCTGCCATCGAGCGTGCTGAAGCTCACACCTCGGACACGGCATTCCTGCTCGATGAAGGGATAATGCGGCATGAGAAAGGAACCGCCGCGGTAATTCAGCAACCAATCCACCTCAACACTCCGCGTCAGCACCCAATACACGATGCCGTAAGCCTTGAGATGGTCGCTTTGCTGTAAATCCATCGGAATGAGAATATTTTGCTGCGCGCGCGCGGGCGTGACCAGCAAAAGGAGGAGAAACAGTGGGAGGATGCGCTTCATCAGGAATTCCCCTTGCGTAAACGAACGATACTATCCCGCGCCTGCGGCACGTATGGAGAATTGGGATACTCATCCAACAAGCGCTGGTACAACACCATCGCGCCATTGGCATCATTCAATCGTACTTCGGTGAGCACGGCGTGCAAAAAGAGTCCGCGGTCACGCAGGAAGCTCTCGCCGCGCTGCGCGAGGAAATCCGCGTACACCGACGATGCCGCCGCGTAGCGTCCCATTCGTTCCAACACTTCGGCGCGACTGAGGTAGCAGAGATCCACCACCTCGCTGGAGGCGTATTCGCCAATAATCTGCTGGAGAAGCGCGTCGGCCTCGCTGAGTTTGCGCTGTCGTTCGAGAAACAGGGCTTGTGCGTAGCGTTGCAAGGGCACTTCACCGGGCGAGCGGTACTGGTGAATCATCGCCGAGAGTTCCAGCGCGTCGTTGGCGATATCCGTGCCGACGTCCTCGGTCAGCGGCTGCAGTTCGCTGAGCGCGGTATCGAACCGTCCCTGAAAAAAATGCACTTCAGCGATGCGGAAACGCACGCCATTACGGCCCTTTTCGTCGAGCTGTGGCGACAGGAGTACGGCATCGTATTGCGTGATGGCGGCTTCCAGATCACCACGTGCCACATGGATGTCGCCAATCAGAATGTCGGCATCCGCTTTCCCAAACACTGCCGCGCGATTCCCGGCAACACCTTGCAGCGCGCGAAGAGCACCATCCGTGTCGCCGAACCAGTGATAGGTGATGTAGCCGATGCGATACTGACT
>JAMIQH010000373.1:0-5051 GCA_035914695.1 Bacteroidota bacterium | reverse complement strand
CCGGACGCACCGTGCGCTCGGCTCTCGACGCGCTCATGGACATCGGACGCGCACGCACCATTCAACTGGTGGTGCTGGTGGATCGCGGCCACCGCGAGTTGCCCATACGCGCCGACTTCATCGGCAAAAACATCACCACGTCGCGCGGCGAGGAAATCCGCGTGCGTCTCAAGGAAGTCGACGGCGTCGATGCCATCGACCTGGTTTCCACCGAATCGTAATTCACCACCAGTCCATCGGAATCCCATGTCATCCCTATCCATCCGACATCTCCTCGGTCTGGACGGCGTCCCACGCGAGGACATTCAGCTCATCCTCGACTCGTCCGACACCTTCCTCGAGATTCTCGACCGTCCGATCAAGAAGGTTCCCACACTTCAGGGCAAGACGGTCGTCAATCTGTTTTTCGAGAACAGTACGCGCACGCGCGTTTCCTTCGAACTCGCGGAGCGCCGCCTTTCGGCCGATGTGGTCAATTTCGCGGCAAGTAGCAGCAGCGTGAGCAAAGGCGAGACGCTGCTCGACACCGCGCGCAACATCGAAGCCATGAAAGTCGACATCATCGTGATGCGGCATTCGGCCGCCGGCGCGGGCCATTTCCTCAGCGAGCGCTGCACCAGCCGCTTCATCAATGCGGGCGACGGCTCGCACGAGCATCCCACGCAGGCGCTGCTCGACATGTACACCATTCGCCAGAAGCACGCTTCGCTCGAAGGGCTGCGCGTGTGCATCATCGGCGACATTGCGCACTCGCGCGTGGCCATGTCGAACATCTACGGCCTGCTGAGCATGGGCGCCGAAGTGGCGGTGTGCGGTCCGAGCAGTATGATCCCCTACCGTCTCGAACAACTCGGCGTGCGCGTGTTCACCGACATCGACGAAGCGTTGCGCTTCAGCGATGTGATCAACGTGCTGCGCATTCAGCTCGAGCGCGATGCGGGAGCGAATTTCCCCAGCGTCCGCGAGTACCTCAACTACTTCGGCATCACGCGCCGCCGTCTCGACAAGCTCGGCCGCGACATCACCATTCTCCATCCCGGTCCCATCAACCGCGGCGTGGAAATCGAGTCGGAAGTGGCGGACGGACCGTACTCGGTCATTCTCCCTCAGGTCACCAACGGTGTGGCCATTCGCATGGCAGTGTTGTATCTCATCGGAACTTCAGCGGAGTAAGGCATGGCAGCGCATCTTTTTACCAACGGACATATCGTCGATCCCGTCACCGGCATCGACACGCAACAGGACATTCTCGTGGTGGACGGCATCATCGAACGCATCGGCGCGGGTCTGCCGGCGGGTAACGCCGAGGTGGTCGCGCTCGATGGCAAGCACGTGCTGCCGGGATTTTGCGACATGCATGTGCACTTCCGCGAGCCGGGCTTCGAATACAAGGAAGACACGCGCAGTGGCGCGGCGTCGGCCGCCGCCGGCGGCTTCACCGCCGTGGCCTGCATGCCCAATACCGATCCGCCCATCGACAACGCCGGCACGGTGGCTTTCCTCTACAAGCAGGCGCAGGGTCTGCCCGTGGACGTGTACCCCATCGGCTGTGTGACCAAGGGACGCAAGGGCGAATCCATTGCGCCCATGCTGGAATTGCGCGACGCGGGCGTGGTGGCGTTTTCGGACGACGGCTCTCCCATTTCCAACACCAAGGTGCTGCGCATCGCGTTGGAATACGCGTCGATGTTGAACGTGCCCATCATTCAACACGCCGAGGATCCCCTGCTGTTCAAGGGTGGCGCGATGAACGAGAGCATTGTGTCGACGCAGCTCGGCCTGCCGCCCATCTCCCGGCTGTCGGAAGACACCGTGGTGATGCGCGATCTCGAATTCACCGCCTACGTCAACGGCCGCTATCATCTCGCGCACATGAGCACCGCGGGCGCGGCCGACGCCGTGCGACTGGCCAAGGCGCGCGGACTCCGCGTCACGAGCGAGGTGGCGCCGCATCATTTCTCGCTCACCGACGAGGCATTGCGCAGTTACGATTCGAATTACAAAATGAATCCGCCTCTTCGCACCGCCGAGGATGTGCGCGCCATGAAGGAAGCGCTGCGCGACGGCACTGCCGACGCCATTGCCACCGATCACGCGCCGCATGCCATTCATGAAAAAGAAGTGGAATTCGTGTACGCCCCCTTCGGCATCGTGGGCCTGGAAACCGCCTTCGGCCTGTCGGTGACCGAACTTCTGTTGGAGCAATGGCTGACGCTGCCGCAGCTTGTGGAAAAACTCTCCACCAATCCCCGCCGCATTCTCGGCCTCGACGACATTCGCATCGAGGTGGGCGGCAAAGCCAATCTGACCTTCGTGGATCTGGCGGCGCAGTGGACGGTGGATGTGGAGCGCTTCCGCTCGAAGTCGCGCAACAGTCCCTTTCACGGACGCGTGCTCACCGGTCGTACGCTCGGCATTTACAACAACGGGCAGTACGTCCCCACCATGTGAAAAGGCGGTGCTGTTTCTGGAACTTCAGCCGCCGGATTTCGTTTAAGGAGATTCCGTGTCAATTTCCATCAATGACGCAACGACGATCCAACATTCATAAAGGTGTTCCATGAAACATTCTGTACTTCTTGCCCTGTCCTTCCTCCTCCTCGTCGCATGCTCGAAAAAGCAGGAACAGGACAGCATCCATCCCGAGAAAACCGGCGCGGCCTCGACCACGGTGTCGGGCGAAATCATCGCCGGGGATCTCGGCTACATCGTCGAGGGCGCCATGCTGAGCGAGGACGCCTCCAAGGCCGAATTCAGCATCAAAGGTCTGGTGGGCTTGTCGAAAGGCAGCGGCAATGTGCTCATCGTGCGCACCCAGACCGAAGACGGCGGCACCGAGCTTCTGGCGCTGCAATTCCCCGGTTTCGCCGAGGGCACGAAAGTCGATTTCGCCGCCGACGACAAGCGCGCTGGATTCTGGGTGTTCGGCTACAAGGACAAACAGGAAGTGATGCGCCGCACCGGCAGTATCGCGGGCACGGTACGTCTGGTGAAACAGGCCCCCGCAACCGTCACGCTCGGTTTGAATCGCGAGGTGGTCAGTGGCATCGGCGAAATGGAGATCGTGGTGACCGGCATCGACGGAGGCGGTCTCAAGGTGCAGGCGGAGAAAAAATACGCCGCGCGCTTCGAGCTTCCCATGATCACCCTCGATGAACTCTCGCGCATCAATCAGCCGATCTGAGCCACACCACATTCACTGCACGGCACGCCGTGCGCAAAACAGTAGCCCCCCGTTTCAGACGAAACGGGGGGCTTTTTTCATCGATGCGGCGCTGTTGAGGCGCAATGCATCACCAGCCGAGGACGTAGGCGAAGATCAGTGGCGCCACGATGGTGGCGTCGGACTCGATGATGTACTTCGGCGTATCGATGCCGAGTTTGCCCCAGGTGATTTTCTCGTTGGGCACGGCACCGGAATACGAACCAAAGCTGGTGGTGGAATCGCTGATCTGACAGAAGTACGCCCACAGCGGCACATTGTCGCGCTGCAAATCCTGATGCAGCATGGGCACGACGCAAATCGGGAAATCGCCAGCGATACCGCCGCCGATCTGGAAAAAGCCGAGCGGCCGCTTCGCCGTGAATTCCGTGTAAAACTCCGCGAGTGTCATCATATACTCAATGCCGGTGCGCACGGTATGCACGTTGCGCACATCGCCCGAAATGCAATGCCCGGCGTACATGTTGCCGAGTGTGCTGTCCTCCCACCCCGGCACGATGATCGGCAGGTTTTTCTCCGCCGCGGCCATGAGCCAGGAGTCCTTGGGGTCGATTTGATAGTACTCCTTGAGCTTGCCTTTCAGCAGGATGCGGTAGAAGAACTCATGCGGAAAGTAGCGCTCCCCCGCGGCGTCGGCCTCCATCCATTCCTCCAGCACCGCGCGTTCGAGGCGGCGCATGGCCTCCTCTTCGGGGATGCAGGTATCCGTCACGCGATTCATGTGCCGTTTCAACAAGCCGTGCTCCATCTCCGGCGTGAGATCGCGATAATGCGGAATGCGCTCGTAGAAATCATGTGCCACCAGATTGAAGATGTCCTCCTCCAGATTCGCGCCCGTACAGGTGATGATCTGCACTTTGTCCTGGCGAATCATTTCGGCGAGGGACAGGCCCAGCTCCGCCGTGCTCATTGCGCCGGCGAGCGTCACCATCATCGCTCCCCCGTCTTCGATAAGCGTCTTGTAGCCCTTCGCGGCATCCACCAGCGCGGCGGCATTGAAATGACGGTAATGATAGGTGATGAAATCGCTTATGCTGTGATGGCTCATGGAAATGCGATGATGCTGTGGTACAAACAACCTTGTAGGATAGCGGTTTGCGTTGAGAGAATCAAGAAGAACAAGCGCTTCGCTAGCACAGAGACACCGAGGGCTTCGCCAACACGGAGGGCCCGGAGGAATCGGCGGCTGCGCGTCCCTGCGCCGTTGCGTTGAATCGATTACCGCGGGAGTGCACGCTTCAAGCGGGCTGCGACCTCAACCCATCCTCTGCGCTCTCCGCGCTCTCTGCGCTCTCTTCAAATGTATCACGTACTCAGCCAGCCAGCAGGATCCGAACGGGCTGCGACCTCAACCCATCCTCTGCGCTCTCCGCGCTCTCTGCGCTCTCTTCAAATGTATCACGTCCTCAGCCAGCCAGCAGGATCCGAACGGGCTGCGACCTCAACCCATCCTCTGCGCTCTCCGCGCCCTCTGCGCTCTCTTCAAATGTATCACGCACTCAGCAAACCCACTCACTCCAGCACAATCAGCACCGCGCTCGAAACCACCTCCCGTCCCGACCACACAGCGAGCACATGCACGCCGGGAGGAAGCGCGTCGAAGCGCACCGTGCCCGGCGAATCCGCATACGACTCGCGGATGATGCGGCCGAGAGCGTCGAACACGCGCAGCGTCGCCGGGGCGGACAACGCCACCTGCACGCTGCAACGGGACGGATTGGGCCAGACGTGCACATCCGTGATGCTGGCACGGGGATGGTCCAGCACCAGCTCCGGACCGCGATGCACGGCCCCGCTGAAGTCGTGCTGAAGCAACTGATACGTCATG
>JAMIQH010000372.1:0-4056 GCA_035914695.1 Bacteroidota bacterium | reverse complement strand
AAGACGGTGATGTACAGTCCTTCCAGCATGTACACTGCCGACGGACCGGCGGGTCTGGTCGCGGGTACGGACGACGAGTATGCCGACTATCAGGGCGTGCGCGGTGCGGCGCGGCGGTTCAACGATGGCGAGCGTATCCTGGTGACATGGTACAACCGCTCGCAGGACGTCATCCGCTTCACGGCGCGTATCAGCTTCACCGATGCGGATCAGCCCGATGGCGGAGCATCGCACGGCCGCTGGTACACCATGCGTAGCGAACGGAATTATCGCGAAACCTACACCGAACTCGCACCCGGCGAGAGTGGGCGTACCATGTTCGACATTCGCTCGGCCGGTGTGCATAAAACCGATAGCATCTACGCGTTGGTGAATGTGAATCTCGCCATCGAGTGGGGACAGAACGGATTCAAGCCGCAACTCGTGTGCAGTCGTATCGAACTCGCGACCGATGTGGACAGGACGCCACCCGCGGTTCCGACCAATCTGCGCTTGGAGCAGCGAAGCGATTCGAAGCTGACCTTGCGTTGGGATGCACCAACCGACAATGTCGGTGTGGTGGATTACCTCGTGTACCTGGATGGTCGCATCGACGGCTACAGCAGGGAAGCGTCGCACACCTGCACCTTGCTCGACGAGGATCACGAGTATCGCGTCACCATCACCGCACGCGATGTGATGTTGAATGAAAGCGCTCCTTCGCAGGCGCTTGTGGCGCGCACTCTGCCATGTGCCGCTCCCGCGACGTGCATTCGTCCTTCCGGAATCAATTATCTGGGCGCGTTTCGGCTCCCCGAACAATACGCATGGGGAGGCGAGGCCGTGGCGTGGTGTTCGGTGGGCGACGGCGGACCCACGGGCAGCGGTGCGACGGATGGCTTTCCGGGTTCGCTGTACGTCACCGACGTCAATCAGCAGGAACGGGGATTTGTCGGCGAGTTGGGCATACCTGTCCCCGCAGCTCCAGCGGTCAGAGATGTTGATCAGCTGCCGGTGGCCACCGAGCTGCAAGCACCGGTGAACATCCGGCCCGCGGGTGTCCAGGCCTGGGATTTTGTGGATATATGGCGTTGTGCGATGGAGTATGTGGCAGGGGAGCGGCGCTTGTACAGTTCCTGGGGAATTCATTACGCCGTGACCGGAGAGAAATATGCGAATCTCAGTTGCACAGCCGTGGACAACTTCGCGCAGGCGCAACGCTACGGACCATGGTTTGCCGGCGTCGCATCACAGGGCCCCATCAATGCGCAGGTGGGGGATTACCTCTTCTCCATACCCGACACGTGGGCTGACCGCTATACACAGGGACGTCGCATGCTCGTGGGTCGTTATCGCGATGGTGGACTCAGCGGTTTGGGTCCCACGCTGTACGCGTTTCCGTTGGCAGGAGCGGTGCCGCCGGCCGCGAATGCCACGCAACCCGTCACCACGTTGCTGGAGTATGGCAGCGTGCTCGGATCCGACAATTATCATTTCCCCGATGCCATGGACGGGTACAAGCATTGCGATGAATGGCGCGGCGGCGGCATGCTGCGCAGCGGATCGCAGGCGGCGGTGGCCTTCATCGGTCGCAAGGGACTCGGCGACAATTGGTACGGATATCATGGCGAGCGCATGCCGCATGATTGGATCATCGCCGATGTACCGTACATCGCATTCGACGACACCGATCCCGACGGCAAGGGTTGGCGTGCGCATCGCATGCAGCCGATGGTGCTCCTGTACAATCTCGATGATCTGGCGGCGGTGGCCGAGGGACTTAGAGCGTCGCACGAGCCCCAGCCCTACGCTGTGCTGCGCTTGGCGGATAATGTGTTTTTCGGAAAGGATCGCGAGATTTTTTCGAGCAGCTTCGACGCGGACAATCGCCTGCTCTACGTCACCGAATTCGTCCGCGAGCGCGATGGCATGCTGGTGATGCATGTGTTTCGTGTCACCACCGTGGCCACATCAGCTGAGCGCATTGAAACCGGCGGCGCGCTTTCGCCGACGCTGGAAGTCTCTCCGCAGCCCTTCGACGATGAGCTGACACTGCATATGCGTTTACCGCGCGGCGGGACTGTGGCTCTGCAACTCTGCGACGCCTTGGGACGCGTGCGGCGGGAAATCCCCGCGACAGCGCGCGAGGTTGGCGCACAGCAACTTCACCTAGCCACCCGGGATCTTCCCAGCGGGATGTACTTCGTACGGCTCATCACGGACGAACACACCATGAGTCGGCGATGTCTCCTGCTGCGGAGGTAAGGATTCACAGGAAGCCGATCACTCCGGCCGAACGAGCAAGCGGGGTCTCGGGGCCGGAGTGATCTAATCGTATTGGCGAGGTGGAAATCAGTAAACATGTCCGAAGAGATGCACCATAGGTCCGCAGACGCTCGCGGCCCAAGATAAAAGGGGACAGTGCAGCGCGTTAGTTGTCAGCAAGTTTTAAGCCTCTCTCGATGATTATCCCAATATCAATCTTAGCGCCAGGCAACGATGGATCGTCTCTCCATATTTCTCTAATGTGTCTGTATTTTTTCGTTACTTGCGCGGTTCCATTAACAGCGTATGTCGTACCATTTACAGTAAACACCACCTGATCGAGACCACGGCATTCAAGCTTCCCTTCAGAGACAGTGAATGGCCATTTGTCGCCATACTCTTCCTGGGTTAGTGTCACGCCTGAATCTTGGCCGCACGACATTATCAAAACGGCGGTTAAAAGAGCGATCCGCTTTGTCCAATTACGCAAAGTATAACCTCTTAGTATTTATGGTTGGTGGATTCTATGTCCTCTGGAATCAGGTCGAGGAAATCATATCCCGTTGGTTGCACTTCCTGTCGACGCTGGTCTCGTAGAACGTCTACGAGGATGTGTCGTGGTCATTGATGTTCGGCATCACCACGGCCACCACTTCGGTGCTCGCGGACACATGCTGCAATCGCTGTCCTCGCTCTATCACCACGTTGATATTGAAGCAGCTATCCAGAACCGCAACCACGCTGCTCAAGCGTTCGTGCAGTTCGTGGAGGATTCCACCGGCGATGAGGAACAACTCAGTGGTTTCATTTTTACATTTCGCTTCGCACCAGAATTCCAATTCGAGCCACACCTGGCGATTCAACTTTGGCGGTTGCGGGAGAATATTCGTTAAGAGAAAAGTTGACCTCCTGTCCTCATCGGCAAGTGTTCGTTCCTCGGAGGGAACCATGTGACCGCGATCATAGCCCGTGAGCTTGTAATCGTCATACCTTACCCTGATGAACGCCTCGCGCAGAGAAGTGTCGGTGATGGAATTGCCGCCGTACCATAGCACGTCGCCGAACAAGTCCGCGTTCAGGTTCCAGCTTGCCCGGTTCGGTACGTTGAGGAGGCGATTGTAGGAGACTGCATACTTGCGTCGAATCAATACGAAGTCATCCGAGCTGTCGGCATCGTGCGGCGTGGCAAGCTCGATTTGAATTCGGCCAGTGGTGTCCAGTACGCTGATGTGTTGGGAAGAGGGTTGGGTTGGAGCGGATGCTTGGGAGCAGGCCGCTGGCAGCAGGCCAGCGAGAAATGCGAGCAAAGCTACCAAGCCGCGACGCGGCAGTGGTCCTGCTTTCTGGACGGTCATGTTTGAATCCTTGAGACTCAGGGAAACCAGACTACATCCTCGGCTATCCGGTGTCCTCCTCTCGTACAACCGTGGATACCGCAAGCATACTGGTTTCGGAGGAGAAAGTCAACTGTCGTAAATGAATGCAGACGCTCGCAGTCCGCGGGGGATAGATCGGCGAATCATCGCGAAACGTTTTGTAGGTGTCGTGCAGCGATGAGATCGGAATCCCGATGGGCACATTCGGATTGCTTGCATTGGAATCGAGAGAAAAGTACCTTCCCCTCGGAATTCATTTTCGTGGATTCTGTTTCAAGGAAGTGAAGCAACCCTCGTGCGTATTCCGCCGAAAGTGACCAGCGATTCCGGCGCAAAGTGACCAGCGATTCCAACGCAAAGTGACCAGATCATCGGAGCGAAGCGACGATGGTGTTGCTAACATAGCCGGTGGTCACTTTACTTCAAATCGAGTGTC
>JAMIQH010000371.1:0-13238 GCA_035914695.1 Bacteroidota bacterium | reverse complement strand
GTATCACCGGATAATCGGCGTACACATCGTAGACGGCGCTACCGACAACCTGACCGGGTTTGAGTCCCAACGTGTCGAGTCCCCGTCCCTCGGACATCGTGAATATGCCCTGTGCATCCAGCGAGAAGAGTATGACGGGCAGATTCGAAATGACCGTCCGCAGGCGTTTCTCGCTATCGATCAACGCACGCTCCGCCAGTTTACGCTCCGTGATATCGCGCCCAACCCCGATGATCGAGGTGATTTCGCCGGACTCGTCCACAACGGCCGAATCGGACCATGCGAACCATCGCCATCCTTCACTGGTGAGCGCCCTGTGCTCGACATGCGCGATATACGGAGGAACCATCAGTGTTTTCATGGCCTCGAGTGACGCGTCGCGATCATCCTCGTGAACATGCGGGAAAAACACGCTACCGTGAAGTTCCTCCTCTGTTTTCCCGAACATTCTGCAATACGACGGGCTTGCGAAAAGAATGCGGCCATCCAGGTCGATTTTCACCAGCAAATCGGTCTGGTTTTCCACCAGAAGCCGGTATTTTTCCTCGCTATCGGCCAGCGCTATTTGCGCGAGCTTCCTGCGGTGAATATCGCGGGTGTTTCCATGCACCGCGACAAGTTTGCCGAGGCGGTCGAGAATGGGAGTGGCCACCACTTCGACCCAGAGGATGGCTCCGCCAGCCAAGCGGGCACGCAATTCAAAACGGGCGCTGCGCTCGGTGGTGATTTGTTCGCGGAGAGCATTCACATGCGATTCGAACTGCTCCAGGACCGCGTCAAATCCTTCCGGGTCGAACATCACGCGAATGCTACCTCCAAGCAGCATCGCGGGAGAGTATTCGAGCAGATACTCCACCGATGGTGAAACAAAAGTCAGATTCCACGCGGGGTCGCAGGTCCAGATGATATCCGAAGAATTCTCCGCGAGCAGACGGAATTTTTTCTCACTGTCCTCGATAGCAATCTCAGCGTACTTGCGTTCGGTCAGATCGAGAAGCGTACCCACGACACGAAGTGGATCGCCAGCGGAATCCCGCTCCACCACCTTCCCGCGCTCGAGCACCCATCGCCATTCTCCATCGCGGGAAATCATCCACGTTTCGGCTTGATGATAGGGCGTCCCTCCGTGGACATGTTCATCGAGCAATTGGCGAAGGCGGCGTACGTCCTCCTCGGGCAGCGTTTCCATGCGCATTTTGGAGAAAGACGGTACATCTCTCTCGGTGTAACCAAGCATGGTCCGTGCGCGCGCGTTCAACGTCACGGAATCGTCGCCGGGACGCCAATCCCATGCACCGAGATCGGCCCCCCAGAGCGCGAGATCCAGCATTTCCCGAGAATCCCGGATTTCGGCTTCAATCCTGCGCCGTTCGGTCACATCCTCACCGGATCCCACCGTACCGAGAAGTGTGCCACGACTGTCGTACATAGGCGCGAAGCGCCAGCGAATGTTTCGCAGAGCGCCCGTGCGGCAGCGGACGGTCGCCTCCACCGCGGCAGGTACCGCCACGGTACCAGCAAGCACCTCGTCGAAATAGGCGCGCATCCGGGCACGTTCCTCGGGCAACAAACACATGTCGAACCAGTCCCGCCCGGTCAATTCGAATTCCGAATACCCGAGTGTCTCGCAGGCCTTTCTGTTGACCAATGTGATGCTGCCATCACTGGTCATGGAAAGGAAGAGCACCTCGGCAATGTCGAGATACTGCTGAATTTGTTGCTGGGCCACATGGAGCAACCCCTGCATGGTGCGACGCGACGTGAGGTCGGTGATCACGCCGGCAATCGCGCCGACCGGGTAACCCCGGCGAAATAAACGACACGTGATCAAGGTGGAATGCCGCGAGCCATCATTTCCGCACAGAACGAATTCCCTCTGTTCGCGCTGCCCATCCTTCATCGTGCGCAGCAACTCGAGCCACTCTTCCTGCTGGTCCTCATCGACGAGAGAGACAAAGGGTGTTCCCTGCAATGCTACCGCATCGTACTTGAGCAGGGTATGCACCGAATCGGAAATGGAACGCAGACAACCGTGATCGTCTGTTTCGAAAACGATTTCCTCGATACCTTCGAGCACGGCGGAAAGTCGATGCTCCGTGCGTTGCAGTTTCTCCTCGAACGCGCGTTTCGCACTGACATCCACCGCGTAGGTTTGAAACACCACGCCGTGCGGTTCCTCGTGGATGCGTCGTGTCACATCGTAAAGCCAGGCGATTTCTCCGCGCGCGTCGCGAATCCGGTATTCCTGTTCGAGTACGGCCCCGGGGGTGGAGGCCATGGAGGCAAGACGCTGCAGGAATCGCCCGCGGTCATCCTCATGCACAAGGGAAATGAAACTCCTTTTCCCGGTGAGAAAGTCCTCGACTTGGTATCCGTAGCGGTTGATATTCCTCGAAATATACAGCAGCGGAAGCGCTTCCTCGGCGGGGCGGCGCATGACCAATACCGGTCCCGAAGTAAAGAGATCGCGTTCCAGGCGCAATTGCTCTTGTACGACCAGCGCCTCGCTCTCGCGGCGTTCGAGTTCCACGCGGGCGCTTTCGAGTTCGCGCAGCAAGCGAAATCGCTCCAACGCGTAAAGTAATGAACGAAGTAGATTCCCTCGCGATGCGCTGTCCTTGAGCAGATAGTCCTGCGCCCCTGCTCGCACGGCTTCCAACGCCATTGCCTCGTCGTTCAGGGCGGATTGAATAATGATGGGAACATGACCGGCGTGGGCGGAGAAGCGGAGAAAGGAGTCGATTCCGCGTGCATCGGGGAGATTCAGATCCATCAACACCACATCGAACGGCGAGGCTTCAACCGCTGCGATAGCTTCGGCCAAGGTGCCAACGGTGGTGACGGACCACGAGTGGCGCTGGTCGGCCGTGATGGTCGAGGCCGTCAAGCGGGCCGAATCAATGTCGTCCTCGATCAGGAGAAGCGACAGGACAACGGTATCTGCGGTGGTGTCCATGAGTATTCACGCACTTGGACCGAAACGACACGAAGGGCTCGTCTGCGTTCGCTTCAGCCTTGAGGATTCTGTATGTCGTACTCGCTGATCTTGGATAACAAGGTATTGTAAGCGATCTGCAGTATTCGCGCCGCCTTCGCCTTGTTCCATCTCGTCGCCCGCAGCGTCTCGAAAATAATCTGCCGTTCGATCAAGGCGATGTGCTTCTTGACATGATCCTTGAGCGGCGCCCCGTTGTCGATTTCTACAACTTCGACTTTCGGATGCTGTGCCGGTCCACCGCCAGGGACGTTCATGAACTCGAGATCGTTGAGGTCGACCACCGACGTGCTTTGCAGGACGGCACTGCGAATCGTGGAGCGAAGCTGCCGCACGTTGCCGGGCCACTCGTACATCATGAGGTAATCCATCGCGGCGGTGGTACAGCCCTCCACGGACTTGCCCAGTTCCGCGTTGGTTTGACGAATGAAACGCTCGGTGAGAAACGGAATGTCGGCACGACGCTCACGCAGTGCGGGGACATGAATGGAAAATTCCCGCAAGCGATAGTAGAGATCAGCGCGGAATTCCTTGCGCTCAATTTGCTGATGCAAATCGGAATTGCTGGCGGCAATCACCCGCACGTCGATACTGATGGGTTTACCACCACCGACGCGAAACACCGCCCGGTCCTGCAGCGCCCGTAAAAGCTTGGCCTGGGCAGCCCAGGACATGTTGGGTACCTCGTCGAGGAAAATGGTCCCACCGTGTGCGAGTTCGAACTTCCCCTTTTTCATCGATTTCGCATCGGTGAACGCCCCCTCCTCATGCCCGAACAATTCACTCTCGAGCAATGCCTCGGGTATGGCGCCACAATCGACCGGGATGAATGGTTTATCGGCCCGACTGCTCATCGAATGTATGGCGCGAGCGATCAGCTCTTTTCCCGTACCCGTTTCGCCACTGATCAACACGTCGAAATTGCTTTTGGCCACACGCCGCGTGCGTGCGGCGAGTTCGACAATAACGTCGCTTGTGCCCATCATTTGTAGAATCGGGTCATGCATCAGTGCGGAATCAGGCACTGTGGACTTCGCGGTGTTCCGGCTTCCTCGATTCTCGACAGCACGTCCCACGGTGCGGAGCAAATCTTCGTTGCGGAATGGTTTGGCGATATAATCGTACGCCCCGGTCTTCATCGCCTCCACAGCCCCGGCCACACCCGCCATGGCGGTCATCAGTATGACAGGGATGGATTCGTCGATGCTGCTGAGCCGCCGCAAAACATCGAGTCCACTCAATCCCGGCATGATGATGTCCATCAGCACAACGTCCGGAAGACGCTCACCGATAAGCTTGAGCGCCTCCGCTCCGCCTGTGGCGGTACGCACCGTGTACCCGGCATCCTCGAACACTCCCGTCAACACCACGCCCATCATTTCCTCGTCATCGACAATCAAGATGTGCTTTTCTTCAGTCATGATGGTCCCGTTGACAGACGTGGTTCGGATGTGTGGTGAATTTCATGGAATGACTTCTATCAGACGATTTTATACATTTCGGGGATGAATCGCAAACCGAGGGTTCACCATCCACCTGTCGGTGGCATTATCCACCATGACGAGACAAGGCATGAACACCACAACAACGCCGGCAGTGTTGATCACCGGCGCGAGTCAAGGCATAGGCAAGGCCACGGCGGAATTGTTCGCCGCGCAGGGCCACCCCTGCATCCTCCTCGCCCGCGACGAGGCGGCGCTCGAAGCTCTGCGCGGAGATCTGCTCCAGCGCTTCGACGTACCGGTGCATATCGCGGCAGTGGATGTGCGGGACAGCGTGCGCTGCGTCGCCACGGTACGCGAACTGGCGAGCACGCATTCGCCGGGCGTGGTGGTGGTGAACGCGGGTGTCGGACAATACGGTCCGGTGAACGACAGTGCGTGGAGCGACATCGAGAACGTATTGCGCACCAATATCGACGGCGCGATGGCCACGGTGCATGGCGTCTTGCCTGCATTGCTCGCGCAGGGCCGCGGAAGCATCGTGTTTATTTCGTCGGTGCTGGGGCGTCGGGCGATTCCCTACAACGCGGCGTATTGCGCCAGTAAATTCGCCTTGCAGGGCTACGCCGACGCACTGCGGCTCGAATTACGCCCGCAGGGTGTGCACGTGGGCGTCGTGTACCCCGCGCGCACCGACACCGCCTTTTTCGACCGCATGACCTACTCGCTGCCGCAACGCGAGCGCCGCGCCGTGCCCACCAGTCCGCCATCGCGCGTGGCGCGGGCCGTGTATCGCTGTGTGATCGGGCAAAAACGAGCGGTGTACGCCACGCCCGAGGGCTGGGCATTTTCTTTCGCGGGGCACCATTTTCCGCGATTGACGGATTTCGTACTTTCCCGCATGGTTCCACGACCGGAGAATGAATGACACGCCAACAATTCCTGCGTTTGGTGCTGTTCGATATAGACGGCACGCTCATCACCACGAACGGCATCGCACGCGCATGCTTCACCGAAGCGATGGAGGAGCGATTCCAGCGTGCGGTGAACGGGGGGAGTTACGATTTCGCCGGGAAAACCGATTTGCAGATTTTCCACGATCTCTGCCAGGCGTCGGGCATCTCCGACGAGGAGGCCGAGCGTGGGCGCGACCGCTTCTTCGATCGCTTCTTCGCATTGCTCGAGCAGCGTCTGAGCGAAGACAACGTGACAGTGCTGCCGGGGGTACGCGATCTGCTCGCTGCGCTCGAGAATGAGGAACCCGCCACCACCGCGCTTCTCACGGGCAACATGCTGCACGGGGCGCGTATCAAGCTCACTCCTCCGGGATTGCTGCGGCATTTCGCTTTCGGAGCGTTCGGCAGCGATGCGCATCATCGCCACGAGTTGCCCGCCATCGCGCAGGCGCGCGCCTACGACAAAGTGGGCGTGATGTTCAAGGCCAAGGAAATTGTGATCATCGGCGACACCCCGCACGACATCGACTGCGGGCGCCATCTGAATGTTAAATCGATAGCGGTAGCCACCGGAGGATACAGCAATGAACAGCTCGCGACACATGGACCGGATTTCGTTTTCGCCACACTCGAGGATACGGACGCGATTCTCGACGCGATTTTCACGTGAGTGCGCGGCGCTGCTGCTGTTCCTGCTCCTTGGCTGCGCCGCGCCAGCGTCGGCGCAAGTGGAACTCCCCTGGCGCAGTCTGCTGCTCAACGAGGATTTCTCCGGCTTCTTTCCATCGCGTTTCGTTGTGGGCGCCAACACTTCTCATGACGCCAACCAAGGCAATATCGTACTGACGCCTTTCACGGCCGGGCAGGTGGGCAAACTCTTCCTGCGCGAATCGGTACCCATCCGCTATTTCGATGCGGATTTCCGCGCGTATCTCGGTGTGTCGAATCCCACGAACGCCGGGGGGGCGGATGGCATTGTCTTCGCGTTCGCACCCCTGGCCGAGTACCCCGCGGGTACCGGTGGTTCCATCAATTTCGATGGTTGCCTTGGATACGGTGTGGAACTCGACACATACCTGAACACGCAGTTGTTCGATCCTTCGCCGGAGCATGTGGCCATCGTCCATCAATCCACCGGCAACCACATCGCAACGCGCGTGTTGCAGAATGGTTTTTTCAAAAACAACCAGTGGCATGACATCCGTGTGCGCTTTCGCGACGGCCAGACCACGGTGTGGATCAACGGCAACGAATGGCTGCGCCACAGTATCGCCGGATTTTTTCCTTTCGATGGCTATTTCGGTTTCACCTCGGCGAGCGGCGCTTCGTTCAACGAACATCGCATCGACGATGTGCACGTCTCCATCCCCACGCGCAGGAGCACCGATCTCGGAATGCACCGCGTCTGTGGGCCTGTAACCATCGACACCCTGTTGCGCGTCGAGAACAATCACCCCGATGGCGCGGATTTCACGATCACGGCGATCACGCTCGATCCCTCGGTACCCGGCACGTTTCTGCTGCCCACCAATCCCGTGCCCTCTGTCGTTCCCCACAATGGACGCGCCGGTATTCCCCTGCGCATTGTGCTGCCCAGCGAGGGTTTGTACAGCGCCGTATTGCGGTTAACGGCGGACAATGGCGAGGAGGTGATCGACACGTTGCGCATCGAGGCGCGCACGCAACAACTGCGTTGGGCGCAGGCCGGCATCACCATGCCTTTGCAAGCGGTGGGGCTTTCGCGCGACACCAGCATCGTGCTGCAGAACCCTGGCTTGGTCGATGCGGAAATCGCGGGACTGCAAGCCGCGGGCATGAATGTGCTTGTGCTGTCGCCCACCGCCTTTCCGATTCTGTTGCGGCCCGGTGAGAGCGTCGCCGTGCGCCTGCGCGTCACGCCCACGGCGCATGGCATTTCCACGGACAGCGTGCGCATACTCGCCCCCTGTGGTGCAACACCCCTGCTCGTGGTGAGCATGAACGCCATCAGCGAGGAGTTGGTGCTGCGCTTCCCGGCGCCGGCGACCATGGTGAATCCAGGTCGTGTGGCCGTGGTTCCCTTGCTCGTCGACTCCCTGCCGCGCGTAACACCTGTGCGCGCAGTGCGTGCGACCGTGCGTTACGACCATCTGCGATTCCGCTTCGCACCCTCTCCCGCTACAACCTTCCTCGGCGGTGCCGCTCCCGCCGGCAGTACCGCACAGGTTTCGGAAGTGGCCGAAGGAGTGCTTGAAATCACCCTGGCGTCGCCCGACCGCTGGAGAGATATCGGCAACTATATCCTGCTGCCCCTGGAGCCCATCGTTGCGGACAATGTGTGTACCGATCTATCGCTCGAAGCCGCGCTTGGAAACGCGGGACTGAGCGGCGAACTGGAGTTGCCCGTTCCCGATGCAGTCGGTCGGTTGTGTATCAACGCGTCGTGCCGACTACCCAACGGCCTGTATTTGCTGCAACCTCCTCGCACCACGGCGTATCCGAATCCCGTCGTGGGACAGGCGCGGCTGCGCATTGAACTTCCCGCCGCGATGACCATCCGTTGCACGCTCATCGATGCGCTCGGACGCGAAACGCTGCTGCTGTTCGAAGGCAGCGCGGAGGCGGGTGCGCTGGATGTCGCGCTGGATGCCAGCGGATCGGCGCCCGGCGTGTACCGCTGTCGCCTGCAATGGCCGGGCGGCGTGGAATGGAGCACCGTGGTTGTTGGTGGATCGTAGCGGCCGAGCGCTGAGTACGTGATACATTCGAGAGCGGAGAGGGAGTGTTGAGGGTGCACCCCACTTGATCCGTGCGCTCCGCGATATTCGAGCCAACGCAAGGGCGCGGAGACGCATTGCCGCGAACCCTCCGAGCCCTCGGTGTTCGCGAAGCGCTCAGGGTACTCTGTGTAAGCGAAGCTCTTCACGTTTCAACTCCTCCACGCTCAGCGCAGCACGTGCAACGTCTGTGTATGTGCGCCCGTTTCCCCAAGCAGCCGCAGGGTGTAGACGCCTGCTTCCAAGCCAGAGACAGAGGAGACGAGTGTCCGCTGTCCGGAGGGCAAGGCACCGTTCCACAACACGCGGCGCACACGTCCGAGCACATCCACGACATCGATGGTGGCATCGCGCGTCGCGGAAGGATTGTCCACTTGCAGGGTGAATGTTGCCGCAGCGCCGCCGTTCACCGGATTGGGATACACAGCAAGGAGACGCGCATCTTCCGGAGCCGCGGGAGGCGGGTCGACGGAGAGCGGGCGCAGTATACCGAGATACTCGCCAGTGCCGCCCAGCAGCGCCCGCGCCGTAACATCGAAGGATCCGGCGCTACCGCAGTTCATGTCCTCGTAGGTGAGAGCCAGAACCTTGTCGCCATGATTGCGCCAGAACCAGGATTCCGGATAGCGATCCGGCGTGCCGGTGGTCCAGGACACGAAGTAGTCATGCGGCTCGATACCGCCCGGGAAACGCGTGCGCACGGCATCGATATAGCGGCGCTGCGCCTCGGCGAAGAGTTCGGATGTGCCCGCCGCGGCGTGAAACACGAAATAGCGTTTGCAGTCGTAGGCCGAATGCAGATTGAGCGCCACTTCGATGGGCATGCTGCTGTTCATGAGTGCTTCGAGATGGCGGCGCAAGGCCTGCACCTCGGGCTCGGGTGTGGCGCTGCCCCAATTACTTTCGAGATCGATGCCGTTGGCGTTGTTGCGCGGCAGACGCAGATTCACTCCGTCGGGATTGAGCATCGGGAGGATGTGTACGACGCAGTGATCGAGCATGGTTGTGGCCAGTTGCGAGCCCGAGAGCAATTCCTCCACGAGCGCGCGCGCGATGGACGAGGACTCGGACTCGATCGGGTGCGTGCGGGCATGCACCCACACACGCCGCTTCGGAAGCCGCGACGAGGGATTGGTGAGCACCATGTGGTACAGCGGTACGCCGCGCACGCTGCTTCCAATGACGTCGATGTGTACCCAGGGATGCAGCGCCCAATTCTGCAAATCTGCGAGCAATGCATCGGTGCCGTAGCCCCAGAGTTGGGACTCCTCCGTCAGCGCGTCCTTGCCGAAGCGGAAACCGCAGGGATCGTCCTCATGATGCTGCGCATGCAGGGCGAACCGCGGCGCGAGCATCGCAATGATGAAGAGGGTTATGGCGAATGAAATGGTTTGAAAAATGTGCATGGGTAAAAATTCATGAAAAATTCATGTATGGAACAAGGGAAATTGCCGGAGACAACGTAGTTTCCGAGCGTGCTACAATTCCAATCTTTCGCTCGGAATTGCCATGACCCGCACACGTTCGCTCACGATTCACGCACGCCCCGGAGGATTGCCGTCCGCACGATGACTTCGCGTCTCCTTTCCATACTGCTGCTGCTGTTGTTGTTCGCTCCACACGTCGGGGCGCAAGCGCCGGCAAGCTACGAGGATGTGCTGCTCATCATCAACGAAAACGACAGCACCTCCGTGGCTATCGGCGAATATTTCGCCGCGCGGCGTGGCATGCCCGCGGCGAATGTGCTGCGCGTGCGCTGCTCGTCGGCGGAAGTGGTGGATTTCGCCGAATTCACCGTGCTGCGCGAGCAAATCGAAGGCCATCTTCTCGCAAGTGGACGCAAGGATTCCATCAACTACTTCGTCACAACCAAGGGCGTGCCGCTGAGCATCATGCACGGCGGAGAAAACGATCAACACAATGCCTCGGTGGATGCCGAGCTGATGCTGTTGCTCGGCGCGCATGCCGCGCATATCGGGGAGAATACGCTGTTCCCTCCCAGCGGCCTGGTGACCACGCATCCGTACTTCAATCGCGATACCAGCTATCGGCGATGCGACACCATTCCCAACAGCGTGCCCCCCGCCACCTACGATCTCTACCTCACCACGCGACTCACGGGGCTTACGCGCGAAGATGTGTTGCGTCTCATCGACCGCAGCGGGCCGTACACGTTGGTGAACAAAGACAGCGCGCGCTTCGTGTTCGACCGCGATCCGAATCCCATCCAACTCTATCCGCTGGACATGAACCTCGACGATGCCGGCACGCGCATGCGCGATCGCGGCTGGAACGCGCTGGTCAATGCGGATTCCGTGTACGTCACCGGCGAAAGGAATGTGGTCGGCTACGGAAGTTGGGGTTCGAACGATCACTACGATCATCTGTTCACGGACTTTGCGCGACCGCATTTCCACTGGCTGCCCGGCTCGCTGGCGGAAACCTACGTTTCGACCTCGGCGCGGAATTTCACGCCCGGAAAGACAGAAGGACAGTCGCGCATCGCCGATCTGATCGCGGAGGGGTGCACGGGTGCGAGCGGTTATGTATTCGAACCCTTCAGCGTGGCCATCACCTGGGTCAACACGCTGTTCGACCGCTATACGCGTGGCTATAACCTGGCCGAGAGCTTTTATATGGCCAATCCCACGATGTCGTGGATGACGGTGATCGTGGGTGATCCGAAAAGCAGCATCGTCACGTCGCTTCCTCCACTTCCCTCGCCCACCATCGCAACTCCCGCGAGCACCTGCGCAGGGAATCCGCTGCAACTCGAGGCCGACAACGTGTCACCGGGCAACATGCGCTGGTTTCGCGGCGACACTGCGAGCGTCCGCGCTCTGGGTGCTCCGTTCGATCACCGGCATCCTTTGTATATCGCGTCGGGTCAACGCTGTACGGTCACATTGCAGGAAGCGGGAGAGAAAGCGTTTTCTTTCTTCAATGAAAATTTTATCGGCGGTGCGTGGAGCGAGCGGCGCGTGCAGATACTCCCACCATTCACCGTACAGCTTCAAACCTCCGCCGACACCGTGTACCTCGACGAAGGGGGCATGGTGCGCGTCACTGCGAATGCGGAAGGTGCAACCACGTTCACCTGGGACATGGGCGACGGCCGTGGCGGCTTCGGCGCGAGTTTACAGCACATCTATTTTTCTCCGGGTGTTTTTCTCGCACGCTGCACCGCCGACAACGGTGCGTGCAGTACGACGGCGGAAATACGCATCACGGTGTTGCTCAAGCGTCCCGCTGTCAGGCCATCGCAGAATATCCTGCCCTTCGGAGATGTGAAGGTGGACAGCACCGTCACCCGCACGCTGACGCTGAGCAACGGACTGAACTATCCGGTAACTGTGGAGAGCATCCATGTTGCCGGCGAGTTCGCGCAGGAGTTTGTTCCGCGCAGCGCGCAGCTTCCCATTCCCATGGATCCCGAGGGTAGCACGCGCATCGACATCGACTTCACCCCCAAGGATGTGGGCATGCGTAGCGCCACCATCGTCTGCACGCTTTCGCATGGTCTGCCGCCCATCAGTGTGTTGCTGCGAGGCACAGGCAAGCCCTCCACAACGAGCATTGTGCCACTTGCACTGCCGGCCTTCCCGATGCTGCACAGCATCTATCCGAATCCCGGCCGCGATGTACTCGTCGTGCATTATGTGTTGCCGGATGCGGGCGAGCTTCGCCTCACACTGGTCGACGAAGCGGGCGGCAGCGTGCATCCATTACTCGACGCGTACAGGAGTTCCGGCAAAGGAAGCGAAACAGTGCATGTGCGCGCTGTGCCGGCGGGAAGCTACTGGCTGCTGCTGGAGTCGCGGCAGCGGCGCGACTGGCGACGCGTGCTCATCGTGCGGTGAGTGTTCTCCACGATAGAACGCGTGCCGGCCGCACATTGCTTGCCATTCTTATTCGGAGTATATTTTCCTGATTATTCGCCAGCATCTCCAACCTCACGCTGTTCCACCCGCTACGGAACGATTCCATGACTCAACGCTCCCTTCTCGTGCTCCCGCTCCTGTGCCTGTTGCTGGCTCCGCTCGCCGCGCAAGCTCCGGTGGATTACCGCGACGCCGTACTCATCATCAATCGCAACGACACGAATTCCGTCGCCATCGGTGCGTACTTCGCCGCACACAGGGATATCCCCGAGCGCAACATCCTGCGCCTTGATGCGCCGGCAAAGGAGACCATCACTTTCGAAGAATTCACCACGCTGCGCACACAGGTGGAGCAATTCCTGACCAGCACCGGTTTGGTGGACTCGGTCAATTACCTCATCACCACCAAGGGCGTGCCGCTGCGCATCACTCACGGCGCGGGCGACAATCCCAACAACGCCTCGGTGGATGCGGAGCTGATGTTGATCCTCGGACGGCACGCCATCCACATCGGACAGAACACTCTGATCAATCCCGATCAATCCGTGAATGTACATCCGTACTTTGGCAGGGATATTCGCTATCAGAGAAAGGCCATGGTGCCCGGCAGCAATCCACCCGCGGCGTTCGAGCTGTTTCTCACCACACGACTGATCGGCCTGACCAAGGAAGACGTATTCGCGCTGATCGATCGCAGCGGGCCCTACACGTTGGTGAACAAGGACAGCGCCTTGTTCGTCTTCGACCGCGACCCCAAGCCCATTCAACTCAATCCCTACGACATGAATCTCGCAAGCGCCGGAACTTTACTTTCCGCGCGAGGATGGAGCACCATGGTCAATGCGGACTCGGTGTACGTCACAGGCAAGCGCAATGTGCTGGGCTATGGCAGTTGGGGATCGAACGACCACTACGACCATCACTACACGGAATTCGCCCGGCCGAAATTTCACTGGTTGCCCGGCTCTCTCGCCGAAACCTATGTGTCGACTTCCGCGCGTAACTTTATCCCCGGAAGCACAGCGGGCCAATCCCGCATCGCGGATCTCATCGCCGAGGGCTGCACCGGCGCGAGCGGCTACGTGTACGAGCCCTACACCGTGGCGCTGACCTGGGTGAACAGTCTCTTCGACCGTTACACGCGCGGGTACAATCTGGCCGAGAGTTTTTACATGTCGAATCCCACGCTGTCGTGGATGGCGGTGATC
>JAMIQH010000370.1:0-1806 GCA_035914695.1 Bacteroidota bacterium | reverse complement strand
CGCCCATTTGGGCTGGCACCTCGACGGTGCTCAGATTTGCGGCGAGTTGTGGGGAAAAACACTCGTAACTGAAGGACCTACCCCTGCCGTAGAGGATATCGCCCTGCAGGTGTGGCCGAATCCAGGTAACCGGTCAACAGGGAGATTGTCCTTGGAGGCCATCGTGCCGACGGAGGGAGAATACGACGTGTCGATTCACGATGCTCTTGGTCGAGAGTTTTTACGGAATCGTGTGAACATGAGTACGGGTAGGAACACACATGACTTGTTACTGAACGCATTGCCATCGGGCATGTATCTCGTGCGTCTGCGTTCAGGAATGCGGTCCGGAACGGTTCGATTCGTTCAACTTCCGTGAGCGTGACGAGGCGCCGTGTGCTGGCAGATTGACGTTTGCGATTATCGAATTCGTCTATGAAAACGAAGGTGGACACCCAGATCGAATTTCGCACTTGAATTCCTTCGTGTGCTGTGCTATCATTGCCTTTCGCATCTGTTTCACGCATCGGCAGGGAGGCCGATCATGACACGAAACGGTACACTCAGCGCGCGACGCAGTCCCGAGCACGATTACTCCAGCCCGGGCACGTATTATCTCGAATTACCCGTCCGCGAAGAATCACCCCCATTGGTCCGCAATCGCAAAGGTCGCCGCGACCTCACCCCCGAGGGCCGTGCGTTGCTGCGCGAGGTCGGCGAATCGCTGCACCGCCAGGGCGCGCATGTGCACCTCGACGCTCTTGATGTACAGCCCTTGCTTGTGGTCCTGGTACTCACGGTGGTGTCGCGTCCGCGTCTGCTGCGTCGCTTGTTGCTGCTGATGAGCGAGACGCTGTATCAGCGGCGCATGGCGTTGATTCCGCTGTTCGTGGGTCGATTGAAAATGAACAGTGCCCGGCGGATCAATCGGTTGCGCGGGAGGGAGGGTGGAGCGTACTGGTGCGAGGGGTATCGGGATCGGGTGGTGTTCGACGCAGCGGAGGTAGTGGAGGTGGTGGAGCGCGTGGGGATGGGGTTCGCGGAGGTGGTGCTGCGTGAAGACGGGGAGGAGCGCGGTGTGGAGGGGATGGTGTTGGGGTGGGCGTATGTGGTGACACTGCCTTCCGGGGAACGGGATTGGCCCGATGCGGATTCATGTATCCGTATTGCGGGCGGGAGCGGTGCCTGTCGGGCGGCAGCGAGTCTCGTACCCGGCGGGATGACCCGGCGGGACCGTGCCAGCCCGCGCATTCTTGCTCTCGAACGCTGGAGCGCCTAGCCCGGGCGCCCGCGCCCTCCGGCGAAAACAGCCGACAGATCAATTCGAAACCACTCCGGGGCCGCAAGCGGTCTGAGCGGAGCGGGAAGTTGCGATCCAATCGGTGAGAATGCGGGGTGACGGAGGTGAAAAGGGATGTGGTGGTCGGGTGTTTGGTGCTTGTGAGGAGGATTTTTTCTACGCTCCAAGAGATGTAGATGTGTTTTGGGCTCAGAATTTGTTGTACGCGAGCGAAGATGCGGATTCATGAATCCTCATGGAGGAGCGATTCGAGGTTGAGCGCCAGGATAAACAACCCCAGTCTTTCATGTTCCTTCGTCACACCCTGGAGAATGAACATGGTGCGGTGATTGGACTATTCGGATTCGACACGGTTTTAAAACCACGGATTTCACAGATTTCAGACGGATTATCACAGATTAGGATGAATCTTGCTCGTGGAATGCTTGTCCCGTCCATACCGCCGTGGCGATGGATCACCGCGCCACGATGCGCCCGTTGTACACCGCGCCGCGCGCATCGGTGAGTCGATACAGGTACACTCCGGG
>JAMIQH010000369.1:0-15769 GCA_035914695.1 Bacteroidota bacterium | reverse complement strand
GCGATAATCAGATCGGTGTCGGTCAGCACGTCGGCCAGCGGTACAGCCATACCCTCGGCGAGGAGAACATCGCGCGTGAGTTCTGCGGGATTGCCGCCCCAGTGGTACAGCGTGTCGGGAAGGTTGTTGTTGTTGCTGCCCACATTCGGGTAGTAGTAAATTTCCAGACGGTCGAGTCCGAGATCATGTTTGAAGGCGATGGAGCGCATCCACCAGTTGTAGGCCATCACGCGGCGGTCGCGCCAGTGCTGATCGTCGGGCACATGCTCGTCGGGCACATCCACGATGATGGTGAGCACATGGTCCGTGGGACGTGGTTTGAAAACGGTGAGGAAAAGCTGTTTCAGTTCTTCGGTGCCGAGTTCGGTCATAGCGAATCCGTGATCGAAATGGGACATTCCATAGAATACGAGATGCGCCGCTCAGAGAAAAGGAAAATCGTGGGAGCACCCTTCAATCGGAAATTCCCGTCTCGCTCGACTCATGAAGGCCCAAATCAGATGGGAGGACGCGTCCCCAGCTCTCCGCCGCCGCAGTGCTTGGATTCGGAGCTGCGCTGTCGCTCGAACTCTGCCTTGAACTTCCCCCGCACGCCTGTGCATGCGAGAGACGGAAGCAACCTGCGATATATCCAGCGTCCCCCGGATCGCGCGTTCAATCTCCAACGATTGCGTTGATCGTCCAATGTTCGGCACACGTGCCTCGAAATTTCTAGCGCACCTCCACCGCTGCTGCGGCGCCTAGATCCGTACCGCCCTGCTCGGGATAGAAATGCTTCAGCGCGTATTCGTAGCGACCACTGGTGGCGGTGCTGTCCTGATATTCCGTTCCTTCGAGTAAAGGTGAGAGTTGCAGGAACGGCGCATCGCCCTGACGGCGGAACACGATGGTGGAGAAACCCTCGGCGGGTTTGTTCCAACGAACACTCACCACCTTGCTGCCGGCATCGTAGCGCAGCGTCGGCACCGCGGGTGTGGGCATGTCCACCGACCAGAACGGCAGAACGTGCACCGCATCCGATGGAGGCGATACATTGCCGACGCTGTCCACCGCCACCACGCTGTACCTGTACGCCACTCCATGCCGTGCGGTGCTGTCCATCCATTGCGTCTCGGGCACACGTGCTTCGAGTGGCGCGTCGCTGCTCTTCACCTGTTCCCTGCGGACACGATAGAATCGCACATCCTTGCTTGCGCTGATAAAGCGCAGGGTGACACGTTTATCGGCCACGCGATAGGATTCCATCACTGGGCGCGCTGGCGGCACATTGTCAGGAAGTTGTATGCCCACCGCCTCGCTTGGCGCGCTGTAGTTGCCAGCGAAATCCACCGTGCGCACGCGATAGAGGAAGCGGTCGCGCACACCGGCCATGAGCGTGTCCGTCCAGACCGTGTCGATCATCGCCTCGGGATTCAGCGGAACGAACTCGGGCTTCGTTCCCCCGCCGATGATGCGGTACACGCGATACCCGGCCACATCATTTTCGAGTCGCTGACGCCAGCGCAAGGTGATAATGCCGTTGGTATCGGCCACGGCCGTCAGACCCACAGGAGGCGGAGGTGGAATGGTATCATCGATCACGATCATCGCGCGCGTGGACATCGGGCTCATATTCCCCTTCGTATCGGCGGCGATCATGCGATAATAATACGTTCCGGTCTGCTTTAACGTATCGGTGAATGTGGCGGTACCTGGTGGCAGCAATGCGGCATGCACGGGGAGAAAGCCCTCGTTGGGATTCTCGCTGCGCAGCAATCCGTAGCCGGCGAGATCGCTTTCCCGAGGCGGCACAGTCCATCGCACTGTCACGCCGCGCGGAGCGAGTTCGGCGGCGATGTCGTACGGCGCCTGTGGCGCGGTGAAATCCCCGGCCTTCGCCTTGACCGTCTCCATCGCCTTGGACTCACGGCCGAAGGCATCCACACCGATGACGCGGTAATCGTATTCGATATCGTTGCGCACGGAATCGGTGAAAAGCACCGGGCCCGGGTAATTATCCGCGTAGATTCTCGGAATGGTATTGAGACGTTGCCAGGACGACGCACCGTCGCCGCGCCGTTCAATGAAGAAGCCCGAGTGTCGTGTGAAGCGATCCCAGCCGAGTTGCAAGGCGCCGTCGGCCACGGTGACCTTCAATCCAGTGACCGGCGGGAGTTCCTGCGCTTCGGCCATGTTCACGAAGCATTCGGCACGCAGCGTGTCGCCACGAATGGGATCGGGAAGAATGACCTCGTAGCGATACAGACCCTGGGGACGTACATCGCGGTCGCGATAGCCGAGTGCCAGGCCTTCGGCGACGCCGAAACGAAATTCCGCGATCAGAAGCAGACCGGTGAATTTGTTCTGCTCGAGATCGGCGGCGCCATAATCACTCAACCCGCTGCGATCCTGTTCGCGATCGCGCAGTAGAGTCACCACCTGCCCCGCGGTCTCACGTTCGGGAAAGGCCTCCCATTGCTGTTCCGTCCACACGCGCAGCGGCGTGCCGTTGTTCATCACGGTAGCGACACTGTCTTCGGCCTCCTGCCGCAGCAGGAGGATGCCGTTTTCCTTGATCAGGTTCCATACCACCGGACTACCGCTTGCCCAGCGGACACGCACCTCACCGTCCACCACCGCGCCGTCGATGCGGAGTTCGCGCCCGTCGCCCTGCGCGAGGACGGAGCCGTGCATTGTCAGCAAAAAAAGAGCGAGGACTAATCCTTTCATGGGACACTCAATCGAAGAAGTACAAATGGAAGAAGACCGGGGCGACCGCAGGAGATTTCACCGAAGTCGAAGACATCGGTCCGGCCTGACGCCGCGATGTAATCGAGACGCATGACATCCTGATTCTCGGCAGCGTTGCCCATGTTGCGCCGCTCCCAATGCGACTGCAGTCGCCAGGAACGGGATTTGCTGGTGAGACCAATCTGGTAATTTCCCGCTTCGGGATGGCGCCAAGTTCGCGCGCCCACCTCGCGCAGGTACGCAAGCGTTGCTGGCGACACCATCGTTCGCAGTGGAACACCGAGGAATACGGAGGCGTTCGGCGCATTGCGGTAGCGATACAGCATGGCATTGAAATCGCTGCTCGCATTGATCGGGAACAGCGCGATGGAGGTACTGAAGCCACTCGCGCCGCCAACGCCGGGAGTCGGTGTGAAGGTGCGCGATCCGATGCGCACACCGGTCTGACGTACCGCCGCGAGCAGGCGCTCGGTGGCCGCGCTCACACGTTCCTCGAAACGGAGTTCGTAGTCCTGCAACATATGGGCACGATAGCCGGCATCGTTCAGCGACCACGGCGCGGAGGCCTCGAGATACCCAAGGCGCGGATTGCGCCTGCGCGATTGCGTCGTGAGCACACGCGATTGCACATGAATCATGTCCAGGAGGTTGACACGCGAGCGAAGCAGCGAGACATCGCGTGCGAGACGGTCGTTCTCATGCAGGAAGCCGGTCCATCGCGCGGCGGCGGGGTCGGATATTGTCTCCTGCCAGTTGAAGATGCTCGCGGAGAAATCGTCGTCCACGGGCTCGGGCGACCGGAGCGAATAGAGAAGGATGCTTCCCGCCTTCGAAATGAACTGCGCGTCGAAGGTGGCGAATTTTTCCTTGGGCTCGTTGTACGCACCCACCCGGAAATACCAATCATAGAGCAACGAATCGGTGTAGCGCCCGCGCTTGCGCTCACGCGATACGGCGCTGCCCTCGGTGCGCTCGGTGAGGATCTCGCCGGTTCGCGACTCGTACGCTCTGCGATCGCCATCGGCGGACACAGCGATACGCCGTGCCTCGAGGCGCTGTGACGCGGAAATGCGGGCAAATCGATTCCGGAGTTCGTTTTCCGATATCTGGTCCACGAGTATGGGCAGACCGTGGCGCGTATCGGTGCGCTTGAAGAAGCGCAAATGGTAGCGCGTATTGGCGGTGACCGGTGGATCGTCCACCACGAGATAGCCGCCACAGCCGTTCTGATACGGTTCGTAGCGCGCGGAGACAAGCTGCTTCTCGTAGCGCTCGTTGCTGTACTCGGCCACCAGTTGATCCTGCGGTGGCAGGTTGGCAAGCAAATAGTCCATGTTGCGCTGCAAATGCACGTAGTGCTTGCCCTCATGCCCACGCACATAGCTGTAGCGCTGCTTGTCCAGAGGATAGGAGAATGCGACGATTCGCGGATCGTACAAATCCCGTGGCCTGTCGCCGGTAGTGAAACTCCACCGCTTGACCTGGCGCTTGGTTTCGTTCCACCGCGCGCCGTCCCATTCCTCCGCCAGTGCGATGGCCGTCACCGTGTACACGGTGGTGGGGTGGAACACATCCTCGGTGCTCCACTCGGCACTGAGACGTCCGTTCGCGAAAGTCAGCGCGCCGGACAGCAGGTCACCCCGCTCCGAACGCACCTCCAGTGGTTGCTGCAAGCGGAAACGCGCGCGCACCGGACGTCCACCGCGCCGTAACTCAATCTCCTCCTGCTCGGCCAGGGCGAAGCCCAGACCGATGGTGGTGAACACCGACACATTGCGCGCGCCGTCCTCGGGCGATACCGAGACGATGGGCTCCGGCATACGGAAACGTCCATCGATAGCTGCGGAAATACAGTCGCGCGGCACCTCGTCGCCGACGTGGAAATGGTAGTGGAAACTGCCGGTGACCAGGCCGTTGAGAATCGAGAACGATCCCTGCGCATCACCATCAAGGAAGGTGGGGTTGGGACCACCCATCAACAGGTTGATGGCGAGTTCGCCGCGGAAGATTTCGTAGCGTCCCTGCACCACCCAGAGGTCCACATCGATGCCCACGGCGAGACCCATGCCGAGCTGGAAATTTGCCAGCGCATACCAGCCCCCGAGTCCTTCGATGCAGTACGAGGCCGTCTCATCCACTTCGATCACGGCCATTTCCGCGAGTAGATTGCCCCACACCTCGCCGTAGAAAATGATGAACTTGCCGCCGGCGCGGAAGTCAACCCGCACACCCGCCGCGAAACCACCGCCGCGCAGCGGTATGCCGCCGATGTTCACGTTGATGCTGTTGCCCGCCATCATGTAGGCTTCGATGGTGAGGTTGAGGAAGCTGCGGAGAAACACCGCGCGAATGGTGCGGCGCTCGGGATCGGAGAATGGTCCCCGCCCGATGTACACATGCCAGTTGCCCGGCTCGAAGAGAATATCCACCGCTCCACGCGGGGCTTCGATGAACAAGAGCGGATCGAGATTGATCTGCCCGGCGAGCGTGGCATGGAAGCGGCTGGCCTCGAAATCGAAACCGAGATGCACCTCCACCCAGGAATCGCTGGGTCCGTTGCATTCGCGCTCAAGGTCGCACATGAACCAGCCCTTGCCGTCCAGCGCGATATTCGTCAGATTCGCATCGCGGAAGCGCGCGGTGAGCAGGATTTTCGCGTGGAAGGTACTCGGACTTCCGACCAGTCCGATATGCACCCCCGCCATAATGCCGAAGGTGTCGTCCGGCGTGGGCGTGTAGCGCACGTCGGTCACCGTGCCCTCGGCGTTGCGCACCTCGGCCACCTGCATGTGCTGATACGCTCCGCCAAGAAAGCCGTAAATGCCGACGGGGCCAATGGCAACCATGGGTGTGCTCGTCGTCACCGATCCTCGGATAAACCAGTAGCGATAGGTGGGAAGGGCCCCGAGGCGCAATTCGGCCGATGCGGAAAACATCTTGGCCATGGACACGGTGAGTTCGCCGGAGAAGCCATTGCCCCAGGTGGGGTCGTTCTCGTAAATCTCCACCGAACCGAGAATACTCAGCGCATCAGAACGGAACTCGATGCTCACACTGGTCAGGCGCAGCGTGGGCGCCTGCCACTGCAAACGTCCGTCGCGCATGGCGAGCGCGCCATCGAGCAACAGTCCGACGCTGCCCCCGAATTGCGGTCCTCCACTACCACCGGAGGATGGTTCGCCAGTCAGCGCGATGGTGAGCACCACATTGATGCCCATGCTCAGGCCTTCGCCACCGAATACGATGCCGAGACTCCGGATTCCGATCGGGAAATTCGACACGTTCTGTTGCGAACCTCCGCCGGATCCGCCACCGCTGCCACCGGATCCACCACCACTCGATCCGCCGCCACTGGAGCTACCGCCACCCGATCCGCCACCGCTCATGGCGGAAAGCGAGTCCGTGGGAATCGGGACACCGAACACCGTGATGCGCGGCGCCTGCAAACCACGTCCATCCGTGGCGAAGCGAAAATGCTCGAAGTCGATGCCGCCGATGGAGATGGATTCTCCGCCACCCGCGTCGCGCTTGGAGAATTTCAGACCCCCGGAGATGTCGAAGGAGAAACCCCAGTTGCTCTCGCCCGGACGCGCGGGCGGATCGGCGTAGGATACGTTGATCTGCGATCCCCGCTTGATGGTGAAGCCCATGAAATCGGTGATGCGGTACAACTGATCATCGCGCGCATTCAGACTCACGATGAAGGCGCTGGTGCTGCGACGGTCGGCGGTCTCGGGAATTTGCTGGAAAATGAAATCCAGACCGACGCGACCTTCCATCGCTCCGGGGAAGGTCATGCTCGCCATGATGCGCGCGCGGTCGAAATTTCCGCGATCGATGGAAAAATCGATGGTGTCCAGGCGCACGGTAAAATCATTGCCGACACGCGCTTCCGCCATGGGCGCAGCGAAGGCGGTGAAGCTGATCGGACTGGAGAGAAAGGCGTTGCGCACACCCACCGGAAGATTGATGCCGGGAATAAAGAGTGTCGCCTCCTTGATGAAGCCGCCCTTCCAATCCGGCGGACGCGTGAAACGCGCCCCCTGCGAAGGCAAGGCGCCACCGTGTCCGGGAACGGTGTACGTACCGGCTTCCTCGGCACTCGGACTCCACTGCGTCGAGAGATCCAGCGTAAGTTCTCGTGCGGCGAATTGGAAATCCGTGTTGGCGATGCGCACACGCGGGAGATCGGCAATCAGATAGAAACCGCCACCCAGCGGATCGCGCGGCCGATCACCAATATCCGGAAGGGTACGTCCCTCACGCATCACATCGAACACACCGGTCAACGCGGCGCGGCCATCGGCACCTTCGCCGATCTCTTCCCACTGTCCCGATTCTTCGTTTTCGCGCATGGGTATGAACACATCGCGCGGGAAGCGCAATCCCACTTCGATATGCAACTGCTCGAAGCCACGCTCGCTGATCACCATCGCCGTGCCGTCGCCTTTTTGCAGCACGTAGTCCACGGGCATCTCTTCCACTTCACTGCCCTTGATGAAAAACTCGTAGCCGGTCATCGAAGGACTGCCGAAGCGCGTGTCCGCGAGGTAGCGCACGGCCGAGCGCCAGCGCACGCTTTCACCGACGCAGAATGGAATGGCCTGTGTGTACAAGCCCACCCATTGCGTGGACTCGCCTTCCAGCGTTTCCATCGGCACCCGTACTCCGATGACCAGATCATAGTAGGCGCGATCCGGCTCGAAGGTCATGCTGACCACGGCGAGCTTGAACGCCCAGGGACCGGGGGAATTGCTGCCAAGAAAATCCGTATCGAGTTCGATTCCCGCGGGGACGCGTTTATCGCCTGTGAACAATTCGAGGAAGGAACCCGCACCGTGCCAGAGCTGCGTGATGCTGCGCACCTGCTCCGCAGTCATGTTCGCGGTACGCAGGGCGGCTTCGATCATCGGCGGCAAACCCTCGCGCGGCTCAACTTCCGCCTTGCCCCCGATCACTTGGAAGGATCGATTCACTTCCAACTCCGTGAAGCGCACGGCCCAGTTGCCTTTGTCGGTGCGCACCGTACCCTTGCCATGGCCACTGGCTCCCCAGGGAATCAGTCGACCGTTGTCCGCAAGTCGGCAGGTTTCCCTGTTCAATCGCAGCACATACCCACCAATGCGCACTTCCTCGGGCGTGGCGGTTCCCGCCGGTGGATGTGTGAAATCCGTGGGCATGTCGTTGCACACCACGGCGCGCTGCGGCGTGCGCAGCGTATTGAAAAATTGCGGCAGGGATTCGCGCCGTGTCGCCGAAGGCGCGCAGGCCACACCATCCGCGCGTATGCGCTGCGGATCGATGTCCACGTCCACTTTCCACACATAAGCCGTGTCGGCGCGCAAGGTGAGTTGCTGTCCCGCACCGTCGCGTGGATCGATGTCGAAAACCTCGAGTCCTTCCGTCGAACCGCGCGAACGCATGCTCGTGAAGGTGCCCGTAAACATCGGTGGCCGCGCCATGCTCACCGCATCGCCCTCGGTGCCCTGCCGATACCACACGCGCACCGTGCCGCGCGACACCGCCGTACTGTTGATTGGCGGACGGAAGCCGATACTGAATCGCGCGGGGACTTCATAGGGTACACCCCCGCTGGTGGGGTACACGGCGTCCACACACAGGCAGGCGTCGGTGCAGGCGCTGCCGTCGCCCAGGGTGAAGCGCTGTTCCTCGGAGCTGGCGACGATGCGTCCATCGAACTTGGTGTTCACCACCCAGCGATAAGCGCCGTCCCGAAGATCCGGCAGCGCCTCGTCGAAATTGAACGTCGTCCCGGTACGGAAATCCGGTGCAGTGTGAGTTTGGTACAATATCGCCGTGTCGGCGGCGATATCGCGACGAATCACCGCGTTCATCACATAGCGCGCGTTTCCCGCGGCGGGCAGGTCGCCTGGAGCGAAGCCCGGCGCCACGCCCGCGCCCGCCGCGCTCATCGTCGGACGTTCCACCGCGTAGCTCAAACGCTGCGACGCACCCACCACCGACCGACCGTCGCGCGGTTCCATATTGTGCGCGCGCGGCGCCGCAATGAACGTGGTGCTGTTGCTGTACCGCCTGCTCGCGGTTTGTACCGCGACGGACCAGCGGTAGCTGCTGCCGGGCTCGGGCGTCCAGCCGATTGCAAACAGCGGCATCCCCGCGGGCGTGCTTCCGCCGCCTCCATAGCGGTTGAGAAGCAGCAGCGAACCCGAGGCCGGGAGTGTGCTTGCGGTGGAATCATCGAATATCACACCTCGAGCAGCTCCGCCCACACGCGCGGTTTCGGTGATCGTCAACCGAAGCCGCTGCATGGTGGCGCGATCAATCATCGGTTGCGCCACGAAGGGTGGTTGCGCATCGGGGATGCGCTGTCCCTGCGCGGGATAGTGCAGCATGACCAGCAGATCGTCGCCGCCTTCCTCTTCGCCGCCTTCGCCACTCCCATCGGTGACGGTGAAGGTCCACTGCTGGCTGTAGCCGCCATTCTCGAATTCGGGTCCGCTGTATGCCACACCCGTACGCGGCACGGCTTGCACGATCCAGGCATAGCGCCTGCCGACTTCGGGCTGCAGCACGCCACTGGGAATGCTGACACGCGATTCCGTGACGGTGAGTCGCGGCAGGGTTGCGGCGCGCGCCGCGTTGGGATCCACCTCGCCGGTGGCGCTCACCGATGCGATGCTGACGCGGTAGTGCGCGGGGCTGCCGTCGGGCAAGGTCACATCCGTCCAATCCAGCGCTATCGGACGACCGATGCGTGCACCATCCTCCGGCGTGAGCAAACGAGGAGCGCGCGGGCCCGCCCCGCTGACGTAGTGGAACGTCCAGATCTCGCTCCATCCCTCGTTCATGAAACGCACGGGAGGAATGACCGTGGGCGTCGTTGCACGCACACGCCACGCGTACACGCGTCCCGCCTGCATGCGCGAGAGCAAGGACGTGAGCTGCCAACTCCGACCGGTGATGTTCTCGGCCTGGATGTCCCGCGTGCCATCGAAGAGGAGGAAGAGATCCGGATTCGCGTTGCGTCCTTCCGGCACTTCCTTGATCTGAATCGTGTAGCGCACACCTGGACTGAGTGCCACGGGAATCGTGTGATCCCATTGGAACAAGGGCATCGCGTCGGTGACTGATTCTTCGATGGGAAATCTCAGTTCGGGAGGAGATGGGAAGGCGATTTGAAATGGATCGCTGCACTCGTAGCGTCCACGAATGATCGCTGCGTTTGTGAAATCGTTGAGGCGAATACATAAACGCAAACTCCGTCCCTCTGGCAAACGGCCCGTCCGGCGGTAGCTTTGCCCGTCCGCGCTGAAAACGAAAAATCCTTCCTGTGTCGCAGGATCGAGTGTGGGGTTGAACAGTGGGATAAGCCGCGCGGGTATGTCTTGCTCCAATGCATCGGAAATTACGATGGGCGGAAGACGCTGACCAGCGTTTTTATCAGTTCTCACCAAAGCTGTGGCTTCATTGTATCCCGGCGCCTCCACGAGTGCGACATCCATGAATACGCTATAAGGACGCTGCCAGATGTTACGCACATGAACTATCGCGGCATCGGGATTACTCGCCCAATCGGAAAAATACGGCGACGTCTCCCGCACCGAGACCTGAAGTTCGAGATCGACATCCTCCGGCGGAATCTCGAAGGTCAACTCCCACGGAGCGCTCAGCGCTTCGAGCACGCGGCCACTCCCCTCCACGCGATGGATGGTGATCACATGGCGATACACTCCGGCGGGCAGACGCGTCGTGGCGCTGTACGGTGGAAGAAAGCCGTAGCGACCGTCGCTTTCGCCCAAAGCACTGATGAAGTTGATCTGATTGCCACGAAAACTGTACTCCTCCGTGCCGCTCACAAAGGTCACGGCTTGCGCGGTGAGCACCGTCGGCGTGTTCGAGCGCGCAATCAATTCGCCGCGCGGTCCGCGCAGTTCCGAAAGAAAGGCAATGCGAATGTTTCCCAGTGGAAAACCCGGATCGAAAAACGGCGTCGTCCCAACGCGTACCTCCACGCTCCCTTCGCGGAACCAATCATCCGCGTACGGACTGACCATGCCCAATCCGCGATTGTCCAGCACGCGGGTCTGCAGCAGATCGAAATCCAGCGGGCCCTCCTGCGCGCGCAGCGTGGAGATGGTGAGAATAGACACAAGCAGAAGCAGGTAGCCGTTGCGCATGGTGTACCTCAGAACGTCCTCGAGTATCCGGCGGAACTCATGATTTCGGTATAGGGATCGTTGGTGCGCGCATTGTGAGACACGCGCGAATTGAAGGTGAACAGATCGTTGTCGGAAAGACGGTACGTCAACGTGATGGCGGGGAAGATTTGAGAATCGGTGGTGAGCGCGCTTCGCACCCGGCTGAATGAAAGCAGCACATTCACCATCAGGGCTTCATCAAAAAAATTTCTTCCTCCCCCCACGCTCAGCATCATCATCGTATTGCTGAACGCGCTCGATCGCGTCACGCCGTAGGAGGCCGAAGCATTGAGCGAGTACTCGGCGACGACGCCGTTGTACGAACCCATGCCCGTGGTGGACTCGGTGTTGTTCAATGCATTCGTCAGCAGATTCCTGTCGTCATAGCGTTGATGCGTGGCGTTGAGCGATATGGACGCGCGGTCGCGACCTTCGCCGAAGGTGAAACGCGGTCCGACACTGATCATCTGCGACACATTTTCCACGCGGATGGAATCCGTGACGCGCACGCGTCCATCGTCGGTATTCGTCGAGTAATTCGTGTATTGCCCGGTGAGTCCCAGCGCTTCGGACGCCTGCCAGCTGCCACCGAAGGAGAGCAGCAGCCGCCGCGTCGTTGTGGCGCGGTCGTTCATCAGATTGTTGCGCCGTATGCCGATGGAGGAATTGAAACGCAGCGTGCGGAGCAGCGACACCGAGGGCATGATGGTGATATCCTCGCGATCGCCCGCGCTGTACCCGACGCCCATCGATTGATAATCCGGTTCAATGCGTTCGTACTGCACGGTGATGCGGTAATCCTGCGCGCGATAACTCACCGCGCCGCGCAGGGCGAGATTGAAACGCGTGGAAAGATTGGCGCGCATAAGACCTCGCACGAATCCCGGCACGTCCGACGTGGGCAATTCCCTCGAAGCGATGTCGCGGGTGAATGCGCTGCCCGCCACTTCGGCATCGAACTGCAGGCGATTTTCCAGCAAACCGTAGCGTCCCGCCACGCCAACCACAGTGTTTTCCGCCGCGGTGGGAGTCAAGCCGATACTGCGCGTTCCGATGGATGTGCTGTCGTCCCAGCCGCGCAGGAATTGCACATCGAGAAAGTCCTGCTCGCTGCCAATGCCCAGCTTGAACGCCATGCCCATGCGCCGATAAATACCCGGCAATCTCCTGCCCGCATCCTCCTCGGTGGCTGCCTGGAAGCGTCCGTACATGCCGGCGGCGCGCAGCATCCCCGTCTGTACATCCAGCCCCGCCCCGAGCCAACGCTGATAGCCCAGGGTATAGCGCGAATATTGCACGCTGCGGTAACCAAGATGCGCGGTGAGCGACTTGTATCGCGGACTGACGCCGAACTCGTTGAACGGCTGACGAAAGGTGGCCTCGCTCGTGGTCAGATACACGCTGAAAGGAAATTGCACCCCGTAAATGCTGACCGTGGGATTGAAGGAGAGATACCCGGTCGCATCGGGTCGCCCGGTGGCATTGCCGAGTGAAGAATGGTAATGCGTTCCCTGCACGCTGAGCGTTCCGCTCACGGTCACCGGCTCTGCTTCGCCAAGCGCGCCGAGATCCTGCGCGCTCACAAGCTCCAGCCGCCCGAGATACAGCATTGCCGCAATCACGCAGGTACGTACTGCGCTCCATATCGTATGCGACACGGATTCTCCGTTGAATCGTTACATCATCGCTAATTGGGACATTGCCAATTACGTATATCGTATTTAAAAAAGCAAGTCACCCTCACGCGGCGTTGCGCGGGCGTTGATAAGGAACGAAGCAGCGTCTCAGCGAATCATCCCCATCCACATCCCTCCCAGATATGGGATGAGCCAGAACAACCACACCATCACGCTGTAGCGGTGAAAGCCGCCGCGCAGCGGTGTATCGCCCGCGCGCAGCACACGCGTGGCCCACAACGCATGCGCCAGCATCAACCAGAGCGCGAGTTGCCCGGTGAAGGTATGCGGCGCGGCGATGTCGAAGGGACCCTCGGCAATGCGATGCATGGCCAGCGTGCCGAGCACGTCGCAGGTGAAACCCAGCCAGAACATGCGCACATGCCAGGGCTGCAGATAGCGCGCAATGCGTTCGGCCCAGACGCCGATGGAATAGAAGAGCAACGCCAGGGTAATCAACGTTGCGGAAAGCGCCACGGTGACATTCATGGGTACACGCGCCTAGCGTAGTTCGCGCCAATACCCATGGGGACCGACAAGAAGCAGCGCAGGCGACGAAAGGAGACTGTCCGCGAGAACAAAGGAGTGCTGCTCCTGAATGTACATTTCACAATCCTGATCCGGCGTATGCTTGTACAGCCAGATCCTGATGCGCCCCGCGGCCTCCCGTCGCGCCTCGAGGGAGAAATGGTGACGCGCATTGCAACCGCTGTAGGCCACCATCACCCGAAGCGTATCGCCAACGATACGCGCAAGCTCGCTACGTTCGTCGATACTGTAGCTGTAACCATATTCGTCGGTCAGTGGCACTGTGTCGTCTTCGCAGGAAGCGAGCGGCAGGGCGCAGCACGCGATCAGCAGCAACGCGACCAGGCGCGCGAGTGCCGTCAGTCGCATGATCGTGCGAGTCATCCGTCGCGTGAGCCGTCGAGCACCGTGGGATTGCATGCTGTTATTCCGTGAACGTGTGTGTGAATACATGGCCTGAATTCGAGAATGGAACATACGCACAAACAGAACATCTTCAAGATATGGCTTCGCTTCGCCCGGTCTTCGTGAGCTGGCCACGGCGAGGTGACGAAGTGAAGAATTATGCCATCTGCTCTGATAATAGTCTCGCTACCTGCATTATGCTCATCCGCGCGGTGATGAGGAAAGAATGAAGTGGAAAGCTTGACGGTATGTCGCAGGAGTCAACCCGTACTCCCTCCGCCGCCACAGGCAGTGGACACCGATTCGCATCGCTGCTGTCAGCGGGCGTTGGACTCCTTACCCGGCGTCACGTTGTTCGAATCCTCGTGGACTTCAACGAATCATCTGTGCTAATCTGTGTGATATCTGTACTCTCTGTGGTTTTAAACCTTTGTCGAATCCGAAGATTCCTATCACCGCACCATTCTCATTCTCCCGGGTGCGACGAAGAAACATGTCAGACTGTGGCGCACGTCATGTTCACAAAAAAAATTGCACGGCCGGGGCCGTGCAATACTATGAAGAGGTGCGCGTGCGACGAGGCGCTGCGCGATCAGGCCTGGGACGGAGCCACGGCCATTTTGCCGAGTTCGCGATCGATCAAATACAGACCGCGACCATCGTAGGCCACGAGTTTGATCTTGTCGAGCACGGACGAGAACAGGCTCTCTTCCTCATGCTGCTCGCCCACGTACCACTGGAGGAAATGCAGGGTCGAATAGTCCTTCTCCTCGTAGGCGAGCGCCACGAGTTCGTTGATCTTGCTGGTGACGAAACGCTCGTGCTCGAGAATCTGCGTGAACATGGCTTCGAGGGACTCGTAGTCGGCCTTGGGTTTTTCCATGGCGCTGAGGAGGGCGAGCGCACCGGTTTCCTCAAGATAGGTGAACAGCTTCATCATGTGCATGCGCTCTTCTTCCGCGTGGGCCTTGAGGAAGGCGCTCGAACCCTCGAATCCTTTGAACGCACACCAGGCAGACATCTGCAGATAAAGATTGGACGATTCGAATTCAATGGTGACCTGCTCATTGAGCTTGTTGATCATGGTCGTACTCAGCATCGAAGGCTCCTGTATCAAATGTGTGAAATGATGAAATTCAGCCGTTGGGATAACACCATCGCATGTCGATTGGTTCAGGGCGATCAGGATTGCGCGAGTTGTTCGAGCAACTCCTTGCATGCAGCGAGCGCATCGCCCACGGGCAGCACGCGACGCTCGCCCGTCTGACGCACTTTGATCTCGACATTGCCGTCGGCAAGATGCATTTCGCCCACAATCACATTGATGGGCATGCCGAGCAGATCGGCGTCCTTGAACTTGAAGCCGGGGCTCACGCCCGCGCGATCGTCGAACAGCACCTCGTAACCCGCGGCCTGCAGCGCATCGTAGAGCGCGGTGGCCTGTTCGCGCACAATGTCGCTTTCCATCTTCACGCCGGTGATGTGAATGTGGAAGGGTGCGATGCTCGGATGCCAGCAGATGCCGTCCTTGTCGTGGCGCTGTTCGATGTGGCAGGCCACGATGCGCTCGACACCGATGCCATAGCTGCCCATGATAATCGGATGCTCCTGTCCCTGATCGTCGAGGAAGGTGGCGTGCAAGGCCTCGCTGTATTTGGTGCCGAGTTTGAAAATGTGTCCCACTTCGATGGCCTTTTTCACGCTCAGGGGCAAGCCCTTCACGGGATCGGGTTCGCCTTCCACCACCGTGCGGAGATCGTAATACGCGGAGATATTGGCGTCGCGATCCAGATCGATATTGCGATAGTGGAAGCCGTTCTCATTCGCGCCGCTCACCATGCCGTTGGCATGGGCGATGCGCAGATCGGCAATCTGCGGCAGTGCGCCTTTCAGATTGATGGGTCCGATGGAACCGCTGTCGGCGCCGGTCAGCGCGGCGAGTTCCTCGTCGTGCGCGGGCCGGATGATGTTGGCTTTGAGCGCGGTCTGCAACTTCGCCTCGTTGAGCTGATCGTTGCCGCACATGAATATCAACCAGGGTTGCTCGTCGGCGAAATACACCAGGGATTTGGCGCAGCGCTGCTCGGGAATGCCGAATTGCTCAACAAGATCGTCGATGGACTTCGCGTTGGGCGTGGCGAATTTCTCGGCGGCGGGATTCTCGGCAATGCGGTCAACGGCGGGAATGCCGGACGACGCCACCTCAATGTTAGCGGCGTAGCCACTCTCGAGATTGAATGCGCAGAGATC
>JAMIQH010000368.1:0-8014 GCA_035914695.1 Bacteroidota bacterium | reverse complement strand
AGATGATGGTTAGGTAAGACGCGATCTCAGGTCGGTGCGGAGTCGAAACCTCATTGTACGATCTGTGTCGATGGGATCGGATACGTGCGCGATCCTTCGACTCCGGGCCGAACAGACTTGGTGCCATCACGAATACTCGTGCTCGGTGCTCCGCTGCACATGACTTGGCTCATCCGACGCACAATGCATTATCGTCACGCTGAGCGACGAGCCCGCGGCAAGAATGTTCGGTAAGAGAACATCTTGGTTCGGGCTCGGAGTCGAAGCGTCGTGCAACTGGCTACCGAGGCTTCGACTCCGCGCCGTAATCACGTAGTACCATCTCGGACAAACGTGCTCGGCGCTGCGCTCAGCCTGACGAATGGTGTCATGCACGATCCAAACCGGCGTATTCGCTGGTGGACTGACTCAGGTCTGGGACTCGCCGCGGCGAGGTGACTATAATGCTGAGTGCGTCGATTGACCCCTGCATGAACGGATGAGACGATTTTCGCGGAAGCAATCCAACCGAGGACCTTTATCCGCGTGATGGTGAAGGATGCCTCGCACCGTGTTGCAGCAAGCCGCGAACGGGGGGCCTCCGCTCAACCCCAATAGCGTCGTGTCAGCCAACGATCAACGGAAAGCGATCCGCTGCCCATCACCAGCACGATCAGAGCGAGTCCGATGGCGAGCAGGTGGAATTCAAAACCCTCGCCTTCCTTCATCCCGGTCCAATTCATGAAAAAGCCATGGGCTCCCGCCACCTTGTAGATGGCACCGGCGAGAATGATGATCTGCGCCGCCGCCATGAAGCGGCCAACGAAACCCAGCAGCAGGGCCACGGCACCGAGGGTCTCGCCGGCGATGACCAGCACGCCCAAGGCGTAAGGGATGCCTTGCAGTGCGAAACCGTCGAGCGTTTCGATGAAGCCCTTGCCGCCAAACCAGCCGAGCGCCTTCTGAAGACCATGCGCAAGTATCACTCCGCCCAACACCATGCGTGCTATCGGACCCGCCGCGTGCGCTTCCGTGAATACGATTTGTGCCATACATCCTCCGGGATCGTTCGGATTCAATGTACGATTGATGCGCGCATCGCGCAACGGGTGTACATAATACCGCGGAGCATACGGCGACGTCGCGCAAACACCTCATTTTCCTCACGGCGGTGCGATCACGCCCGTCTCCCTGCTCCTTTGTACCATCCAGTGAAATCCCGTACTTTTCAACAATCGTACCCATATTCGCGCGATACGACTGGTTTCCATCACCGCTACAACTGATCCATGAACACATTTCGCACCGTGTTTCTCGCCATCGTTCTTCTCGGTACACAGGCGCAGGCCGATGGGGTGGAGCACCCCCGTCCGGCGCGCCAGACCTATCTGAATTTCGGCTGGCAGGGCTTCTCAACCAGCACGTGGTATCGCGGCAGTACGGCCGTCGATGTCGACCACATCCGCGATAACACCTTTACCATGATCGGCGAGTACGGCTACTCCTCGTCCTTCACCGGTGTGATGCGTCTCGCGGGATATCGCTATCTGTCCGTGCGCGAGACGTCCGACGGTCCCTCGCGCTCGGTGCAGGCGCCAGGCGACGCCGAACTCGGGCTGCGTTGGGTGTTTGCCGGCGGCGAGCAGTACACCGTATCGCTGGCGGTAACGGCGTCGTTTCCACTGGGCGAAACCAGCGATGCTCTCGGCTTGTGGACGGGTGACGGCGAGTACAATCAGATTTTCGGTTTGCAGTATCTCTACACACCGCGGGCCTTACCCATCGCGGTGGCAGTGGGCACTGGATTCAACAATCGCAATGGCGGCTACTCCGACGAGTGGCATTACTCCGCCGCATTGGAAGTCGGACCCATCGGTCCTTTTACTCTGGCCATGCTGGTCAATGGCATCGAGCCGCTTGAAAACGGAGATACTGCCTGGCGGGGAGGAAACTTCGGCTTCGGCACCAACATGCCGCGCTTCATTGCCTACGGACCGCAGGTTCGTCTGGAGTTGCTCGATGGCTTTGGCGTGACCGCTGGCGCGCGTCAGTACACGAACATGGAAAATGTTGCCTCGGGTTGGCATCTCAACGGCGGAGTGTTTTTCCTGCTCGATGGGATGCGGCGACAGTATTAGTCGCGTTACGTTTACCATTCGCACGGCGTCGCATCGCCGCCGATTCCGCCTGTTGTTCAAGGAGGGACTCCCATGTCCGCCGGCCCAATCGTACGGAGTTACTGGGTTCGTGACGGCCAGTTGATGGCTGGCCCGTATCCCGGCAGTATCGACGCGACCGAGGCGCATGACAAGCTGCGGCGGTTGCTGGACGCGGGCGTGCGCGCCTTTCTCGATCTCACCGAGGACGACGAAACCAATCTCACCGGTCAACTCGTGCAGCGCTATCAGGAGCAACTGCGCGCCATCGCCGAGCAGCGCGGAGACATGGTGTATGCGCTGCGATTTCCGTATCTCGACATGTCCGTTCCCGAGCCCGCGTTCATGGTGGACATTCTCGATGCCATCGACGATCATATCGCGGCCGGCCGTGCCGTCTATGTGCATTGCCGTGGTGGCCTCGGGCGTACGGGGACTGTAGTCGGATGCTGGCTTGCGCGGCATGGCCACGCCGTGGGAGACGAGGCACTCGAAACCATTCAGCGCTTGCGCCAGGGGGAGGAGAATTGGCTGCCGGAATCCCCGCAGACCTTCGAACAATGTGATTTCGTGAGGACATGGCCATGCGGTCGATGAGGCCGGCGCTGCACGATTCCTCCGAACTTCTCCACGCCATCGACGACGGTGCCGTGGTGCTTTGCGCCACGCAGCGTCTGGCCCGCTACATCGGCGTGCTGCATACGCGGCATGTGATCGCCGACGGGAGGACGGTGTGGCCCGCTCCTGCCATCCTGCCTTTGCGTGCGTGGCTCGCGTCCCGCCATGCCGAATTGCTGTTGCTCAGCCCCGACACGCGTTGTAAACCTGTGCTCGGTGCCGCTCAGGAGAACGCGCTCTGGGAGGAGGCCTTGCGCGCGCGGCGCGAGGGCGGTGACGCGGTGAACACCGACGCCCTGGCCCGCATGATGTCCGAGGCCTTCGCTGGCGAGGCGCTGTGGCAGCTTCGCGCGGACGACCCCTTGACCGAGGACCATGCGCTGTATTTGCGGGTGCGCGAGGATTTGCTTGGGCGTTGCGAACAGCTCGGCTTGTCTCCCTCCGCTCGCATGTGGATCGCTGTGACCGATGCGCTGCGGGACGATCTGTTGCCCGCACCGCGCCTCGTGCTGCTCGCGGGTTTCGATCTCGACATGCCCGCGGCACAGGCCGCGCTGCTCGACGCTCTCGACGCCCGTGGCTCGGAACTGCGCATGTACACGCCGGAGAAGGATGCTCTACGCTGTCATCGCGAAAGCTACTCTTCGCGCGAAGAGGAAATCCGCGCAGCCGCCAACTGGGCGAGAACGGCACTGGAACAGGGCGAAAAGGACATCGGCATCGTGTTTCCTCGACTGGACGAGGACCGCACGCGCATACAGCGGCTGTTTCAGGAAGTCCTCGCGCCGCGCACCTTGCCGGAAGTCGACGATCGCGACAGTACGCCCTTGTTTGAAATCTCGCTCGGTGGCAGTCTCGCGCGCGAAGCGCTGGCGAGTGCCGCCTTGCACGCCCTGGATATGCTGCGACCGCGAGTGCGCCTCGAAAGCGTGAGCCGTGTGCTGCGTTCGCCTTTTCTCGCCGGGGGAAGGGAGCACGAACACGCGCGGGCCAGACTGGACGTGCAACTGCGCGAGTATGCCACCGACGAACTGGCCACGCGAGACTGTATCGACTTCTTGCAGTCGCACGCGGAAGCGGGGGACTCGCTCCCGACGCGTCTTTCCGAGCTGCTGCGTCCGCCCGATGTCGCGCTTCCCTCCGTGTGGGCCGACACCTTCGATCACGCTTTAACTGCTCTGGGTTGGCCGGGAGAGCGGGCGCTCGGGAGCAGGGAGCATCAGGTGCGACAGCGCTTCAGCGAGCAACTCCGCGTGTTCGCTTCGCTCGATCGCTGCGTTGGAGCGTTGGGCTGTGGCGAGGCGTTGACGCGCTTTCGGCGACTGGTCGTGGATACCATTTTTCAAATGGAATCCCGCGAAGCGCCCATACAGATCATGGGTGTGCTCGAAAGCGCGGGGCGGCGCTTCCGACTTCTGCGTATCTGCGATATGTGCAGTGAAAGCTGGCCACCCGCGCCGAGGCCCTTGCCCTTCATCCCCATTACTGCGCAGCGTGCGGCCGGTGTGATTGGCGCCGTGCCCGACCGGCACGCCGAGGTGATGCAACGCCTGACCGCCGACCTTCCGAGGCGCGGTGATATCGTGGTGCTGAGCAGCGCGACGATGGAAGGCGACAACGAGCTGCAGTGGACGCCAATGATGCGGGCGTACGAGGAAAGCGTGGCCCCGGCTGTGCCTCCTTCACTGGCCACAATCTTGCGCGTGCGGTCGACCACACCGCTCGAGCGTTTCACCGATGCGCGCGCTCCGGCTCTGCCCATGCGGCACGCGCCGCGAGGTGGATCGCGTGTGCTGGCATTGCAGGCGGCCTGCCCGTTCCGCGCCTTCGCCGAAGCGCGTCTCGCGCCGGCATCGCCTGCTCTTCCCGAGCGGGGCGTGCGCCCGCTCGACCGCGGCAATCTGCTGCATCTCACCTTGCAGCACGCAACGGAACTACTGACGCGCCGCACGTGGGTGAACGGCGAAATGGAACGCGCCATGGACGAAGCGCTACGCGCCGGTTTGCGTGCAGCGGCGGGAGATCGCTTGCGCGACATGCCGGCGCATCTGCTGGAGGCCGAGCGCGAGTGTCTGCGGCTGCTCCTGCGCGAGTGGCTGCGCCTGGAGCACGAGCGTCCTCCATTCACCATTCAATCCGTGGAATTGCCGGCGGAAGTCGCAATCGGCGGGTTGAATCTCCGCGTGCGCATCGATCGCGTCGACCGCCTCGACGATGGAAGCAGCTTGCTCATCGATTACAAATCGGGGAAAAAATCGCTGGCGGATTGGATGGGCGAACGTCCCGCCGAGCCACAACTGCCTCTGTATGCCGCCGCGATGCGCGAACAGGTGCGGGGCGTGGCCTTCGCCATCGTGCGACGCGCCTCCTACGCCTATGCGGGATTGACCGATGGTGATCAGGGCATTGCCGGAGTGATGGATGCGGCGGAATGGACGGCGAAAAGCGACATGCTGTCCTGGGACGAATTGCGCGCGCAATGGCTTCGCGTGCTCGAAACACTCGCGACGGCATTTCGCGAAGGTGACGCGCGTGTCGACCCTCGCGACGGTGAGCGCACCTGCCAGTACTGTTCCTTGCCCGCGCTTTGCCGAGTGGGCGACAGCCGGAATACCGACGAAGAAGAAGACGCGCAAGGAGGAGAGGATGACGGCTGACGTCTTGATTCCTTTCGATGATAGTGCTGAAAGGCGCGAGGCACTGGATCCGGCGCGCTCCTTCATCGTGCAGGCACCCGCTGGCGCGGGAAAAACCGAACTGCTCATACAGCGCTACCTCTCGCTGCTCGCCGTGGTCGAGGCGCCCGAGGATATCGTCGCCATCACCTTCACCCGCAAGGCCGCGGGTGAAATGCGCGCTCGCGTGATCGATGCGCTCGACGCCGCGCGGGGTGAAGCTCCGGTGGAGGAGCATCGCCGTGTGACCTGGGAGCTGGCCGTGCGCGCGTTGCGGCGCGATGCCGCGTTGGGCTGGCGCCTGCTGCACGCACCCGCGCGTATGCGCATGCTTACCATCGATGCCTTCAACGGACGACTCGCCCGCATGCAGCCGTGGATTGCGGGCATCGGCGGACACATGGGCGTGACCGACGATGCGTTGGAGTTGTACCGAGAAGCGGCACGCGTGGTACTACATCGGGTATCGCCGCAACAGCGCGCGCGCGTGCTGCATTTGCTCGTACACCTCGATAACCGTTACGACAGTATCGAGGAACGCCTCGCCGCCTTGCTCGCGGTACGTGACCAATGGCGCCGCATGTTTACCGCTGAAAGCATGCTCACCCGCGAATCGATGGAACAGGCGTTGCAGAGCGTGATTCGCACTGCCTTGAACGCGCTGCGCGTTGCGCTTCCGGCGGAACTCGCCGAATGCTTGCCCGCGCTCGCGCGGCACGCGGCCGAGGAACTGGCAAGTGAAGAGACGCGCGACGCCGTGGACCTGCGTCCGTGTCTGCGCATGACAGAACTCCCGGAAGACAATCCCGAAGCGCTGCCGCAATGGCTCGGCATTGCCACGCTGCTGCTCACACGGACCGACACCCTGCGCAGCGCCGGTGGCGTGACAAAGCGCATCGGCTTCCCATCCAAGCATCCGCTCAAACAGCGTCTGCTGGATTGTATCGATCTGCTCGCTTCGAGACCCGAAGTGCTCGCATTGCTGGTTGAACTGCGGGGATTGCCATCGGCGACCTTCACCGATGCGGAGTGGGAAATTCTTGCCGTGATCGCGGAACTCGCACTCAGCGCGTCGGAGGAATTGGAGCAGATTTTCGTGCATCGCTCGGCTGTCGATCACGTGCAGGTGGCCACGGCGGCGCTGCGCGCATTGGGTGAGGATCTCGCGCCCAGCGAACTGGCACTGCTGCTCGAGCATCGCATCCAGCACCTGCTCGTGGATGAATTTCAGGACACCTCGGTCAGTCAATACACGTTGCTTGAACGTCTCACCGCTGGCTGGGCGGCGGAGGATGGACATTCGCTGTTTCTCGTGGGCGATCCCATGCAGTCGATTTATCGCTTCCGCGAGGCCGAAGTGGGATTGTTCCTGCGTTGTGCCGAAGAGCGCCGCCTGGGTTCGGTGCCTCTCACCGTCCTGCGCCTGAGACGGAATTTCCGTTCGGTGGAGCCCGTGGTGCGCTGGGTCAATGCCGCCTTCGAGCGCATGCTGCCGCGCGATAACGATATCGCCGTGGGCGCGGTGTCCTTCGCCGCCTGCGCCGCGGTGCATGAGCGTGCGAGCAGTGCGGATGGTGTGTACTTCCAACCGCTGTTCAACGCCACGCCCGATGATGAGGCGCGGTACGTGGTGGATTGTATCGAACGTGAACTCGCATACACGGGTGACGACGCGATAGAAACCATAGCCGTGCTCGTGCGCGCTCGCTCGCATCTTGCGTGCATCGCGGCGGAGTTGCGCTCGCGGGGGCTGGGTTTTCGAGCCGTGGACATCGAGCCGCTTTCCGATCATGCAACCATTCGGGATGTACTCGCGCTGACCATGGCCGTGCTGCATGCCGGCGACGAACTGTCGTTGCTCGCCGTGTTGCGTGGACCACTGTGTGGCTGCGCACTCGAAACACTGCTGATGCTCAAAGACATGGCCGAATCGGGTGGATATGTGGAAGCTGCGCGGCAGGCCTTGAGGTCCGGCTCGCTTTCCCATGACGAGGGGACGCGACTCCGCCGTGTGCTCGATGTGCTCGATCGCGCGCGGGACAAGCGCGGAGCGCTTCCCCTGCGCGCATTGATCGAAGGATGCTGGCTCGAAGCCGGCGGCGCCGCATGCACCGACGAGCGGGGATTGGCAGCGGCGGCGGCTTTTTTCGATGTGCTCGAAGGATGCGACGATGGCGGGGACATCACCGATCTTGCCGAAGTGCTTCGACGTGTCGACGCGCTGTTCGTGCCGCCCGATCCTTCCGCCGACGGTCGAATATCCCTCATGACGGTACACAAATCCAAAGGACTGCAATTCGATACCGTGATACTTCCGCGTCTGGAAGCCCGCACGCGCAGCACTCCTCCGCGGCTTCTCGAGTGGATGTACCGCGCCCACGATGCGGGTATGGCTTTTATCATGGCGCCCGTGTCCGAACAGGGCGCGGAGAAATCGCCCATCCTTTCCTGGATGATGAACAGCATCAAACGCAAGGATGCGCACGAGCGGGTGCGGGCGTTGTACGTGGCAAGCACACGGGCCAGACGGCGACTGCATCTGTCGGCCCGTGTCACCCTCAAGGAGAAGGACGGTGTTGCACAGGT
>JAMIQH010000367.1:0-3543 GCA_035914695.1 Bacteroidota bacterium | reverse complement strand
CCGGGAAGGATGCCGGGGGCGCGGCTGCCGTTGCGTTTCGCGGTCAACGCGGGGCAATGGGAGGACGGTGTGTTGTTCGGGGCGATTCGGGGCATGGACAAGGTGGCCTTCGCGCGCGAAGGAGTGTTTCTCTTCCGGCCCATGGAGCACCGGGGCACGCCACGCCTGAGCGATGTACCGACGTGGGACGCGGGTGAGCGTGAGTTGCAGGTATCGGGGCTGCGCTTCGTGCGCGCGGGTGCGAACATGCGTGTGGAGGGCTTCGACGAAGCGGCGACACGCACGCATTTTTACAGCGGCGCGGATTCCGCGCGCTGGCGTGGAGACGTGCCCACGTATCGTGGAGTGCGCTACCGCGAGGTCTGGCCCGGTGTGGATGTGGAGTATGTGGAGCGGGAAGGTCGGTTGTTGCAGCGCATTGTGCTTTCGGCCGGAGCCGACGCGGAGCGCGTGGCCATCGTGGCGGGCAATCTCGGCGGCAACGCATTGAGCGGCATAGAGGCCGAGGGGAGATTGTACCGGCGAGGAGATACTCTGCGCGTGAAACCACAGCGCAACACCTTCGAATTGAGGCAAGTCATAGAGACCGAGGTCAACACGTATTTCGGAGGTAGTGGTTTTGATGGGATAACGAGCATGGATCTCGCGCGTGAAGACGCGGTTTTGCTTTATATGCGTACCACATCAATGGATTTGCCGTTGCGGTCGGCACTGCAAGGGACGCATCGCGGGGGGCCGTTCAACATTGACGTATACGTGGCTTGTCTCGAAGCGGATATGCGCGAATTGCGCTTCGCCACCTACCTCGGTGGCACCGGCGATGACGAACCGTCACCGAGGCGGCGTAGCGGAACACAACCTCGCATTAATGGCAGAACCATGTGTTCAACCACTTCCGATGATGTCGTTCTACTGAATAATCCGGAGTCGCTGGACTTTCCCATCACGGCCAACGCTCTGCAATCCTTGCGTTATACTTCGCCTGATCAGTCGCGACACAATGGTGCTGCGGCGCTCGTTGCTCTCACCGCCAATGGCATGCTGCGAACATCGACCTGGCTGGGTGGCCCGCGCTGGTTCGGAGCGTATTTGCTGGACCTCGGCCCCGACGGTAGCGTGTATGTGGTTGGCACGGCCAGCGGGCGGCAATGGTTCGTGCGCCCCGGGGGACTGCAGGACACCATTCGCAATGGCTCGGGCTGCGACGACGGGATCACGCCCTTGCTCGTATTGGCGCGACTGTCGCCAGCATTGGATTCGGTGCGCAACGCGACCTATTTTTTCGCTCCCGATGGTATCATGGATACGCTGGAGGTTCCAAATTTCGATTATCTTGGAATGATTGTGGATCGAATAGGAAACGTGGTACTTACCGGAAACTGGGGTGGTGCATACCTCCCCGTGATCAACGCGTGGATCACGGTCGGAAACCGATGGGATAGGTACATCGCCAAATTCGATCCCACTCTCTCACAGTTACGCTTCTGTTCGCATCTTCCACAACGGGTACCCATGTTCTCGTCGACGAACTACGGTGAAGCTCTCACCACGGACAGGTGGAACAATATCTGGTTGCTCTCCACGCTCGAAACACTTGCAGAAGACACGATTCCGATTATCGGGCCATATGGTAAAGTTGTCGGGCAGCACATATTGTATAAATTTCGCCCGGACGGAGGTGTACCAGAGTTTTCCTTTCATCTGCCCTGGAATAGAGACGAAATCCCGATAGGCACCACATCCTTACTATCCGATTCCTGCGGCAGGATACTATTCTTTGGAGTTACCGGTCCTCCCGAGGATTCGGTACTGGACAATCCTTTCACCGGACCGGTTACCCACACGTGGACGCATTTCATCGCGGCAATGGATCCCGCATCCGCGGCGGTGGAATATTGCGGGTATTTCCACACCGACAGCAGTTATTCGGGTATATATGAACATGATCCTCCGAATCCGGTGCTTGGTCGTCTCTCCAGTGGTCTCGCGCAGTTATATAATGGTGTTTGCGCGGTGGATATAAGCGGCAATCTGGTGTTGGCAGGCGTCGTTGGGCCGGGAGGATTGAATATCATCACCCCACTTCGCGCTTTTCAGTCTGTGGCGGGCGGGGAAACCGACGGCTACCTCATCCGCACGCGCGTGCCGGGTTGCGAGCTGCTGGGTTGCGTGATCGCCATGCCGACATTGCTCACCGTGGGGGATATGCCGCCGGTGCGCACGCCGGAGTACTTTCCCGTGAGCGTGACACTGCGCAACAACGATCCGGCGCGGGGCGTGCGGGATATCGAATGTCAAATCACCTTGCGCGCGGGTCTGCTTCTCGATCCCCCCACGCAGTCCGCCCGGCAATCCCTCGGCGCGCGCGTGCTCGCTCCGGGCGAAAGCGCCACGCTCACCTGGACCGTGCGCGTCGACTCGGCCCGCCTGCCCGCAGACGGCGTGTGGGTGGACGCCGTCTGCACCTACCGCAGCGCGGTGGACACGCACAGCGGCACCCCCGCCAGCACGCATTGCGAGGAATACCTGCACATCGTCCGCGAGAAGAATCCCGACCCCGCGCTGCGCTGCGCCCTGCTGGCTCCGGACACGCTGGGGGTGAGCATCCCGGGCGACGACTACGCACCCGCGCCGCTGCCGGTACGCTTCGAACTGCTCAACACGGGCGACACACCGCTCACAATCTCGAGCGTGGAACTGCTCACGGGCGGCGGCATGCGGGCGGCGCCGCAAGCGGGCACGGCACGCCAGCCGGGCGCCACGGTGGCGCCGGGTGGCACGCTCGTCGCGCAATGGAATGTGACCGTGGACCGGCTGGGAGACGCGCGCCTCATTCAGTTGCTGGCCATCGGCCGGGACGGCGCGGGCAACGCGGTGAGCTGGTGCGCGCGCGAAGTGCTGGCACCGGCGCTGGATCCTCTGCGCTGCGCCAGCGGCACGCCACCCACCATCACCTGGGACGGCAACGGCGGCGTGATGCAGCCAGCGGATCCGCGGGCAACGTTCACGGTGCGGCAGGTGCTCGACACGGTGGTGGCGCCGGTGTACGCGGAGCTTGATACAACGGCTTGCCGCCGGGTGGGCCTTGCCCCGGGCGAGAACGCGCTGCATACGCTACACGCGCTGCCGGTGGGGGTGAATGCGAATACGGAATGGCGCCTGGCGCTGCGCTCGGCTCCAACCGAAGCGGGCGAGGACACGCTGCGTCTGTTGCTGCGCGCGCGCGATGGCGCATGGACACGCGAATGCGCGATGATCGTCCCCGTGCGTCTGCGAAATCACGGCGCGGACTGCGCGCTCGTTGCTCCGGACTCTTCGAGCGTCGGGGAGATCGAGGCGGGCATGGAGGTGCAATCCACGTATACGCTGCGGAACACGGGCACGATCCCGCTGGAGGTGGCGCGGGTGGAACTGGCGCTGCCGCCGGACGCTGGGCTGCTGCCGCTGGATGCATTGGCGCAGCCGGGCGGGACGCTGGCGCCGGGCGGTGATATCACGCGGCAATGGCGGCTGCGTCCGCTGGCGCTGCGCGCGGAGCGCTCG
>JAMIQH010000366.1:0-1975 GCA_035914695.1 Bacteroidota bacterium | reverse complement strand
GGTGGCTGGTTCGCTGCAACTGACGAAAATCGTGGAGCATCAATCCGGGTGGATGTGGAACATGGTGCTGCAACCAGTGGGCTTCATCACCTTCGTGGTGGCCTCCTTCGCCGAGACCAACCGCGCGCCCTTCGATTTGCCCGAAGCCGAACCCGAACTCGTGGGCGGCTATCACACCGAGTACAGCAGCTTCAAATTCGCGCTGTTTTTCCTTGCCGAGTACGCGAACATGATTACCGCCAGCGCCGTGATCACCACGCTGTATCTTGGCGGCTGGCAGGTTCCGTACCTCGAACTCCTGAATTTGCCTGTGTGGGCCAACGTCATCGCGCAACTGCTCGCCTTCGTGATCAAGGTGGCCTTCATGCTCTTCGTGTTCCAGTGGGTGCGTTGGACGGTGCCGCGCTTCCGTTACGACCAGCTCATGGATTTGGGCTGGAAAGTCATGTTGCCGATCGCGCTGGCGAACGTCGTGGTCACCGCCGCTGTTCTGTTGCTGATGTAGATCAACGAAACGCCGGAAAGGATGTAATATGTCGCCGACAACCGTGAACAAGTATGAGTTGACCTTCTGGGAGAAGCTGTACGTTCCCGAGATTCTCAAGGGGATGAAGCTGACGATGGAGCAGATGTTTCGGAAAAAGGAAACGCGTCAGTACCCCGAGGAAAAATGGGTTCCGCCCGCATCCTTCCGTGGTGCGCCGGTATTGGTGCTGGAAGAGAACGGTATCGAGCGCTGTGTGGCCTGTGGATTGTGCTCGCGCGTGTGTCCCGCTCTCGCCATCGAAGTGCAGGCGGCCGAAACCAGCGATGAAAAGGAGCGCTATCCCGCGCTCTTCGAAATCAACATGCTGCGATGCATTTTCTGTGGTTTCTGCGAGGAAGTGTGTCCCGAGGAAGCCATCGTCATGAGTCAGACCTATGAGATGGCGTTCACGAAATACGAGGATGCCATTTTCGACAAGGAGCGTCTGCTTACACCGGTCGAGCAGTTGCGCCCGCGCCTGGAGTATCTTCGCGCACATCGGTGATCCCGCTTGTGATTCGTTCCGTATCCGTCATACGAATGCTGCTGCTATCGTCCCTCTGCGGGGCGATAGTGCTTTTACCCGGCTGTCTGTCGCTTATCACTGCCGTGTACGCGCCGTCCGAGGTTGCATTGGACCAGCCCTTCGCCGTGTACGTGGACGGAGGAGTGGTGGGCCACGGCGGCGGAGTCGCGGCTCTCGTTGTGCAGGTGCCGGAGCATGTGGAACTGCTGAGTGCGCAGTACGTGGGGCACAATGTGCATCGCGGCTTGCGCAAGCACGCCGCCTTGGCCAAGCGCTACGCCGCCGAGGAAGGGCACAGCGTGGTGGTGTTGGCGGATTCACTTCCCGGGAGCCGATCCAACGACGCCGATCTGCGCGTGCAGCTTCGCTTCGTTGCGCGCGCGGTGGGCACATTCACCTTGAAGTTCATGAGCGGAGCAAGCGATGAGGATCGTGGCCGCCAGGTCTGGCGCGCATCTGATCCGACAAACATGACGGATTTTGCTCAATTGGTCGACGAACGTCTGGTGAAGAGCGTGCGTGTGGTGCATCCCGAACGCAATGGCACGGCTGCGCTCGCCCTCAGTGGCAAGCGCGAATATCTGTTGTTTGCTGGCAGCGATTACTTCCGTTTGCCGCTGCGGCGCGATTTTTCGCTCGAGCTGTGGTGTCGCACCGTGGACAATGGTGTGCCCTTGCTGAGTTCGCGTCCCGACGATTACCACGGCGCGTTTCCCTTTGAATTGAGTGTGAATCTGTTCGGCGAGGCCGAAGTGCGCTGCGCCGATGGCAGGACCACGTATCGCAGCGGTCGTGGACCGTTGATCGCGGATGGATTATGGCATCACCTCGCGGTGAGTTATTGCGCCGACAGTGTGCGTTACACCGTGTTTGTGGACGGCACCCCCGCCGATACGTTGCATTTGCCCGAGAGCATGCGCATG
>JAMIQH010000365.1:0-3167 GCA_035914695.1 Bacteroidota bacterium | reverse complement strand
CCCGAGTGACGGTTCGCCGGGGCGAACACCGCGCGGGCCACGCGGCTCTTGCGACGGCACTCCTACATGGTCTTGCTCCGGGTGGGGTTTGCCAGGCCGGCCTGTCACCAGACCGCCGGTGCGCTCTTACCGCACCATTTCACCCTTACCCCGATTGCTCGGGGCGGTATCTTTTCTGTTGCACTTTCCGTCGCCTCGCGACGCCCGGACGTTATCCGGCACCCAGCCCTGTGGAGTTCGGACTTTCCTCCCCCGCCCGGAGGCGAAGGCGGCTGCCCGACAGACACGAGACCCGAAGGTCAACGTTTGGTTTCGAGAGCGATTTCCTCGGACACGAGGATGCGCCCGCAATGTTCACAGATGAACAACCGATCGTTCTTCTTGATTTCCAGGATGCGTTGCGGCGGCACAATATTGTAACAGCCGCTGCACGATCCGCGGCGGATCGGCGCCACGGCCTTGCCGTTTTTTGCGCCGCGGATGCGGGTGTACATCTGGAAATAATCCTCGTCGATTTCCTTGAGCGCGCCTTCGCGACGAACAGCCAGGTCGCTTTCCTCCTGTCCGGTACTCGCGAGGATTTCGCGCAATTCCTCGCGCTTCTCCTCGAGTTCCTTGATCAGTTCGTCGCGGTCTTTCTCAAACTGGCCCTTGCTGTCCTTGAGCTGCGTCGATTGCTCGGCGTAGGCCTCGATCTCGGCTTCGAAGGTGGCGATGGTATTTTCCGCCACTTCCATTTCGCGCGTCAGTGCGTCGTATTCCTTGTTGTTGTGTACTTCGAGCTGCTGGGCGCGGTATTTCTCGATTTTGGCGATGAGTTCGAGCGACTCTCTTTCCTTCGTGGCGCGGTCCACCGCGCCCTTCTTCAACGCTGTATCACACTCCTCGATGCGCTGCTCGACAAAACGCAGGCGTTCTTCCATGCTGTTGACCGCCTCGGGAAGATCGCCGCGCAGCTCGCGCAATTCATCGAGTTCCGTGTCCAACAACTGCAACAGATACAGGGATTGAAGCTTGTGTTTCAAGGGGACTCCTTTTGTCTCATTTACGCGAACCGCAGCGGGTTCGTGGTGGTTCTCGTCTGTAAGATATCAATTTTTTGCTTCTCTTCGAAAGGCACGCTTTCGAGCATGGCGCCGAGCAGGCGCACGAATTGCTTCTCGGTATGGTGATGTCCCGCATCAATCAGGAGAATCTCGGTGCCGTAGTCGAGAAAGGTGTGATGGCCGAGGTCGCCGGTCACATAGCACTGCGCCCCCGCCGCGATCGCCGCCCGCACATACGAGGATCCCGCACCGCCGTACACCGCCACCCGGGTGATGTTCGTCCGCCCCGAGCGCGCCGCATAGCCCGTGGACACGCGCACGGCATCGCAATCGAGACGGTCCTTCACCAGCGCGATCATGCCCTCTTCCGACAGCGGCGTTTCGAGCTCGCCCACGAGGCCGATGCCATGCCCGGCACCGGAGGTGTCGATGGAAAGGGCGACAAAAAGGAGTCCGGACTCGGGAAACATGCCTTGCATGCGTCCGCGCAATGCGGGCAGTTCCCATTCGGAGAGTGTCACTTCCAGGCGCAGGCCGCCGTCCGCATCGCCCGAGACGCGATAGGCGTGGCCCGCGGCCTCGATGGCCGCGCGCAGTGCCGGCAGCGTATCCGTGGCGTCGGAAGGCACAAGCACCTCAAGGCGGCGGTCGTGTCCGCGGGCGGGATCGAGCGCGCGGCAGTCGCGCAGTCCCAGCAGACGTGCAAGTTCGGTATTGATGCCCCCACGCACGGCGTCGGCATTGGTGTGTACAGCGATGATGGCGATGTCGTGGCGGAGCGCGGTGGCGATCATGCCGCCGAGGCGGCTGTCGCTTCGCACAGCGAGCAATGGACGGAAAATGAGCGGATGATGGGCGATGATGAGCTGGACATCCGCGTCGATGGCTTCGGCCAGCACCTCGGGAGTGACGTCGAGGCAGACAAGGACGCGACGCACCTCGCTGTCGGCGGCGCCGACCAGCAGGCCGATGTTGTCCTTGTCCCATGCCAGCGCGGGGGGCGCCCAGGCCTGGAGGATCGATATGAAGTCAGCGACGCGTGCCATAAAAAAAGTGCACCTCTGCGATGCACTTACCCTATGAAAACCGGCGCTGGTGTATTTCCTGTTGCCGTCGTGCGGCGCTGTGCTTTGTGATCCATACATCCAGTGCTATCGATCGACATACTTTTGTGGAGCAGAAGGGAGTCGAACCCTCGACCTCTACAATGCGAATGTAGCGCTCTCCCAACTGAGCTACTGCCCCAGGTTCAGTAACATAGCAAACCCCGGGCCGAAAATCAAGTGGTGGCGATCGACGCTGCTTTCAACCCTTCGGGACGGGGGCGCCGCGTTTTTCCGGAGTTTGTCATCCCTTGTGATTTTGGCTCGAAGTGACGCGGGCGTGCAATTTCACTTCCATCGCGCACGCGATGGACATCCCACGCGCGCGGCGGTGTACGTGCACGGCGGCTGGTCCGCATGTATCGTCGCATAATGCTTCATCACGCGGTGATTGATATATTGGGACATCACCACTTGATCGGATTCGCCATGCCTCGATTCACGATAGCCCTTGTTTTCGCCCTGCTTCCCGCCTTTCTGCATGCACAGGACAGCGTGGACGTCACCTTCCGCTACACTCCGACAGGTAATCCATCACTGGTGCATCTGCCGGGCGAGTTCAACAATTGGGCCAACAACGCCAGTGGCGTGATTTCCCCCAATCCGCAGTGGACGATGACGAAAATGCCCGACGGCAGTTGGGAAAAAACACTCCGGCTGCGTGTGGGGGGAGGCAGCGGTCCGGACGGTGCGTATCAGTACAAGTTCAACGAGAACGGCAGTGCTTCCGGCTGGTTGTCCGATCCGCTCAATCCGCGCACCTTCGGCTCCTTCGGCAACAGCATCATTCACGTGCGGCGTCCCACCATTTTTCACATTCTTCCTCTGGATGGCAGCGTGCTGGGCACGGCAACGCCCGTGCTGTCGGCACGGATCTTCCCTTCCTTGGGAAGAAGCATCGACACGACCGCATCCGAGGTGCTGATCGACGAGGTGCTCCGCGTGGACTTCGCCGGGAGTTTCGATGCCGGCACACACACGCTGACTCTGGCCTTGCCGATGCTCGAGGATGGCGAAC
>JAMIQH010000364.1:0-8237 GCA_035914695.1 Bacteroidota bacterium | reverse complement strand
GCTGAGGCCGGCTTCCTGGAGCGTGGATTTGGCTATTCAGTGATTACCCTGCCGCGGAGACCGGCGACCTGTCGGGCGGATGTGACCATTCACTGAATATGCAGACTGGTGACGCTCGAGAAGTACCGGTGATTTCGCTTCCGCAAAATTGACTTCCCGTCCCAAAACGCTACCGGAATACTGCCCACCCGTCGTTCAACAGTCTTCGATAGTCAAAACCGACAATATTATCCATAGAATTGCCACCGGACTCCTGACTTCGCCATGCTTTTTGGAATTGCAAATGCGAGTCATTGTTTACGGGGATTTCGCTTGAGATTTGGGTGCTGCAATGACGATATCAGGGCGGAGGCGTCTAGTTCACGAAACGACAGGGCTCGTGAGAATAGCCTTTCTTTGCGTCTTTGCACCTTGGCGTCTTTGTGTTGAATTCCCGTCCGACCTCAGAAGAATGGAACGCAACGTCGCAGTGAAGCAGAGACGCCAAGTGTTGGAGGGTGTTGTCTCGTTTCGCGATTCAATGAACTTTTCGCAGCGGGGAAGAAACTGTGCTTCCTTCCCGTGTCTCGGGCGCTGCAAAGGCGAAATCAGGAGGAAGGCGGTACGACAGGCCAAGCACGTCAGCGGACGCGGTCATTCCGACCTCTTGCTCATGTTTTCAAAAATATGCAAGTTGGACGTACAGCGGATGTCGCGGTTTCCTTTCTCGTGAAACATGCCCCCACGGGTTCATCCCCGTGGAGTGGCCACCGCCGCTTCCGCTCTCAGTATCGCCGACGTACGAACAGCGCAATGATTATGGATACGTTTCACCCAACGTCCACCATGCAGGACATTCAAATGCTCACGGTGGTGAGGCGCTCATCGGCATATCTGTCGCTGGCGGTGTTGCGGCTTCGTGTGCTCGAAGTGCTGGGGGTCGCATTGCTTATCCACGCGGGGATTATGCTCGCCGCCGATGTGGCGGTAGTGCCATTCACCACATCCCTGCGCTGGGACTGGCTCGAGTACGCCGAGCAATGGCTTGTTGGATCGTGTCATCGCATGCCGAGCCGCAGTATATGGATCGCCAACGTCCCGATGGGGCTGTGTGCGCGATGCAGCGGAGCGTATCTCGGGGCGGTGCTGCTGCTGCTCGTGGGCTTGCGCGCAGAGAAGCGAGTGCTGCTTCGTCCACGTGTCGCTGTTGCGATGGTGCTGTCCCTGCTACTGGATGGGCTGTTTCAGCATTTGCTCCTTTACGACTCCGGCAATGGCGGCCGATTGTTCACAGGATTTCTCTACGGAGTCGGCGTTGCCGGGCTCCTTCAATACATCCTCGCGCGACAATATGCGCTTGTGCTTCCAATCATCAGCATGGAGAAGTTGCGATGAACATCAACACGCCATCGTTCCGGTTTTTCTCGTCCGTCGTGTTTGCCTGTTTTTTCTTCTTTGCCATAGGTGCGCCTTTGCGCGCCATTGGTCCGGCGGGCGTCACCGTTCCGGCGGGCACTGTCGTAGCGCTTTCACTCGAGCAAAGCATCACTTCCGAGATGCCCGTCGGAAGCAGTGTGAATTTTCGAGTGATCTATGATGTGAAGGTCGACGGCCAGGTGGTGATTCGCGCGGGTTCCATCGCAACCGGTAGCATCGCCTCAGTGAAGGGCACAGGTGCCGTGGGGTCTCCGGGTCGCGTGGCCATCACCCTGCGCACGGTACGCGCGGTGGATGGACAGGAGATCATGTTGCGCGGCAACATGAACAAGGAAGGCGACGATAAAGTGGTGCTGAGTGTGATTCTCGCACTTATCTGCCTTCCCCTGATTCTTATCCACGGCGAGGATGCGGAAATACCGGCAGGGACCGAAGTGCGGGCCTATGTGGAACAGGAATACACGATCAATACCTGATCGGGCGGAACCACCCATGGTGTGGACTCGTCGCAGGGCCCGGTGTCGATGCGGAGACTGTTCATTGTGGCATACCGGGGGCAGATGAGTGAAGTGCAACCGAGGACAGTGTTAGTGCGTAGACCAAGACTTGGTGTTTTTCACCAGTGGAAGATTGTGGAACAAATACCAGTGACTGCTTCGCTGCGGAACACATTTCGCAACCGCATCGGCAGTGCGGAGCCCGAACTCTCGCGAGGAAGCTGAACAACACGGCAGGAACAACGATGAAGCGTCTTCTGACCATCCTCCCTCTTCTCGTGTTTTACTCGACCATCGCGTGGTCGCAGCAAGACACCGATGCCACGGAGGTGACGAAATTCTACGATGCGGTGGTACGTCTCCGAGATGGCACGGTCATTCGTGACGTGGAGGTGTCGTACGAATACGAGGAAGGGATGTACGAGCGGTACGTGATAAAATCGCGCGACGGCTCCATCATTCGCCGGCTCCCTTCGGACATCCTGGTCATCGAATCCCATGCGCGGACCTTTTATCCGCCGCGCTACAACCCGATTGCCATCATCACGCCATGCGATGATCGCTGGCGTGAAAAGCAGTGGTACTTCGTGGAGGCGCGTGCATGGGGGTACTACGCCGGCAAGGATGAATCCGAAAATGGTATCGGTATTGATCAATTCGCCTTCGGCCCCGAAGCGGTGTTTGGGCTGCGCCTCGGCATGTGGGGCATCGGCGTGGGAGCGTCGTATTTCCGCTCGAGGGATATCGGTCGTGTCCCGGTGTTCCTGCACGGGCGATATCAACTCAGTGCGCATTGCTTCGCTCCGTTCGTGTACGCGCAGGCGGGAACGGTTTTCGATAATCAATCCGAAGTGACACCGTCGTTCGGTGAATACCTTTCACCCGCCCCGAAAATTCTTGGCGTTGGTGTCGGTTTCGATTATCCGTTGGCATCATGGCTGGATCTCTCCGTCGATCTCGGGTATCGCTACCTGCAGCTCCCCACGCTCGTGGACTGCGATTGCTCGCCACAGCCCCCGGCCACGAGAGCGGTGTTTTACAATGAAAGCCACGGTGTGCTGCTGCGCGCCGGCGTAACGTTTTAGGCAAGGAGGCGAACGATGTACTCCCACATCATCACTATCGTTCGCAGCAGCGGGCTCATGCTGCTCGCGATGCTGCTCTTCGTTTCCTGCCAAACCCCGACCGAGACACCACCGACCACGCGACGTACTGTGACAGTGCATGTGCAGGACGCGAACGGCAAGGCGTTGGATCTCATTCCAGTGCGTATGCTGGAATTGACCGAGCAGGAGGCGCGTCCGTTGGAAAGCGCCGTGACCGATCGTTCCGGCGATGCGCGGTTCATGGTGGAAATTCCGAGTACTGGCAAGGCGTTCCGCTTCATCGCCGGCAGCGCAAGCACAGGGACGGTGTTCAAGGACGCCAATCTTCTCTGTCGTGATACCGTGTTGGTCATTCGTCTGGCCACAGAATTGCTCCCATGTGGCGAGGATGTGACCAAGGTGCTGCGCATCGAGGATATCTGCGCTCCGTTGATCACCGGTGAACGCTTCATCGGCAGTACGGATTTTACCTTCACCAGTACCTGCGCCGAACCCATCACCTACACCGTGACCGGACCAGCGAACTCGCTTGAACTCACGCTCGATATTCTCGATGGGCAGGGCACGCCTTTTACCGCACGCAACTTCACCATTCCCGCTGGTGGGCAATTCGTTGTGCGTGCCACGGCCTCGCCGGCCGACAGTGGCGTGCAAAGCAGCACCTTCGTTTTCACGGGTACCGGGCCGGGAGGAGTCACGTCCACATTGACATTGATTATCGAAGTGGATGCACGAAACTGTAATGTCTGTGCCTGTCCCGAAGAGGAAATCATCGTGGACTTCGGCTTCGTGGAAGCATCTCCCACGCAGGGGCGTGGCACGCGCACTGTCGAGTTGCCTCTGAATAGCTGCCGTTTCCTGCGTATCGACAATCTTGTGAAAGAGGCCACACAGAAGGAGCGCTTCGGCATTCCACCCATCGACGATATGCAGGTGGAGCCGGGAGGGCGATACACGCAAACCTACAGCTTCGTGCCAGCGCCGGGCGATGTTAGTCTCGTGCAGGACACGGTGCTTGTCGAGCATTTCATCGCGGCGGAAAACAAGCGTTGCACCACACGCGTCATTCTTCGTGGACAAGGATGCGGACCCGCCTGTCGCTTTATCGACGACACCTTTGTGAACATAGGAGGTCAGGATTGGGACTCGCGGATACATCGTATCCGTGTCTATGAATCGGGTGAGATGGAAATCTGCTTCGAAAACACCGGGCAATGTGGCGATCTGATTCTATCGCAGGCCAACCTCGGCGCTGCGGGCTTCAGCATGATCACACCCGGGCCTCTTCGGATTCCTCCAAACAGCACGGACTGTTTCGACGCGCGTTTCGAGGCAGCGGACAATGTGGTATGGCCGAATGGTCACGGGAAGCCAGCGGTGATCAATCACACGCTGCCGGTGAGCGTGCAAACCTGCAGCGGGGTGCGTCAGGTGAATCTGCGTGTGCTGGTGGATACACTCCCAGCGCAGTTCTCCCGGTGCATTTATCGCTGGGATCAAAATGGAAACTACGGCTACAATTTCACACCGGTCGAGGGCAAGGGCGAGGATCGCTACGATCCCGCGGTACTCACCGCCCAGGTGTCGGACCTCGCGGTAATGAGTGTCGTACCCGGAGCATCCGCGCAAGTGCGGTTCCGCTCCGAATGGAAATTGATCAAGACCAATGTGTCGGATGCGCAGTTCAATTTCGACGATATGTCGCGTGGACAGAACGGCTGGACACTTGCCGAGTATCGCAGTATCACCACCGCGCCCCCGGCCTTCAGCCCGCCCGGCGACGCCATGCTGCTGTTCCGCGGAGTGTACAGCGTACGCATCATCCGTGGGTCGTCGGTCTTTTTCGCATGCATCCGCGTCCGCGAGATAAGTGTGGATCCCGACGGGAAGGAAAAGGTCTGTCTCGATGTGCTTTTCCCCATGATACAGGAGTGAGATATGCGTAATCATGGAGTGATACCAATGCTGATGGCTCTCGTCGTGTTTTCCGCATGTGGCGGTGGTGGCGCGATGGTGCAGGACAGACAGGCGGGCAATGCGTCGGATGCCGCCAGAAATGCCAAGGCCTTGAACACAGCGGCCGATGAATTCGCCCCTGTGATATTCGCTGATGGAAACACGGTACTCTGGACATCGAATCGTGAGCAGGGGACGCGCACGCGAGTGCTCTCACCGGAGTTCCGCTATGGCGAGGCGGTGTATGGAGTGAGTCGTCCCGCGAGCGCCTCGCAATTGCAGCTGGATGTACCAGCTGCATGGTCCAGCCCTGAACCCTTTCAAGCCGGTCGCCTCGATCGCGTGAACACCGGTGCGGTATACGTGGACGAGGTGTCGCGGACAGTATATCTGAGTTCCACGTACCGCCAAGTTGGAGATGGAGGTGCCGACATTGCCCGCTTGTCGCTCGATGGTACAGAAGATGCGGCGTCGCTTCCATCGTTGAATTCGCCGTGGTGGGATGCCCAGCCGAGCATTTCTCCCGATGGTTCACTGCTGGTGTTCGCCAGTGATCGCGTGGCAGCATCGCCTTCGGTGAAGGACACAGGCCACCGCGTTCCGCATTTGTGGGTGGCGAGAAAAATTGGCGATTCCTGGTCTGCGCCGGAACGATTGCCGGTACCCATCAACTCGGAGACAGAGGAGATGTCGCCTCATTTCGGTGTGGATGGATATCTCTACTTTGCCACGCGACGGTGGCCTGAAGCGGGGTATGAATTGGTTCGCAGTCGATGGAGCGAGAATCGATGGGGCGAAGTCGAGCGCATGCCCGCACCGTACAACTCGACTTCCGATGATGTGTTTCCCTTCCTCACTGCCGATCGTATGCGCTTGTTGTTTTCATCGAATCGCCCGGGCGGCGCCGGTGGCTATGATATTTGGTATGCGGATATGCACTACTGTGTCCCCCTGAATGTGCGTGTACGTCTGCTGGCCGCGGATGCTGCGGCCGGGAAAGGCGAAGCGGGCTCGGGTATTACCATCGAGGTTGTGGAAAAATCCTCCGGCGCAATCGTGGCCAAAGGGACGACGGACGCGGATGGACAGTATGCTCTGACGTGTGGAGCCAAAGCCGCGGTCGTGAGCGGGCAGCAGCTTGGGCTCAAGGTGAATACGGAGTATATTGTCCGCGAAGCTGGAAAAACCTGCTATCTGGGCACGGGCGATGTGGCCATTACCACGCCGCCGCCCGGGAGCATCGGGGATGGCGTGCGCGTGGAAATGGAATTGCGGCGCAAGGGCTTCCCCTCGTTCCATGTGGAAAGCGATTCCATCTGGTTTTTTGTCACGGGATATTGGTATCCGAATACCACCGCCGAGTACGCTCGGCTCAAGCAACGACTCGCCGACCCGCGCGACATTCCCAATGCGAACTTCATAGACATGACCGGACCGTATGACGAGAAGGCCAAAGAAGTGGATGCCTGGTTCGATCATCTCTATGTGGAGATTGAGAAAATGCTCGGCCCGATGTTCGATGATTGCTACGATGCAGCGGATACCTTGGTGATCAATGTCCGTGGCTACGTGGATCCGAGAGGTCTCGCCTGGGGCAAGTACGAGGATGCGGAGACGGTGCGAACACGCAGCGCGGTGATAGAGCCCGGCACAGTGATGGCACGTCAGGAAGGGAATGTGAAACTATCGCATCTCCGTGCGTGGTACTCGATGAAGATGATCGATCGCATGATGAAGGAACGCTCTCGATTGTACAGTCAGCTGCGCGAGAGCGGGCGCATTCAAATGCAATGCGACGGGAACTACATCGGCTATGGCGAAAAGGGCAGCACCAGCGCCGGTCCCACCGACGATCCCTTCAAACGGAAATTCACGGTGGAAATGGAAGTCCGCTACGACAAGGGCAAACACAAACGTTGATTCTGAGACACGGGACGCCATGCTTTGCAGGAGCATGGCGTCCGCCGATTTCACGCGGAAGCTATGAATGATGCCAGCACATCCGCCGTTGATTATACGACGCGGAACTCGGGCTCCCCTCCATTCAGCACTGCGAGAAGATTCCTCGCGGCGATCTCCGCCATGCGCTGTCGTGTTCGCACCGACGCGCTACCGATATGCGGGAGCAATACGGTGTTGGGTAATGCGATCAATGCGTCCGGAATGCTGGGTTCCTCCTCGTAAACATCCAAGCCCGCCGCGAAAATACGCTCTTCACGCAGTGCTCGAATCAGCGCCTGCTCATCCACCACGGGACCGCGCGCGGTGTTGATGAGTATGGCGCTGCGTTTCATCAGTCCCAGCTCGCGCTTGCCGATGAGATGGTGGGTATCGGGAGTGAGAGGAAGGTGCAGCGAGAGCACATCCGCTTCGCGCAGGACGGTGTCCAGATCAGAAAACTGTGCGCCGAGTTGTTGTTCGAAATTCGCATCGCGCTTCCGATTGTGATAGAGCAGCCGCATACCGTACGCGCCGACGGCTTTGCGCGCCAGCGCTTGTCCGATGCGACCCGCGCCGATGATGCCCAACGTGGCACCTTCGAGGTCGTGACCCAGAAAGAGCATCGGTTCCCAGCCACGGAACTTCCCCTCACGCAGCCAGGCATCACTTTCCACGATACGTCGTGCACAGGCAAGCATCAGTGCGAAGGCGATGTCGGCTGTGGCCTCGGTGAGCACACCGGGCGTATTCGTCACCGCGATACCGGCGGCGCGAGCTGCTTCCACATCGATATTGTTGTACCCCACCGCGTAATTGCTGATGCAGCGCAGGCGTGTTCCCGCGCGGATTACCTCCGCATCCACAGGATCGGAGAGCAGGCACAGCAGCCCATCGGCATCGGCGACACCGCGCAGGAGTTCCTCCTTCGTGATCTGTCGATCATGTTCATGCATGCGGAGCGTGCAATGCGACCGCAGTAGTTCCATTCCGCTTTCCGGAATGCGTCGAGTGAGATATACAATGGGTTTCATATTCACAGTCTAACAGGTTCCTTCGTCACACCCGGGAGGATGAAAACGGTGCAAGTGCCTTGATTACTATCGGAGCGGATCAACAGAATTTCAAAACCACAGATTGCACAGATATCACACAGATTAGCACAGATGATTCGTGGAAGTCCTCCCGGCCTGAGTACATAGCCGCAGGGGAAGCAATCCAACACTCGTTGTCGAAAGTGACGCGAAACACGCGTCCATTGCCTGCGGCGGGGGTACCGGTTGCTTCCTGGCGACCGCAAACTTTTCTCTTTACTCTTCACTCT
>JAMIQH010000363.1:0-4925 GCA_035914695.1 Bacteroidota bacterium | reverse complement strand
GCTGGCGCGGACGAACGCGACGCCACCACCGCGCCCCTTCCCGTACCCGATTACGAGGCCGCGTGTGAACGCGGCGTGCTCGGGCTGCGCATCGGCGTTGTTGCCAGCGCGATGGAAGGCGACGATCCCGCATGGACCATGCATGCCGTGGATATTGCCGCCGAGCGGCTGCGTTCCGAGGGCGCTCTGTGCGCTCCAGTGTGTGCGCCGCCTCTGGACGCGGTGTTGCCCGCGTACATGGTGATCGCGGGCATGGAAGCACTGAGCAATCTCGCGCGCTACGAGGGCATGCGCTACGGAAGCCGCGTGGATGCGGGGGATTTCGATACCTCGGTGGACCGCTGTCGCGCCGAGGGCTTCGGCGAGGAGGTGCAAAGGAGATTGCTGCAGGGCGCATGGCTCCTTGCCGCGGGCGAGGAGGCCGATCACTACGGCAAGGCCCTGCGCGTGCGCGAGGCGCTGCGACGCGATTGGCTGGCGATGTTCGAAGGCTGCGATGTGCTGCTATTACCCGTGTGTCCGCAGGGACCGTTTGCGCTGGGCGAGCGTCGCGGCGATGCGCTCGGCATGCGTTCCGCCGACCGCTTCACCGCGCTGGCGAATCTGATCGGAGTGCCCGCCGTGAGTGTACCGATGGATGTGTTGCCGGATGGAAGTCGGCGCGCCGTGCAACTGCTGGCCGCGCCGTTTTGCGAAGAGGTGTTGTATGCGACGGCAGCCGCGTTGGAGGCGGCCTGTAATGGCTAGCCCGGGGAATGCAGCGACCGCGATGGAGCAAGCGCGCCTGCCGCGTCCCACCATTCGCATGTTCACTGATTTCGATGGCACCGTTGCGCCCATGGATGTGGGCGAAGAATTGTTCCGGCATTTTTGCGGCGAAGCGCATCTCCGCGCAACGCTGGATGCATGGGAAGCCGGAGAGCTGAGTGGCGTGGCCATGTACCGGCGCTTGCTTGCAGGCGCGAAGGGACTGAACGCCGAAACTCTGCGCGGCTTTCTCGAACAGATGCATATCGATGCGCATTTCGCCACATTCGCCCATTGGTGTGAAACGGAAGGATATCCGCTCGTTGTGCTGAGCGATGGTTTCGATGCGTACATCGAGCCGCTGTTGCGGCGTGCGGGCGTCGATGTGCTGTTGCGATGCAATGAAATGCGCTTCGACGGAGACGAAGTCTCGCTGCATTTTCCCCACGCCGACGAGCGCTGCCGGGAAACCGCGAATTGCAAAAGCAATCACGTGGCATTACTCTCGCGCGACGAGGATCGCGTGGTGTACATCGGCGACGGGCGATCGGATTTTGCCGCTGCGGAATACGCGGATCTGGTATTCGCACGCGGACGGCTCGAGCCCTGGTGTCAGGAGCGCAACATCACATTTCGGCGCTTCGAGAATTTTCGCGATGTTCTTCATGTTCTTTCCGGCATGATTGCCACGCATCGCCTGCGCAGGCGAGCGCATGCTGGTTTATTACGCAAACAACTGTGGAGTACGGGGTGAGAGAGTGCACGGGCAAGGAGATGACGCATGGCTGAGCAAGGAGCGGCCATGGAGCGACCGGCGGAATTTGCGGCCTTCGCCATTGCGAAACATGTGGCGCTGTTCGTCCTGACCTTTGTCACCACCACCGTGGCGGGGATGTTGTGGCAGAATCGCACCGATCTCACCGATTTCTGGGTCGGCCTGCCCTACAGCATGTCCGCGCTGTTCATTCTCAGTTGCCATGAATTCGGGCATTTCTTCGCGGCGCGCAGGCATGGCGTGCGCGTGACCTTGCCGTATTACATCCCCTTGCCGCCGTTTCCCTCGATGATCACATTCGGAACGCTGGGCGCGGTGATTCGCACCAAGGCGCCGATACCGCATCGCACCGCGCTGTTCGACATCGGCATCGCCGGACCCATCGCGGGTTTCGTGGCGAGCATCGTGGTACTGGCCGTGGGCTTCGCCACGCTGCCGGGTAAGGACTTTCTGCTTGGCATACACCCGGATTACGACTTCGCACTCGGGACCTCGGCCTCGGTGGCGGGGGAGCCGGCGCTGCGTTTTGGATCGACGCTGCTGTACGAGATGATGGAATGGCTGTTCGCGCGACCCGGAGCGTACATTCCCCCGATGTCGGAGATGTACCACTATCCCTTTCTGATCACAGGGTGGTTTGGCCTGCTGGTCACCGCGCTGAATCTGCTGCCCGCGGGACAGCTCGATGGCGGGCACATCACCTTCGCCATGTTCGGCGAGCGGCAGAAGTACTTCGGACGCGCGGCGCTGCTGCTACTCCTGTTTTTTGGCGGCGTGGGCATGGCTCCCGCGATCATGGATTTGCTGGGATTCACGGACGCGGCCTGGGCGATGATGGAGGCGGTGCCGCATTTCGGCGCGCTGTTCTGGCCGGGATGGCTGCTCTGGGCGGTGTTGATTCTCGCGATAATAAAAGTGGAGCATCCCTGGGTACCCGCCGAAGAGCCGCTGACGCCACGGCGGCGCATGCTGGGTTGGGCGTCCTATGCGATGCTGCTGCTGTGCTTCACTCCGGCTCCCCTGTATTTCGCATAGGGGAAAAATCCGTCCGGGCACGGCGGTGGAATTGTTTTTCTGCGGGGGTGCCCGTATGTTGAGAATGCCTCCTTTATAGTGTGAATGTAAGCCGGGGCATGCTCGAACGACGTGCCCCGGCTTATGCATTCAGGAAAAATCCATCAAGCAACATTGTATGCACCCACATCGCTTTCCTCTTCTCCTGCTCGCTCTCGGTGTGCTATTGGCCTCCTGCAGCGATGACGGGAGTGTGGTAGATTCCACATTGACCGCTCCGTCCATCTTGTTGACACGTTTGGAGTTATCGGCGACGCTTGTCGATACCGACAGCGTGGATGTGGTTCCGGGAACGGACAAATCCCCCGACGACCGCATCAGCATTCCCATTCGAATCCTTGCCATCGCCACCGGCCCGGTTCCTGATGATGCCATGGTGTGTACCATCACGCTCGACGGGAAAACGCAGCGCATTGCCTCGGCCATACTCCATCCCGAGGGGAACGGACGCTTCGGCGGCGTCGTGGAACTCGATTTGCGCCGCGGCGATGTGGGGGATTACCGCTTCGAACTTCAGGCCATGGACGCGGCGGGTGAAGCCAGCAATCTCGCTGTTGCACGCCTGCGCGTGGTGTATGGGTCGAAGCCCCCGGTCATCGTGCGCGTCATCGCGCCCGACACGCTGACTGTCGCGCAGAGCACGATCGCGGTGGACATTTCGGCCTTGGTTACCGATCCCTCGGGTCCGCGCGATATCAAGCAGGTGTTTTTCAATTCCTTCCTGCCGGACGGGCGTCCATCCTCGCAGAATCCGTTCATTCTCCGCGACGACGGCAATCCCGGTTCGGGCGATGCGGTGGCGGGGGATTCGCTGTACTCCATCCGCATCCAGCTTCCGCCGGATGCGCAGAAAGGGACGTATCGCTTCGAATTCCGCGCGCTCGATTTCAGCAATCTGGCCAGCAATGTGGTCATACACAGGGTGGTGGTGCAATGAAGCGTATACATGCAGGCCTGCTGACGGCGCTCTGTGCCATGCTCCTGACCGCGCAAGCGTCGGCGCAGGGTATTCCCGCCGAGTTTCAACTTCGCAAGACGGCAGCGGACGCGGCGGATCGTCCATCGAGCAACAGCGCGGTGGAATTCCTCGTGCGTGGCGACACGCTGTGGGTGGCCGGAGGCAAAGGCCTCGGCTTCACCGCGGACAACGGGACGAACTGGACGCATCTCGGCGACAGCGCGCCGTTTTCTCGCGAGGACATCGCGGCGATCGCCGCGCATGGCGGTGAAATGTGGATTTCCCTCGCCGGCTCGGAAGAGACCGACGCGGGTTCCCTGGCCAAGGGGCTCGGCCTCGCGCGTTCGACGGATTTCGGCCGAAGCTGGACGCGCATCGATCAACCGATGGAAGCGCGCGACATGTCCACCTACGACATCAGTTACGGCCGCAACACCATCAAGGCGTTGGCGGTGACCACCGACATCAACAACATCACCTACGACATCGCGGTAACGGGCAAGGCCGTGTGGATAGCGAGTTTCGCCGGCGGTTTGCGCAAATCCACCGATGGCGGAGCCAGCTTCGTGCCCGTGATTCTTCCTCCGGATGTGCTCGACACCATCGCGCCCGACGACACGTTGCAATTCGAGCTATCGCCGGTGAATCGTCCGGATCTGGGGTTGCGGGAGAGTTTGAATCATCGCGTGTTTTCCGTGCACAATATTGGCGACGACACGCTGTGGGTGGGGACGGCCGGGGGCATCAACGTGTCCACGGATGGCGGGATTTCCTGGCGGAAATGTTCCTTCAACAATCAAACCGAACCCATTTCCGGGAATTTCGTGGTGGCCATCGAGCATCAGCGGGTGAATGGCGTGTTGTACGTGTGGGCATCGACGGTGAACGCGCTGAATCCCACGGAATTCCGTGCGGTGAGTTACACCACGAACATGGGTGCGAGCTGGACCACCACCTTGCGAGGAGAATTTGCGAACAACATCGGTTTCAACGGCGATGTTGTGTACGCCGCCACCAGCAATGGGGTGTACCGCTCGGATGATGCGGGGAAAAGCTGGCTCGGCTTCTCCCGTTTTGTGGACACGCGTTCGAGGCAGCTGGCGGCCGATCCCGCAACCTACGCCACGGCAGCGGTCGGTTCAACGATATGGGTCGCCGGTGCGGATGGATTGATGTACACGCGCGATGACGCGCAGGAATTTTTCGGCACGCACTGGACGATACTTCGTGCGGCCCAAGCGGCGAACACGCCGGATGAGGCCTACGCGTATCCCAATCCCTTCTCGCCGGACGACGAGCCCTGCCGCATTCGCTACCGCAGTGGAGCGAAGGGCACGGTGTCCATCGCCATTTACGATTTCGCCATGATGC
>JAMIQH010000362.1:0-4868 GCA_035914695.1 Bacteroidota bacterium | reverse complement strand
CTGCACGTAGCCCCAGAGCGTTTGCACCGTCATGTACACGGCCACGCCGGCATCCTGCGCGCGCTTGAGCGCGGGGTACAGCGGTTTGTTCACATGGCCGAGGCCCGTGCCCGCGATTATGATGCCGCGATAGCCGCTTTCGATCATCGAGTCGATCATGTCCGGCTTCATGTTGGGGTAATAGTACACGATGCCCACGCGGTCGTCGAACACCGGCGTCACCGTCACATGCTTATCGGAACGCCGACGGTTGTAATCCTCGCGCAGATAGGTGAAGCCCTCGCGGTTCACCATGGCGAGGGGAATGTCGCCGATGGTGCGGAAGGTGGAACGGTACGAGGAGTGCATCTTGCGCACGCGCGTGCCGCAGTGCAGCAGGCCGTAGTCGTCGGAGGTAGGACCGAACATGCACACCATCACCTCGGCGATATCGCAATCGGCGGCGGTTTTGGTGCTGTGAATGAGATTCAGCGCGGCGTCGGACGACGGACGGTCGCTCGAGCGCTGCGAGCCCACCATGACGATGGGCACGGGAGAATTCTGCACCATGTACGACAGGGCGGCCGAGGTGTGGTGCATGGTGTCGGTGCCGTGACCGATGACGATGCCGCGCACGCCGCGCTCGATTTCCTGTCCGATGCGCTCGGCGAGAATCTTGTACTGCTCGGGTCCCATGTTTTCACTGAAGACGCCGAAGAGTTTCTCGGTTTCGAGATTGCAGATATCGGCGAGTTCGGGAACGGAGCCGTAGAGTTCGCCCGGGGTGAAGGCCGGGATCACTGCGCCGGTGCGGTAGTCGAGGCGGCTTGCGATGGTGCCGCCGGTACCGAAGAGGCAGACGCGGGGTTTTTTCGGATCGTAGGGGAAGGCCTTCTCGGGGATTTTGTAAATCGCTTCCTTGTAGCCCAATTCCTCGCCAGCCACGATGCGGTCGGCACGCAGGCCGATGTTGTAGCCGGTTTTCATTTTAATGACGATGTGGTCGCCATCGGCGGTTTCGGAACGGGGAAGAATGATGCCTTCGAAGGAGTCGTCGGCCGTACTCAGGCGCGCATCGCTCCACACGCGGACGTTGAATTTTTTCAACGCCTCAAGGGCGGCGCCTTTATATCCTTTGTAGGTGTCCTTGTCGCTCATGCCTGAACCTCCTGTGCGAAAACGGCGTCCACCTCGGCGGCGACGTCCGCGCCGGGAATGCGTCCGCGTACGGCATCCATGACGCGGTCCAGCGTCAGGGTGCGCAATTGCGTGGTGTCGTGAATGCTCCCCGCCAGTACGTCTTCGCGCGCGCGGGTGATGAACGGCGCCAGCTCCGCGCGGTCGAGGCGCGGGAGCAGGGCTTCGGCGGACCAGCGGCCTTCGGCCACGAGTCGCAGCGCCTGTCCGATGCCGTCGAAGGTCATGCGACCGTCGTGCACGGCGGCGAACAGCGTGCGCAGCGTGTCCTGATTGTAGCGCGTGTAGTCGATGCCCTTGCGCCGCAGTCGGCGGGGGATGCGCCACAGGGCCACGGCGGCCTGGACGGGAGTAAAGCCGCAGTCCTCGCGCGCGTAGTCGTACAGCGCGGCGAGGGGCGAGAAGGCGAGACCATCCACCGCGTCGGCGGGGAGACCGTCATCGTGAAACTGGCGGATGCGGTCCCAGTACTGCACGGGCATGCGCAATTTCAGGCGCTCGATGCGCTCGGGGGTGATGCGCAGCGGCGGGAGGTCCGTGTCGGGGTACATGCGTTGCGGACCGGGGAGGATGCGCTCGAAGCCCGTGGTGCCGTCGCGCAGCGCCTGCCGGGTTTCGGAGGGGATGCCGATGGTGACCTCTTTGGCGCGGATGGCGATTTCGCGTACCGCGGTTTCCACATCCTTGCTGTCGCCCCAGACGATGACCAGAGCATCGTCGCCGGTCACGCCCAGCGCGGCCTTGCTTTCCTTCCACTCCGCGCCGGAGAGGGTTTCGCCGGGACTGTCGGAGTGAATGATGTTCGGCAATACGGTGAGGCAGGCGATGACGCGCACGCGATCCGCGATTTCGCGGGCGAAGCGTGTGCCGTCCTGCGTTTCCCATCGAAGCAGATCGGCCCAACCGGGCAGCTTGACCGCGCCGACCACATGGCCCTGGCGTACGGCGTTCTGAATCGGTGTGAAGCGTGTGCGGCGGAGAATGCGCGTGATGTCGGCCGTCTCGTGCGTGAACGTTTCGGGGGTGATGCCGCGGCGTTTGAGTTCCTCGCGCAGGCGGAGGAGATTCCACTGGCGCTGCGCTTCGTTGTAGGTGAGCAGCGGCATGAGCCAGATTTTCGGCACGCCTTTGATTTCGATGCGCGTGCCGCCGGAGACGCTGACGTTGGTATCGGCGCGTGTGGCACCGATGCCGCGACGCACGCGACCGGTGGTGCGCATCATTTTGCGGAGGATCTGCGCCACATCGGCAACTTCGTTCGGTGTGCGCATGTCGGGTCCGGTGACCAATTCGATGAGCGGCATGCCCAGGCGATCGGTGTTGTAGGTGCGGCGATGTCCCACGTCGCTGATTTCGCGGCAGGAATCCTCTTCCAGACCGAGTTGTATGATTTCGATGCGACGATCCTTGTACGGCACCGATCCGTGCACGCCGCAGATGGCGGTGCGCTGGAAGCCGGTGGGAATGCTGCCGTCGAGGTACTGCTTGCGCGCGATGTGCAATTCATCCACAAGCGAAAGGCCGGCGAGCATGGAAATTTCGAGGGCGATGTCCAGCGCTTCGGGATCGATCATGAAGGGCGGGGTGTCGTCCATTTCGTAGGTGCACACCGTCTCGCGGTTGACGCGGTAAATGATCTCTTTGCGCGTCTTGAATTCCATGAGCGCAGTTCCGTCGTACTCACCCAATTCGGACAGTGTCGGGCGCATGTGACGGAGAATCTCCGCGTGGTATTCGGTGCTGTACTTTCCGGCCGGGCAGCGGCAAAACAGTTTGCTTGAGGTAAGGAGTTGCTGGTGCACTTCCAGACCGGACATGAATCCGACCGTGGCGTAGTCCTCCGGCGTCATCTCCTCGAAGGGTTTGAATCTGAAATCGTACATGCGGGTTACTGCGGATGGATTATAAAAGATCGTCGATCTTCCCGAAGGACGGTGTATCGAATAAATTTAAGACGTTCCGGTACGTGAACCAAATCGTGACACAGAGTATACGGAGGGCGCGGAGGGCACGGAGGATGGATTGCGGCGCATCCCGCAGGGACTGCGGCATGGGCAATGCCGTGTGGGCGAGGGGCGGTGCATGTTTCCCGCTTCCCGGCGATACGAGCGTTCATTCTTTGAAGGGCGCGATCGCGACCCATGGACGCGGAGGCGCAGGGTCAGCGATTTCTCCAATGTTCCAAGGTCGGTGCGGTGCGATGGGTGCTTGTTCGTCCGGCTACGACGCTGCTATCGCGGGAGTCAACGGTCCGTGCCTGCTCCGAGGTCGATGGCGGTGAAGTAGTCGGTTTTTTCGCCGGTGTGTATGGCGAGGGCACCGGCGCGGACAAGGCGCACGAGGAGGCGGGTGGCGCGGCGTTCGGAGACGTTGATCAGCTTGGCGTATTCCTTGACGGTGATGCGTTGGTTGCGTTCGAACCAGGCGAAGAGGCGGCGTTCGGCTTCGCCGATCACCAGACGCACCGGCTCCGAGGGTCCGTACTGATGCCGCAGCACGCGCACCATTTCCTTCGAGGCCTGCACGCTCGCCTCTCCCACGCGCACATAGGCCACCCGCTCGCCCGAGCCATTGTCCAGGAAATGCGGTTTGCGCTCGCTTTCCGGCACTTTTACCGCGATCACATCGTGTCCTCCCATGCCGAAAATCCGCACTTCGTAATCGATGGGCGGATCGATCAATCCGTGCAGCGCTTGCTCCACTTCATCCATTTCCGCCTTTTCGCTTTCCACGCCCACGATGCTCTTGTCATCGTCGATGCCGAAGAGGATGACGCCGCCGCGCGTATTGGCGAAGGCGATGAGTTCGCGCGCGATTTTCTCGGGCGACGACACCTTGCGCTTGAACTCCACCGTGAGTCCTTCGCCCTCTTCGAGCATGGTCAATATTTCATGGTATCGGATCACCGTCTCTCCGCGCTGTACCTGTGCCGGAATAGCAACAATCTCGTATCCTTCCGCCTTCGGCGCAATGCGGGAACATGCCTCGGCAAGAAAAAGCGCTCTGGAGCGAGCGCGGAGAATCGGGGGCTTCGTGTTTTGCCATGCGCATTTTTCCTGTACATTAGCTGGCACTCCAAAGGAAAGGTCAGCGCGCGTACATGCCGATACTCTGCAATTATTATCTCACCTATCGCTGCAACGCCTGGTGCGATTTCTGTCATTTCGGGGATCATGCGCGCTTTCGCGACAGTCGCCACGCGCGTACGGACGATGTGCTGCGCAATATCGGCCAGCTGCGGAATCTCGGCGTGCGCTTCATCGATCTGACCGGAGGAGAGCCGTTGCTGCATCCCGACATCGATGTGATTGCGCGCGCCGCCCGCGAGGCGGGCTTGATGACGAGTATCACTTCCAACGGATTGTTGTATCCGAAATGGGCGGAGCGTCTGCGAGGGCTGGTGAATCTCCTGCACTTCTCGCTCGACAGCGCCGATCGCTTGCAGCACGACAGCATGCGCGGCGTGGCCTGTTTCGATGCCGTGCTCGAATCGCTGTCCATCGCGCGCCGTCTGGGTGAAACGCCCGATCTCATATTCACCGTCACAGACGACAACGTGGGGCAGCTCGAAGCGGTGTACGCCATCGCGCGCGAGCACAACACGCTGCTCCTGCTCAATCCCATCTTCGGGTATTTCCGCGAAGAGGGGCTGGACGACGCCACACTCGACACCATCGAGCGATTCGCGCGCA
>JAMIQH010000361.1:0-2740 GCA_035914695.1 Bacteroidota bacterium | reverse complement strand
CCGCCGTGCTCACACCCACGATGGGGTGTTCGGTTCCTCGATCACTACATACCCCGCACGGCGTAGGCCCGCGGCGCGGTACTCCACCTCACGGAGCGCATCCTCGTAGCGCATGTGCGATCCGCCCTCATCAGCAGCGCACGGAATCCAGCCACTCGCCCCACTAACATCCCGGATTCTGGCAATCCACCGCACGTTAGTGGAGTTCCGCTCCACACTGTAGAGCAGCGGCAGATGCTTGTTCCGCTCGACCAGCTGGCGGGCCTCCCGCAGGATACTGCGGTAGATGCCTATCAGTTCCTCATCGTGGGTTACTCCGGGCACAAACTCGGGCCTGCGAGCAGCAATGACCAAGTCCGGCCAAGTAATCTTGCGATTCTCTCCGTTGATGGCTACGACGGCGCCTGCCTCGGATACCGCCGCGACTATGATTCTGTTCGTTTCAAGTGTCATTTCCTTCCCTTTCCATTCGCGGTCCTCTGCGGCGCACGCCATCACCGCACGGGCTTTATTCAGGGTCATGATCCTCTATGGCGACCTTGGCGAGGGTCGCCATCTCCGCAACTTTCTCGGGCGGAACGCCGAGAGCGGTTGCAAGCCGGGCTATGGGGGCTTGGGTATTGGCATGGGCCTCGATCTTGGCGGCCATGCCGTGCGCCCACCGCACCTCGTCGTCATACCAACCCAACTGGCTGGTGTTTCTAAGGTACGCCACCATATCAGCTATCGTCCCTACTCGCCACATGGCAAAGGACGATGGGCTACCTGGGCTAATACATACGGCAACCTCGCCAGGTCCTGCGGCGATGGTGTCAGCCCAACCATTCGCCGTGCGATACGCCTCCTGGACTATGCAAGGGCCGAAGGACGGGGACTTCCCGTCACCCCCGGCCAGATTCCTGATTTTCATCCGCGAATCGAGTGTGGTGTGTAGTTGATGCTGCTTGGTGTGCATTGCCTTCTCCTTATTGCGGCAGTTCGAATTTCAGTAAGGATGAGGCGTGCTCGCGCGTGGTCTCGTCCCAGCGGCACGCGTCCTTCCATGGGTACGGGCAGAGCGAGCCATCCCCATCGGCGAGGCTGGCATCCTCACTGGAGTGCATCGACCAGCCTTTTTCCAAGCCACTTTCGTCGTGGCTCGTCACCAGTACCAGAGCCTCGCCGGAATTGTTCACGGTGAAGTAGTAACGTCTCATGATCTCTTCTCCTGATTTAATTGTAGCACAATTTAGGCACGGGGCAAGAGAAATCGACATCGCGCTACAATTTTTTCGATGCGCCTGGCGATCGTAGTTCCCCTGCGACCCGATTCCCGCGCGGAGCCGACCCTGCAAACCCTGGGACGGCAGACGTGGCGGGATTTCGCCATTGTGATGGCTCAGGATGAATGGAACAATGCAAATTCTGCACGCAACGCCGGGTGGGAGATTGCCAGGCGGATGGAGCCGGAATTCGTGCTTTTCTCCGATGACGATATCGAGTGGGAGGCGGATGCACTGGAGGTACTGGTGGCCAGCCTCGACCGGCATCCCCAGGCCAGTTATGCATATGGGGCATACGAGATCGGCGGGCGAATCCAGTGCAACCGGGGCTTCGATCCACTCCGACTCCGGCAGGGAAACTACATTTCGACCATGAGCATGATTCGGGTGGCCCATTTCCCCGGATTCGATCCGGCCATCGGGCGACTCCAGGATTATGACCTGTGGCTCACGATGCTGGCGGCGGGACATGCGGGAGTGTACTGCGGCCGCCTGATCTTCCGCACGGCGGTGCGGCGGGATGGGATCACCTGGGGTTCCGGCATCAGCTATCAGGATGCGCTTGCCGTGGTCCATCGCAAGCACGGCCTCATAAAATAAATCCATAATTCCTGAGGCGTACAAAGGTATGTATGCTATCATTCCCGTGTGCGCCTAGTCCAGAGTGCCCAGCGGCTTCACGATCGCCTACGGGTCGCGAAAGCCGAAATCGAGGCGATACCGGATTCCGTGATTCTCAGCGAGTACCGACGCCGGTTCGCGAATGGCCGGCCGCGCAAATTGCGACCGTGCCCCGAGTGCGGCCTGATGCTCGGTGCCCGGCAGATGGTCGCTCACATGAAAGAGCATGCAGTCAAGGAGTCCGTGACGAGGCGAAAACGCGGGCTCGGGAAACGGTTGGCGGAAATGCGAGGTGGAGAATGAGGGTTGCAATTTACACACTCACACGCGATCGCGCCGAGTACACGCAGCGAAGTTTCGCCGCATTGCGAGAACGGGCCGGATGCGAATACGATCATTTCATCTGGGACAACGGGAGCATCGATAACACGTGGAAATGGTTGCTTACTTACTTCCACGGTAATTCAGGTGTCAGACTGTGGCAGTCTGCGGACAATCTGGGAATCTCGCGGGCATCGAATTGCCTGCTGCGCGAGATACTCAATCACGGCAACTACGATCTCATCGTGAAAATGGACAACGACTGCATCCTCCAGACTCCGAACCTGCTCGCTTACATCGCGCGGATCTACGAGACCGATCCTGCGGCGCAGCGGTGGGCGCTTTCGCCGCGTGTGATCGGGATCAATCGCCAGCCGAAACGGGTGGGGCATGTTGTACTCGCCGGGCATCCCATCGGGCCTACGGGAGTGATCGGTGGATTGTTTCACGTGCTCCCAGCGGCAATGTATCGGGAGTTTCTCGAGGATGGCGGATACGATGAAAAACTGCCGCTGGCCTATGGGCAGGACCAGCAG
>JAMIQH010000360.1:0-11521 GCA_035914695.1 Bacteroidota bacterium | reverse complement strand
CGGCAGGGTCTGCCTGTTATGCAATCCAGCGCGAGCCGTCCCACACATTTTCGTGAATGCTTGGCAGGAGAAGGTCGCGGCTGCTGGCCGATTGTACCGGGCTGTCCCTGCTCCACGTGAAGAAGATAGTATCCTGAATCCCCATTCGGGTTTGGCACAAATCGATTGGCCAACTGATACAGAGACACAACATGGTCCGAGTGATTTCGATCTGCTGTTAATGACCGCCACAGAACCCACCCTCATTGATGGGCGGTTCGCGAGTGTGAATGATGTTGCTCAAGCGTGGAGAAATGATACGGAGAGTCATGTGTCGTACTTCTACAACAATCGCAAACACGGGATCACGACGTTTGAAGACGCGCTGATTCTCGCTGTGCTTAGAGGTGAGCCACCTATTCCCGTACTGGATCAACCTGCGTAAAGGGCAAATAACGCGAGGTATCCGTGAGCAAATTCCAAGGCCAGTAACAATCCACGCCAAATCTGACGCCACCAATTGTCGACAAATGGCTGAACAGTTCGCACCGTAAATTGCTGTGCATTTGACTATGTTTAGCGACAACGACGATTCACGGGAGTAAGGAAAATAAGTGCCCACCCTGGATGTACAAACGTTTCTGTTCTGGTACCACCGATGCGAAACCTGAGCGCTCCCAAACGCCCGCGAGGCTCATAGGGGCCCACAGACGCACGATCTCGCCAGCGCCCTGATTTCCCACGCCACCTCGGCCATTTGATCGCGCCAGAAAGGCTTTGCGGTCTTCCGTTTGCGATATTTGCTGCCGGCCCCCTCACCGTAGACGTGCCCTGATCCAATGATTTCAGACCATCACAAGACGGTGAGCTATCTGTCCCTCTATCTAGCAACGTCGACGGGTGAGGGGACCGGCCCAGATCGGAAGGGCAGGAAAAATGGAACTATGGGAAAACAACTCATGCGGAACCATGACAACGGCCTGTCCCTGAAAAGGAACAGGCCGCTAAAAACTTCCCGTAAACGTACCGCAGTTTCAGCGAATATGTTGTAGGACAATGACTTCGTCGGGGTGGCCGGATTTGAACCGACGACCTCCTGCTCCCAAAGCAGGCGCGATACCGGGCTACGCTACACCCCGCAAGCAACCAATATAGCGAGAGAAGGCCTGCGGGACAAGGCATATTCGCGGCTACTCCGCGATTCGCACCGCGCAGCGCGGGGTGTCGAAGCGTCACGGCGCGGTGGCTTCGAGTCCCTCCCAGCGTATGTCGGGACGGAGATGGCGGAGCGATTGCTGGCGTAGTATGGCGGGATCGTCGCCGCTCTTCCAGTGTATGGGCGCGGGCTTGCCTTTCATGCGCAAACTGTGGACGCCGAATCCGCACAGCGCGCCGGCTCCCATGCCGAGCATTTGTTGCTGGTCGAGTTTGCTGTCCGCCGACGGCGTAAGTACCGCCCCCAGCGTCACGCCGACCAGCATGCTCAGCAGCAGACTGGGTCGATCCCCGCTTTCCACCTCGGCGATGTCGTGCAAGGACAGGATGACGCTGCCGTCGCGCCTCGAAGGGAGCCATCGTACAGGATACTCCGGGAGGAAATGCGCGGCACGCTGGTCCACGGCGATGAAACGCACATCGATGATTTCGCCTCCCCTCGCGGTGAGTGTGAACAGCGGAGCGCATTCGCGCAGATATTGCATGAGCGAGGCGCCTCCCGTGCCAGCAGTACCCGCGGAGTCGACCACACCTCGCTCGCGTGTTCCGGCACCCAGCGTCGCGAGCGCCGTGGCGTCGTGCGGCTGCTCGGGATGGTACACCACCTCTTTCTCGGCCGCGAAGATCCCGGCCAACAGTCCGATCACCGTTCCCGTGAGGATGCCGGTCGCGAACACGAAGGCCTTGGCGAGTCCCGCGAACATGCCTTCTCCCATGGGTACGATCAGCGCACCCGCTATGCCCACTCCCGTACCGATACCAAGGCCGGTAAGCGTGGCCGAGCCCACGGACACGCGGTCCAGTTCCACTCGGTCGATGGCGCTCATCGCGAAGGTCTGTGTGCTGCGTATCACCTTTTCCTTGGGAGAATACACCGTCGTACTGAGCGTGACACGCACGCTGTCGTCGGATACTGCTCCGAGTTGGCCCTCGACTTCCAGGCCATTGCGCAAATGCACGATCACATCGGGCTGCGCGGTGGCAATGCCGCTGAAGATTATCGTGAGTAACATCGCAAACAGGTGTTTCATCGTCTCGTCCTCCATGGTGTTGTCCGCAATCTGCGTCGGCAATGCCGCGACGCGGTCACGGATTTGTCATGGCGGGGTAAAGAACTCCATGGGGCGTACGGATGGCCTGTGCGGAGCGCGCAGCGCTTCCGTCTCCGGATCGCTTGATCCGCTCCGTGAAGCACATTTGCATTATGAGCATATGTGCATTATGTTGCGGGGGTTGTTTTGAGCATACGTGCATAATGGAGGAATCGTGCCCCGTCCCCGCATCCCACGCCGCATCCTGTTGCCACCGCGTTTTCTCACCTTCAAGCCGATGGGCGTGCCGCGGCGCTTGCTGCAGCGCGTGACGCTGAGCGTGGATGAATTCGAGGCCATTCGCCTGGCCGATCACGAGCGTCTGGATCATCTCGAAGCGGCGGCGCGCATGGGTATTTCACGCTCCACCTTTTCCCGCCTCATCGACAGCGCGCATGGGAAAGTGGCGGCCTGCATTATCGAGGGTCGCGAATTGCGCATCGAGGGCGGCGATGTGGATTTCGAGCAATCGCTGCAGCGCTGCACGGATTGCGGCGATGAAGTGCTGCATCCATCGACCGAGCAGCCATCCTGCGGTCCGATGGACAATGTGTGCCTGAATTGCGGTTCGGGACGTGTGGAGGATCTCACTCATGCCGCGCTTTATGGGCGGAACTATGCCGCGTCCGCGCACAAATCGCGTCACGGCAACGGTAGGCGAAGATGATTTCAGGACGAAGCTCCCGACTTGCCATGCTTCTCACGCTCATGGCGCTGCATTCCTTTCTCACGGGGGTCGGGTTGCTCGCGCAGCCCGACTTCCTGCTGCGCTGGGGCGGCTGGGGCGAAGTGCGACAGAGCTTCTTCCCGGCGCAGGGCGGCGTGTTCCACATGCTCATGGCCGTGCTGTACGTGAAGGCGCTGCGTCCCGGCGCGGCGCGCACCGTGCTGCTGCGCTTCATCATAGTGGTGAAAGGTGTGGCGGCGCTGTTCCTGCTCACGTACTACGTTGCGGTGGAGCCGATATGGCTGGTGGCTGTGTCCGGTGCGGGTGATGGACTCATGGCGGTGATGGTGTGGTATTTCTGGCGAAAGGAGCGCGGTGGCAATGACACTGGAACACTATGATCGTTCGCTGCCCGGTTTGGTGGTGACCGGCGCGTCGGGTTTTGTGGGACGGCATGTGCTCGAAGCGGCGCAGGGAAAATTCCGCCTCTTCTGCCTCGCTCGTCGTTCGCAATTCGAGGCGGGCATCCCGCGCATGGAGCATCAGCGCTGGACACAGGTGGACATCGCGCATCGCGACGCGCTCATGGATGTGGCGCGCTGCATCAAGGATCATGGCGGCGCCACCACCATGCTGCACCTCGCCGGTTTCTATGATTTCACCTACAAGCCCAATGACGAGTACGAGCGCACAAATGTACGGGGGACGGCGAACGTGCTGGATCTCGCCGCCGAACTGGGCGTGAAGCATTTCATCTACAGCAGTTCGCTGGCGGCCTGCCGCTTCCCGCGCGACGGCGAGTCCATCACCGAGGACACGCCGCCCGACGCGGATTTTCCCTACGCCGCAAGCAAGCGCGCGGCCGAGGAAATCATACGGGTCCATCCGGGCTCCTTTACCCGCAGCGTGCTGCGCTTTGCGGCTCTGTACAGCGATTGGTGCGAGTATCCGCCCGTGTACGCTTTTCTCAGGACGTGGTTATCCTCTTCATGGAACGCCTCCATGCTGGGTGGACGCGGTAGCAGCGCCGTGCCGTATCTCCACATCAAGGATCTCATCGCGTTGATCCTCCGGGTAATCGAGCGTGCGGACGATCTACCGCGTTTCGCGGTGTACAATGCCTCGCCCTCGCACACCACCTCGCATCTGGACATGTACAAGGCGGCCACGCGTTTCCTCTTCGGCGCCGAACGTCGCGCCTTTCATATTCCGCGCATCATGGCCGTGCCCTTCATCGCGTTCCGACAGCTGCTCATGGATGCGCTCGGGGCGCCGCCCTTCGAGCGCCTGTGGATGATGCGCTACGTCGATCGCGAATTGCGCGTGGACGCCTCGCGCACGCAACGGGTGCTGGAATGGGCTCCCACACCGCGCTACGACCTGACGCGGCGCCTGCTCATTCTCATCGAAAACATGAAATCACAGCCCGAACTCTGGCGGCAACGCAATGAAGCGGCCTTTGTGCACGCGGCACGGCGACCGAATTTCATTCTGTACAATCGACTGCGTCGCCGACGTGACATGATCGTCGACGAGGTTGTGGCGGAAATTCGCGCGCGGCAGGCACGCGCCACACGTCACGACTATGATCGCATGACCGACGACACATTGCGCCTGTATGTGGCGCTTGCCTTCGAAATTCTCGTCACCTCCATACGCACCCGCGACCGCATGCCGGTGCGGCATTATGCGCGCCTCCTCGCGCGCGACCGCAAGCGCCAGGGCTTCGACTTCACCCAGATGTGCATGGCAGTGGATGCGCTGCGTGAAGTGATGCGCGAGCACATGCTGCGCGAGCCGCATCCCAGCGTCACCGCCGCCCATGTGCACGAGTTCATCGATCTGAATCTGCAACTCGCCATCGATGAAATCGAGGAATGCTTCACGCAGGATGGATTGTCCTTCGATCTGCCCGAAGGGGTCACTCCCAACATCAACGTGATTTGCTGCGACAATGAAATTCTCAAACTCGTCGAGGAACTGCGCGACCTGTGCCAGGAGAGTTGGGAAGTGTTCGAAATGTTTGAACGCGGAGGGCGGTAAGTCGCCTGCGTGTGATGGCGCGGCGCTTGCGTTTTCGCCGCTGGCTCGCTAGTATGCGACATCGCTCCATCACGACTCCGCAGGGGATGCGCACATGCAGAATTTCGAACTTCCAGGTGCTTTTTATCTCGGTAAACTCAAGGATGCGCAGGGCGCCACGTCCGACAGTGCGCTGCTCTACGATGCGCGCGACCTGACCACGCATGCCGTGTGCGTGGGCATGACAGGCAGCGGCAAGACGGGTCTCTGCCTCGCGCTGCTGGAAGAGGCCGCCATCGACGGCATTCCCGCGCTGGTCATCGATCCGAAGGGGGACATCGGCAATTTGCTGTTGACCTTCCCGGAGCTGCGGGGCGAGGATTTCGCGCCGTGGGTGGACGAAGGCGAGGCGCAGCGCAACAATGTGTCGGTGGACGAGCACGCACGCGCCACCGCCGAGTTGTGGCGCAAGGGTCTTGCCTCCTGGGGCCAAACACCGGAACGCATCGCCATGCTGCGCGCGGCAGCGGATTTCGCCATTTACACGCCGGGCAGTTCGGCGGGTCTGTCGCTCAGCGTGCTGCACTCCTTCGAGGCGCCGCCACCGGAGCAGCGCGGCGATGGCGATGCGCTGCGCGAACGCATTCTCTCCACCGTGTCCGGTCTGCTGGCGCTCATCGGCATCGAAGCCGATCCGATACAGAGCCGCGAGCATATTCTGCTTTCCAACATCCTCGACAGCGCCTGGCGCGAAGGTCGGAATCTCGACATGGCAGGCGTGATCCGCGGCATACTCACGCCGCCGTTCACGCAACTCGGCGTCTTCGATCTCGAATCCTTTTATCCGGAAAAAGAGCGCCGCGCCCTGGCCATGCAACTCAACAATGTGCTGGCCTCGCCCTCCTTCGCCACCTGGATGCACGGCGACGCGCTGGACATTCCCACCTTGCTGTACACCCGCGACGGACGTCCGCGCGTGTCGATTCTCTCCATCGCCCATCTCTCCGATGCCGAGCGCATGTTCTTCGTCACGCTGGTGTTGAACGAAATGGTGGCGTGGATGCGGCGGCAAGCGGGCACATCCAGTCTACGCGCGCTGCTGTACATGGATGAAATCTTCGGCTTTTTCCCCCCGGCCGCGAATCCGCCATCGAAAACGCCCATGCTCACGCTGCTCAAACAGGCGCGCGCTTTCGGCGTGGGCTGCGTGCTGGCCACGCAAAATCCCGTGGACCTCGACTACAAAGGCCTCGGCAACACCGGGACCTGGTTCATTGGCCGTCTGCAAACCGAGCGCGACAAGCTGCGCGTGCTCGACGGTCTGGAATCCGCCGGTACCGCGGCGGGGAAGGGCATCGACCGCTCGTCGATGGACGGCATCATCTCCGGCCTCGGCAAGCGTGTCTTCCTCATGCACAATGTGCACGATGACGCCCCCGTGCTCTTCGAAACACGATGGGTGATGTCCTATTTGCGCGGTCCGCTCACCCGCGCGCATATCGAAGCGTTGATGGCTTCGCGCAAGGTCGCGGCGGAAAGCACCGCGCGTCCCGCCACCGCGGCCACACCCGAGGCCGCGAAGCCCCGCACGGAGCATCGTGGCGCCGTTCGCGCGCAGGCGACGCCATCCGCCGCGCGTCCCCTGCCCGGCGCGTTGCCGGAGGTGTTCTTCCCCTGCGTGCTCTCTCCCGGGAAGAATGAGCGCGTGCTGTACCGTCCGCAGCTTCTGCTGGGCGCGTCGCTGCATTACGTGCAGGCCAAATCCCGCGTCGACGAATGGCGGCGCGTGTCGCTGCTGGCCATGGTACCTCAGGGACCGGGCAATCCCGATTGGGAGCAGGCCATGCGCTTCACCGACGATCTTCCGGCACTGGAAACCGAGCCCGTCGCGGAGGCGGAGTTCTCGGCGCTACCCGCGTCGGTGGGTAACAGTGCGATGATGACTACGTGGAAGAAGGCGGCGCAGTCCTGGCTCTATCAGAATGAAGCGCTGTCGCTGTGGACCAGTCCGGAGCTGAAGCTCACGTCCACGCCCGATGAGCCCGAGCAGGCCTTCCGCATGCGGCTTTCGCAGCAATTGCGTGAGCAACGCGACGGCGAAAAGGAAAAGCTGCGCGCGCGGTATCTGCCCCGCTACTCGCGCGTGCAGGAGCGCGTGCGTCGTGCTGAAGAGAAGCTCGCGCGCGAGGAAGCGCAGTTGCGCGATCAGCAGATGAGCACGGCGGTGGACGTCGGCGCCACCTTGCTGGGCGCGCTGTTCGGCAGGCGCAGCTCCGCCGGCGCGGCGGTGCGTCGCGGCGCCTCGCATGTGCGCCGCAGCGGACGCGAGCGCGAGGACATCGCCCGCGCGCAAGCTGAACTCGCCACGGCACACGCCGAACTGCAGGAGTTGGAGCGCCAATTCCGCGACGAAGCCGCGCTCCTCACTTCGGTGGACGTCTCCTCCCTCCCTGTCGAGGAAATGACCATCGCCCCGCGCAAAGCCGACATCGCCATCGACACCTTCGCACTCGCCTGGATGCCTTGGATCATCGACCCCGACGGCGCCATGGAGGCGGGCTGGGAAGGGGGAGCGGGGCAGTAGTGGAAGGCCTTCTCCTCGGAGCACGATCTCAGTCGGCATTTCCGACACCGCCCCAATTTTCTCGTTGCTCTTCACAAGGGGCAAACCACAGTCTTTCATGTTCCTTCGTCACACCCGGGAGGATGAAAACGGTGCACGTGCCTTGATTACTGTCGGAGCGGATCAACAGAGTTTCAAAACCACAGATTGTATAGATTTCACACAGATTAGCACAGATGATTCGTGGAAGTCCTCCCGGCCTGAGTACATAGCCGCAGGGAAGGAAATGCAATGTACCCTTGCGCCTTTGCGTTACACCGCTCGATGATGCAGAGAGCAGAGCAAGCCGGTAATAAAGTGCACGGGTGTTAAAGTGAAAATCGAACCATGAAAAGGTGTACACCATCCGATGTCCGTGGTCCGATTGATCGAGCGTACTGCGAATGAGGCCTAAATTCCCGCGATTTTTCGCTATCTTACACTGTTTTGTGTAAACACCGAATTGCACGCATGAAGAAAAGGACGTTCCGCTCATTGACGATGGTGTTGTTTCTGGGGCTGCTGACCGTGCCCGCGGCACAGGCACAGCAGCAGCGCTTTTCCATTGTCAGCGGTGGACAGAGCTGCGGCACCATCGATATCGGTTTCGAGTATCTCGCCAATGGCTATGTGCAATGCCGCTACAGCGAGCGTCGCAACGTCGTGGATCGGCTGGGGAAGCAGGTGGAGTACGCGCTCACGGCCGAATGTCTGGCCGACAGCTCGCTGATTCCCATCAGTATCGAGGCGCGGCGCAAGCTGGGCATGCAACTCGTCACCGTCAAAGGGCGCGTCACCGACGGCATTCTGTACGTGGCCGAGGACTATGGCGATGGCCGGGTGGAACGGCGCCGCGAGGAATGCCGCAATGCCGTGCTCGATATCATGCTCCCCGCGCTTCACCGCTGGAAGCGTGCGGAGCTTCCCACGCGCATCATCCGGTTGCGCGATATGAAGTCCGCAGCCACCGTCTTGGAGGTGGAGCGCACGGCGGCCGCCACTTCGATTATTGTCGACGAATTGGAATACTGGACGGTGAACGCCTCGGGCGCGCTGACAGAATACTCCGCCCCCGCGCTTACTGTGGAGTGGCTACCGCAGTCGGCCGTGCGGCAACGTCCGCAGCACTGCCCATTGGCGGCTGGACTGGAGTGGGATGCTGGCGCAACGGGCATGGACATTCCCGGCGACGAAATCAAACTGCTGCGCGCAACGCTGACCCTCTCGCGCAATGTGGGTGCAACGCTCGCTCCCGAAGATGTGCGTCAGAGCATCGCTACGGAGCCCGCCGCGGCGAATGCCGTCACCGTGCAAACGCAGCGTGTGTACCTGCGTCCCGCGGGCTTGCCCCTGCCCGTGTTCGACAAGTCGCTGATGGACTATCTGCGCAGCGACTCGCTGATCAATCTCGAGCACACCGCGATACGTTCGCGCCTGAATACACTGCGTGCCTGGGATCGTCCCTCTGATGCCGTCATCACTGCCATCAATGCCATGCTGCTGCGGGAATTCCACCGCGACGATCTCATTCCCGTCATCCCCGCCAGCGGCGCGGTGGCGCACGCCCGTGGTTCCAGCGTGCATGCCACGCTCATGTTCGTCGCGCTTGCGCGCGCCGTGGGACTGCCCGCCCGCTTCGTCTTCGGCCTGCGTCCGGTGGAAGGGCGTTGGCGTGGCGTGGTGTGGGCCGAGGCCTGGAGCGACGATTGGATCCCGGTGCTCGCCGAGGAAGGCCGGCTGCTCGAGTCCGCCGTCTACATCCGTCTCTTCGATGCCTCCACGGTGGAGGAATTGCGATCAGGGGCGGAAAAGCTGCGGGGCATACTGAGCGTGCGTGTGGATCGCGTGGATCTCGCGCGCGGCGCTGGAAGCAATGAGCTGCAAACCGGCATCATCGGCGGGGTGTACACGAACAGGGAATTCCGCTGCGCGCTGACGGCTCCCTCGCCGCAGTGGTTCATGGAGCAACGCGATCTCGCCAACGAAGTCGCTGTGCATATGCTGCCGGAGATGGGGAGCCGCGTGGAGTTCACTTTGCATCTCCTCCGCAATCCATCGCTGCAGTCCGCGGCAACATTGCTCGATGCCCGCACCAAGGCCACCGCCGCCGTGCTCGACAGTTTCGAATTGTTGGAGGATGGTGAAATTACGTTGGCGGGAGTTCGCGCGCCCTATCGCATGTATCGCGCGCAGCGCAGGGATCGCGACGGCGTGCCCGTGTCCATTCAGGCGGCGCATTGCATGCTGGTGCGGGGCGACAAGGCCTATCTGCTCTCCTTCACCGCGCCGCGCGATGAATTCCTCGCCATCCGCCCGCACATCGAAGCGGTGCTGCGCAATTTCCGTTTGATTACCGCCGCGGAGTGATCGTCTCGCCGTTAGGCACTGCGCGCATCCGCGGCAACACACCCGCGGTGCAAGCGCGCATCGCCGTCGCGGGTGTTCGCGCCGATCGATTCCTCATCGTCGTGATGATGATGGATGCATCGCGAGATCGCCATCGAGCGGCGCCGTAGCGTGCCGCAACTCAACAGCTGATCTTCGATTTTCCCCCCAAAGAGAATTTCCGTAGCTTACATCCATCCATTATTCTCCATGGTCTTCCCGGAGCGCTCATGACGTATCTTCGCGCGATTCGCATTGTTGCCCTCTTCCTTGCCGTGATCGTTGCCGGCTGCGCATCGAACTCGGTGGAAATCGTATCCTTCTCGCCATCGGGCGAAACGCCCATGCTGGCAAGCATCGAGGTGGAGTTCTCGCACGATCTCGCGCCGCCGGACAAGCAGCAGGAATGGACAACGGATGAATACATCCGCTTTACGCCCGCGCTGAAGGGACGCTTCAAATGGACCAGCGCGCGTCGACTGATGTTCTCGCCCGATACGCCGCTGCAACCGATGCAGTCCTACACCGCCGAGGTGCGCGATGCGGTGCTGTTCTCCTCCGAATTGAGCGGGGATTTCGATACGCAGGAATTTCACACGCCCGCCTTCGATGTGAAAAAGGCGGATCTGTTCTGGACGCATATCCCGCGCAAATATTACACCGTCACCATGCAGGCGAATGTGCGCTTTACCTACCCGGTGCAACCGGATCGTCTGCGCGGACACCTCGAAGTGCTGCGCGACGGCGAGCCGGTGAAGGATGTGCACATCCTCTCCGAGCAGCCCTCCGATGTGATCGCGATTTCCATCGGCGAGGCGCAGCAGAAGGACAAGAAACAGGTGTTGACGCTGCGCATCCGTGAAGGACTGGCTTCGGTGCTGGGACGCGAACCGCTGGCGGACACGCGCGAGTTCACGCTCGAACTCCCGCCCATCACGCAACTCGCCGTGCTGGGTGTCGCCGCGGGTTACGACGGGGAAACGGGGTGGATTGAAGTTGCAACCACGCAGACCATCGACGATACGCGCGCAAAGGAATTCATCTCGGTCGAGCCGCGCAAGGACTTGCGCTTTTTCACCAGCGACAACATTCTCCGCATCGAAGGCAATTTCGAAAGCGAGCAGTCGGTGGAACTCGTCCTGCGTGAAGGATTACCGGGACTGTTCGGAGGTGTGCTGCAAGGGGACTATCGGCAGCAGGTGTCCTTTGTGGATATCGCTCCCGGCGTCAATTTCGCGGATCGCCGTGGCCGCTACCTCATGCGCAACGGCGAACGCAATCTCGAAGTCCACGCGGTGAATGTGGACGAACTCGAAGTCACGGTGTCGGAAGTGTTTCGCAACAACGTGCTGTATTTCCTCGGCCAGAACAGCTGGTGGGATCCGGACTACGAATACAATCCGGAGTACTATGTCGGCGATCTCGGCCATGAGCTGTACCGCGAAACCGTTCCCGTGCGCGCCGGACGCAACTGGCTGGGCAAGCATGTGATCAATCTCGACCGCGCGCTCAAGTCGCGGCACAAAGGTTTGTACGTGGTGCGCGTCAGTTCCAGCGAGG
>JAMIQH010000359.1:0-2135 GCA_035914695.1 Bacteroidota bacterium | reverse complement strand
TCGCGGGCGTCGCCGGTACTGCTTTTTCGTCGAAGTTTTCGAAGATACATGGTGCAATCTACCCCCTCCCGAACGCCGGAATCAAGGGGGGATTTTTCCACTACATCGACTTTACCCCTGTCAACATTGATTCAAAGCCATATGGGCCTCTTTCATCCCGAAAACACCCGAAAATATTTTTTAGGTGTCGAAGTTGGGTTAGCACGCTTTTAACGACTTCCAATACGTGTTCCCACCAATCTTTTTCTGTAGTCTCCAACGTGACCGTTCTTTCGCAGGTCGCTGGCGGGTTACAAGGCGGCTGGCAGCCAACGATAGCTCCATCAGTAACCACCGGGTCACACTGACCTGCGGTGCAGTTCACCGACTTACAGGTGGTAACCATCTTTGTCCCGCCTCGACTGATTGTCAGCCATAATCCATCTTCTCCATTGTAATTCATTTCCTCGAGTTCGACCACCATCGCGATACTTGTATCACTTATCGCTCCATGTCCTAGAAGAAAGTATACTCCACCGGATTCGATCAGACTAAAGTCCTCATTCATGTCTACGCCATCGTATTGATACGCGTACTCAAACATTATCGCCATGGTGTCCTGAGTCACAGCAAACTCGTAATCTCCGCCGGAAGTGATCGATGCGATCAGCACGTCGCCGTCCATTGGCTGCGCCACCACTCCGAAGGTCGCAACCGCAAACATCAGAGACAACAGCGCCGCAGACTTTCCTGTGATTTTCATACTCATTCCTCCTAATGAAAGTAGTAAACGTCGAGATTATCTCGACAATCTATTGTATTCAAACTGAATTAGTAATCGAATAGAACCACATTCTTCCTGAGCACAATAATACTTGCTACCAGACTGTTGAAACATCTCGATTCCGCGAAGAATAATGGTTGGATCGGACAGGATTTAGCTTGCGAGGCAGACAATACCAAATGCTTCCACAGACTGTTAAGGTCAACTCGGAGCGAAGTCCACCGGCGGTTCAGTCGGCAACGTCGGCGCCACCCGACCAGCGGCGAGGTCCAGTGTCTGCTCTCGATGGATTCAATACCCGCCACCTTCGTAGCACGGTTCCATATAGGATTAGCGCAAGAATCGCCGTTTGCTGAAAAATTTCAGGCCAAAACGAAAATATAATTTTGCTTCACTCGATTCCGGCCCGTATGAGGCGATTTCCACACACCCGCCCTCCCGGGTGCCCGCCTGCTGTGCGGCGGGGGCAGGCATGCAATTCTCCGGAATGCTGGTACTGCACTTGTTACACCGCAGCAACTGCGCGTCGTGTGTGCTTCACGCCATATCCCACCGGCGATTGCGCGGCCCGGCTCGGGCAGTCATCGCGACGGGTTGTGCAGCGATTCGCCCACTATCGTTCGTCGCTTCGATTGGTCAAAAAAAACGGGCATCGCTGCGCGATCGCAGGATGCCCGCCACAGGTGCTCGTGGATACTACGCGTCTTGAATTGCCACCAGCTCGATCTCGAAGGTGAGATCCATGCCCGCGAGGGGATGATTCGCATCGAGCGTCACAAACTCCTCGGTCACTTCCGTGACCCGTACGGGCACATTGCCTCCGTCATCCTGATGCATGTCGAGATCCATGCCCACTTCGGGCACGATTTCGGGTGGGAAGTCGGAAGGGTTCACATTGAAGGCCCACTCGTGGCGGTACTCACCATAGGCGTTGGCCGCGGGAATAGTCACCGTGCGCGTATCGCCGATTTCCATACCGTCCACCGCATCGTTGAATCCCGCGATCACCTGTCCGGCACCGACGACAAAGGACAAGGGCTCGCGTCCACGCGAGGAGTCGAAAATCGTGCCGTCGCTCAGCGTCCCGGTGTAATGCACGCTGACCATGTTTCCGTTCTGTGCTGCCACAAATGCTCCTGAATGATGATGGAAACCGTAAAGTAGCCATACATCCCCGGAAATCCGAACTCAGCGCGGCGCCGACAGCCGAGGTCGGGCACTCTCGTGCATGTCCATTCGCCGCTGCCACAGGCGTTACTGTGCTATGAGCAGCGTCCTTGCCAGCGATTCCCTTCCCGCGTGTATTTCCAGCAATAGCACCGCGCTGGCGGGCAGTCGCCTGAGCAGGCCGGTGGGCAGCTCAAGATGCAAT
>JAMIQH010000358.1:0-13342 GCA_035914695.1 Bacteroidota bacterium | reverse complement strand
CTTGTGTTTGATGCGGTAGTGGATGGTGTAGGGTTTCCTTGCCTCCACGCCATCGCGTATGGCGTTCACCACGGTGATGACATCGGCGGGATGAACGATGCTTTTGTAGCTTCGCACGGCATTGTTCACAAATTCCGTTGCCGGGTAGCCGGACAATGCTTCGATTTGGTCGCTGAGATACTCCATTGTCCAGAACGCATCGTTCGAGCAGCGGTACACCGCGCCCGGGATGTTGGCCACAAGTGTTGTAAAACGGTCCTGATTTCGGCGATAGTCGTTTTCGCGCCAGATCGCCTCGGCCACACGCTCCTGCAAATCACGGCGGAGCCGCAGCACTTCCGAGTCCTTCCCCTGCAGTTGACTGATCAATTCCTCGTTCGCTTCTCTCAGGCGCTGATTGCGCTCCTCGAGGGTTTTCACAAAATCCAGCAGCTCTTCGTGCGTCATCGTTGCCTCATGCAAGTGTCGGGGCCATTGTTCATCAAAACTGGCAGGCCGGGATACAGCAAATCGAAATCAGGAGGGAACAACCCACACGTTGTCCCGCACCTCGAGCCGCACATCGTCGAGAAACACCGCAACCCCCGCGCCATTGCCTCGGAAATCCGTCACGATATCGACATGTTGGGCGGAGCGGTTCAGGGCACCCGCAGTGGCGAGTCGGTCGAGCTCCGCTTTCGCTTGCTCGTCGCCCTCATCGTCCACGTAGCATTCGGGATAACTTGCCCCGATGGCAATGTGCAAGGTTCCGCCGACTTTTTCCACAAAAAGCGGATGCTTGAGCACAGTTTGTATGCCGGCGTTCATGCCCAGCGCCACTTCGCCGAGTCGATGCGAGCCCTCGTCGGTTTCGATAATTTTCGCCAGCGTATCCCCGCCGGTTTCGGCGGAGTAGTGGACGATGCGGCCCTGCTCGAAACGGAGGAAAATGCCCTGAATAGTTGTGCCGCTGTTGTACACGGGGAGATCGACGAAGATCTCGCCTTCGACCGTGTTCGCATCGGGGCTGGTGAATACCTCGCCGTCGGGGAAATTGCGCTTCCCGGTGCATTTGATCACGCGTTTTCCGCCGATGTTCATGCGCAGTTCATGCGTTGTACCCGAGGGGTGCTGCGTCTGAATACGGATATTCGAGCTGTTCGACATCACCCGCCAGATATCGTCCTCGATACGGTCCAACTCTCTCGGATCGTTGATCGAAGCGCGCACGATGACGTCGGTGTACTCATCGAGCGTCATGCCTTCCAGATCCGCGAATCCCTGCGTGGGATAGAGCGTGAGCAGCCAGGGTTTACCGAGGCGGATGCGCTTGTACGCTTCGTCGGCGCGCATGACGGCCATGGCGGTGAGCTCTGGCAGACCGGAGGACAGGGCGGGTTGTTCGGCTCCCAGAATTTCGATGTACTTCGTCATCGCTTCATAGCGCTGGCGATGCCATTCGGGGACGCGGGCGATTTGTTCCTCCGTGCCGTAGCGGGCGATGGAAGCCCCCCACACCTTTCCGCGATCATTGTCGGGCGCGACAATATTCACATCCGCGATGCCTCCCGCGGCAAAAATCTTGTCCTGCAGAATGGACATGAGCGGCCAGGTGATATGTTCGCCTTTGATCATGATCACATCGTCGGCTTGAACCCCGCCGAGGGCGTAATCGAGCAGATACCCGGCCCAGGTTTCCAGATCATTGCGTGAAATGCGCGCGTGCTCCATGGAAATCTCCGATTGTATTGAATTTTTAATGTACAAAGGAAATTTCCTGAGTACAACGGTGGGAAAAAGGCGAAAGCACACGATGGGTGCGGACGTGTCATCGCGCGCGAGCGAAGTTTTTTTCATGAATACGAGCGGCGATGGGGTTCCCGATCAGCCCTCGCCGACCACGAATAATGATGTACCATGGCTCATCACGTTTCATGGTGTCACTCATTGGTTGGGAGCCGATGGTGAACTGGTTACGAGCCGATGATAAACTAAAAGAAACGCTTCGATCCTTCGCCATGAATTATCACGTTTCCTCGGATCGCAAAATTTCCTATGTTCGCCCATGACCCTCGACTTCCCCCACATCCACCTCATCCTCAACCCCGCTTCGGGCAAGGGACGCGGAGGCCGTCAGGCGCGGCGCATTCTCCAACACCTCGCCGCGATCGGTGTACATGTGAAGGAGTATGTGACCGGAGGGCGCGGACATGCGACGGACATCGCCCGCCAATTGCCCGACGATAATCTGCCCCTGCTGGTGCTCGGAGGCGATGGTACACTCAACGAGGTGATCAACGGCCTTCGCGCCCGCTCCCATCCCGTGGCCGTGCTTCCCCTCGGAACGGGCAATGACTTCGCGCGCTTGATGGGACTCCGCACCGTCGAGCATGCCCTGCACGCATTCGCCAATGGAACAACGCGACGCGTGGATGCCGCGGTGATCGATGTGGTGGAGGAGGGCGGGGCGGTTCTGCGACGCCGTTTCATCAACAGCATGGGCATCGGTTTCGATGCGGCCGTGGCTGTCGATGTGAGCCGGGCCTCCTTTGGCAGCGGAATCCTTCCCTACCTCCTCGCGGTGTTCCGCGTGCTTCGCCACTTCGCCTCCGTCACCGCGACGATGGTGTACAACAACGAAGAACAGGCCTCTACTCTGTTCCTCGCTTGCATCGGCAACGGAACCACGAGCGGTGGTGGCTTCAAATTGACACCGTTGGCTTCGCCCGATGACGGTCTGCTCGACCTCTGCCACGTGCGTCACGTCGGTACCCGGCGTGTATTGCAGGTGCTGCCGCGCGCCGTGAACGGATCCCATCTCCGCGCGCCCGAGGTGCACTCCGCCCGTGCGGCGCATTACGACATCGAACTGGACGATCCGCTGCCTGTGCATTGCGACGGGGAAATTCTCACCGAGCACGCCCGTCGGCTTATCGTGCATTGCCTGCAACACGAGCACCTCTTTTTTCACGCCTGATTGTCGGCACTTTACCGCATGCCGGAACGCACAACCTGCCGCGAGTGCGGCGTTGCGCGGAACACCGTGCTCGGCTGTCGAATGCCGGTGTATTTCCGTATCTTCCAACGATATGCCAACGTTCACGTCACGGATGAGGTACCATGGATCTTCACGCCATTCAGACAGCGCTACGTGAGGCCGGCATCGACGGCTGGCTTTTCTACGATTTCCATAACCGCGACGCCATCGCCGCGCGCATACTCACGATGGACACCAGCCGCTTCGCGTCCCGCCGCTGGTTTTACTATATCCCCGCGGAGGGTGAACCGCAGAAGCTGGTGCATCGCATCGAACCCTGGCGCTGCGACCACCTGCCCGGTGTCAAGCATGTGTATTTACCCTGGCCGCAATTGCGTGAATCGCTGCACAACATGCTCGGCGACGCCAAAACCATCGCCATGCAGTATTCACCGATGAACAACATCCCCTACGTCTCTATTGTCGATGCTGGAACGGTCGAGCTGATCCGCAGCTTCGGTGTGGAGGTGGTGTCCAGCGGCGATCTCGTCGGGCGCTTCGAGGCGCATCTGTCCATGGAGGACTGGCGCAGTCATCAGGAAGCGGGCGCGATCATGCAGATGATCAAAGACGAAACCTTCCGCGAAGTGGCCCGCCGCATCAAAGCGGGACAGCATCCACGCGAGGTGGAAATCCAGCACTTCATGCACGACCTGATGCGCGCCAACAATATGCATTGGGAGGACGGTCCCATCGTCGCCATCAACGAACACGCCGCCGATCCGCATTTCGAGCCGACCGAAGAGAACAGCGTCGCGATGAAGGAAGGGGATTTGCTGCTGCTCGACCTCTGGGCCAAGAAAAATGAACCCGGCGCGATTTATTACGACATCACCTGGATGGGCTACATCGGCACCGAGGTGCCCGAGCGCATCACCACCATATTCAACGTGGCGCGCGACGCGCGCAATGCCGGACTCGACATGGTGCGCGAGCGATTCGCTTCCGGCACGCCTCTCGCCGGCTGGGAAGTGGACGACGCCGTGCGCAAGGTCATTGTCGATGCGGGATACGGCGAGTACTTCGTGCATCGCACCGGCCACAACATCGGTCTCGAAGTGCATGGCAACGGCGGACATATCGACAATCTCGAAACCATGGACGAGCGTCTGATTTTGCCGGGAACCTGCTTCAGCATCGAGCCGGGCATTTACATGGAACATGAGCGCCTCGGCTTCCGCACGGAAATCGATGTGTTCGTCACCGACGAGGGCTCGGTCGAAGTTGTCGGTGCGATTCAGGACAGCGTGATCCCGATACTCACGCTCGCGTGATTCCTCCCTGTGGCGGGACGGAGCATGCTTCGTCCCGCCTTTTCTCTTCCAGCTTTTATCACTGCCAGCACGGGGTTCCCCATGTACGTCTACATTTTCATCATTCTGGCGTACCTGCTCGCCTTGACCGCCTACAATTTTTATCAGGCGAAAAAGGTTAAGACGCAGGACGATATGATGGTGGCCGGGCGCAGTCTCGGTGTCACGAAAATGGTGTTCACGCTCGTGTGCACCTGGATCGGTTCCGGTACGTTCATCGCAGGCGCGGAATACGCCTATCGCGCGGGCTGGAGTTCGATGTGGATGCCAGCCGGTGCATGGGTGGGCATCATGGTGATTTACTTCCTGGCCGCGAAAATCCGCACCTTCGGGCAGTACACCATCGGCGATATACTGGAAGAACGCTACGGCAAATTCGCCCGTCTCTTCGGCGCCGTGGCCCTGGTAATCGCCTTCACCACCATCGTGTCCTATCAATTCCGCGCCGGGGGGTATATCCTCAACGTGATCACGGATGGAGCGATCAGCGTGGAGGTGGGACAGGCCCTGGCGGCGGGCTTCGTGATACTGTTCACCGCTATCGGTGGAATGATCGCCGTCGCTCACACGGATTTGCCCAACGGCATCATCATCGTGCTCGCCTGCATTATCGCTGTTCCCTTCGTGGTGGCCACGGCTGGCGGTTTCGGCGCACCCGCCGAAGTACTGCCTGCCTCGCACATGCTGTTGGTTTCACCCGAATTCGGTCAGTATCCCTTCCTGAAGGCCTTCAGCTACTTCCTCGCGACGATGTTTTTGCTGCTGGGCGTGCAGAGCATGTATCAGAAATTCTACAGTGCGCGCACTCCGGCCGACGCGAAAAAAGCTGTGGCTCTGTGGATCGTGGGAACCATCGTGGTTGAAACCGTCGTGGTGGTGATCGCCATTTACGCGTCGAGTTATTTCTGGGGCGACACCACGCTCGACCCCGCCGCGATTGTGCTGCATGCCGCGCGGAAAATGGTGCCGGCTCCCGTGGGCTTGCTGCTGCTGGCGGCGGCGGTGGTGGTGGTGATATCCACGGGCATGAACTATCTGCTCAGTCCGTCCACCAACATCATGCGCGACATCTATCAGCGTTTCATCAATCCGGATGCGCCGCAGGCACGCATGGTGGCCTTGCAAAAGGTGTTCATCGTTGTGATCGGTTTGGCCGCGTTCCTCATGATTTTCATCCCAACGGCGATGAATCTTCAGATCTCCGTGCTCAAGTACGCGTACTTCGCTTACACCATGTACGGCGTTGCCATTACACCCGCCGTACTCGCGGCGCTCGCCTGGAAACGAGCCACGAAACAGGGCGGCCTGGCGAGTATCGTCTCCGGGGCGTTCATGGCCATCGTGCTCGATCTGGTCATTCCGTACGGCTTTCCCCAATTGCTGGTGGATGGCGATCCCTGGGGCATTCCGAGCATTTATCCCGCACTGCTGGTGTCCATCGGTGCCCTCGTCATCGTTTCATTGATGACGCCCAAGCCCGTTCCTTCGCTGCTCGCGAAACTTTTTCCCGAGAAAGCGTAAGCTCGTAGGTCGATGCAGCGCCGCTTCGCGGTCGCACAATCATCGCGTTTCGCCGGGGCTTCCTTCGACGCCATCAATTCAGCACAACGGAGTATCCGCATGGAAGCACTGTACGTATCCCCCAGTTCGGCGAAGAGTTTGTGGCAGGAGTATCGGATCTACGCCGATCGCGTGGAATTTCACACGTTGTTCGGCACCATGGAGGTGCCCTTCGGCACTATCGAGGAAGCGCGTGTTCTGGACTCCGATATCGACGCGTTGTTCCGCGGCGATTTGCGCCTGAAGAACTTCCGCCCCGCGCTGAAACTGGATTGGGCGAATTTCGCGGAGCATGTGGTGTTGGATAAAAGCGAAGGGATGATTCACCGCGTGCTTTTCACTCCGGATGACCCGGCGGCGTTTGTCGAGGCGTTGCGCGCCGCCATGGAACGCTGGCGCGAAACCACGACGCGCTAAGCTCGTGCTATAATGCAAGCGGCGGGAAATGAGCACGTGACCCATCTCCCGCCGCTTCCATTGTTTGCTACGCGTTTCAGTCCAGCGTGGACGGTACTCGCTTCGCGAGAAATGCCCGGGCCTTCACCAGCGCCTCGTCAATGTTTCCGCAGAGGTGTTCCTCCCCGATCAGATCGAGCAGGCCCGACGCCTGCATCGCGACCATGGGCTGCGCGTGCGCGCCCGAGAGCAGGAAGAGCACGTCCTGCTTCCGCATGCGATGCACCACGTCCTCGATGGCCTGCAAACCCGTGGCGTCGATGGCAATGACGTTGCGCATGCGGAGAATGAACACTCGCGGACGGCTGCGCAAATCGGACAGCGTTTCCTTGAATTGCTCGACGGCGCCGAAGAACAGCGAGCCTTGCACCTCGAACACCGTGACCTCGGCGGGCACGTCGCGCTGAGCGATGTTGTAATCGTCCGTCTCATCCTCCTCGCGTTCGCCCTCGTTGAAGCCCCGCGCGATGATCTGCATCTCCGTGGTATCCGACATCCGCTTCATGAACAGCAGCGCGGCAAGGCCGATCCCCACTTCGATGGCCACGGTGAGATCGATGAGCACGGTGAGCACGAAGGTCACCACCAGCACCAGCACATCGCTTTTCGGACTGCGGAGCAGTTTGACGAAGGTGCGCCATTCGCTCATGTTGTAGGCCACGACCACGAGAATCGCCGCCAACGCGGGCATGGGGATGAGGGCCGCCCAACGGCCGAAGAACAACATGATGAGCAGCAGTATGGCCGAATGAATCAACGCGGAAACAGGAGTTTTGCCTCCGTTGCGAATGTTCGTGGCGGTGCGTGCGATGGCTCCCGTGGCGGGAATGCCACCGAACATCGGCGAGACAATGTTGCCCGCCCCCTGAGCAATGAGTTCCATGTTCGAGCGATGGCGGGTGCCCATCATGCCGTCGGCCACCACGGCGGAAAGCAAGGACTCGATGGCTCCGAGCAGGGCGATGGTGAGCGCCGGCGAGAACATTTCACGTACGAGATGCCATGACAACTCGGGCATTCGCGGCGCCGGCAAGCCCATGGGTACCTCGCCGAAGCGACTGCCGATGGTTTCAACCGGAATCTCGAACAATTGCACGGCCGCTGTTGTGACGATGATGGCAAGCAGCGATCCCGGCACCTTCGTCGTCACCTTCGGCCAGAGTACGATGATGAGTATGGCAATCACCGCAATGCCGATGGCGGAAGGATTGGCGGTGTGTATGCTGCCGGCGAACACGCCCCATTTTTCCATGAAATCCGCAGGCACCGCACCCGTGTCGAGTCCAAGCAAATCGCGCACCTGCGACGACAGAATAATCAGCGCAATGCCGCTGGTGAATCCCACGGTCAACGGATACGGGATAAATTTCAGCAAGGTGCCCATGCGCGCCAGGCCCATGCCGATGAGCAGCACGCCGGCGAGCAATGTGGCGACGGCCAACCCGTTGTATCCGTACTGCTGCACGATGCTGTAAATCACCACGATGAAGGCGCCTGTCGGTCCGCTGATCTGTACTCGGCTGCCACCGAGAACGGCGATGACGCCTCCGGCGATGACTGCGGTGTACAGTCCCTGCTCGGGCTTCACACCTGAGGCGATGGCAAAAGCGATGGCGAGTGGTAGCGCGACAACCGCGACGATGATACCAGCGACGAGATCGGAGACAAAGGTCTCCTTCCGATATCCCTCGCGGAATACTGTGAGAAGTTTCGGTTCGAATTTCTGTGCCATGATGCGATAGTCGGTGGCGGCGTGTCCCGTGTCCCTCGGAGACTTCCTCACTGGGGCAGCGCACAGGACGCAAGCACAAATGTCGCATTTGTGTCCTGCGCGTGCAAATCATGCGGCGGATGAACGTGCGCTGTTGGTGGTGGAACAAAAAAAACGGGCAAGGATGCTGTCCTTGCCCGTGCTTCAAAACCTTGTTCGGAATCAGAGTGCGCGCGATACTTCGGCGAGGAGATTGGTGGAGAAGCTGTCCTTCTTGTCCCAGTACTTCACGAGGGCGGCGCAATGCTTGGCGACGCGGTCGGAATCATCGTACTTCGCACGGCGCTCGACGGCGAAGCGACCGAGTTCGGAATCGAGGTGGAACAGCGTCAGCGCGGCCAGAATGCGGAACTCGGGTTTCACATCGCTTTTCAGCGTCTCCATCATCGGCAGCACGGCGAAGGTCAGATCGTAATTCGGCCAGGTCTTCTTGATGTCGATGAGCAACTGCATGGTGCCTGCGCGAACTTCGAGCGACGGGTGCTGCAGATTGGCCATCACATTCTTTTCAATCAGTTCCTGCTGCTGCTTGCTGGGTGGTTCAGGATTCTGTCCCGCTGCGAGGAGTAAGGGACTGCCAACAAGGGCGAGGCACAGGGCGGCAACGTACATCAGTTTCTTCATCGTCGTATCTCCAGGATCGGTGGTAAGTTTGCGTATCTGCCTCGGTGTACGGTGGTTTCAAGTGCTTGTTTCGCACGTTTCAAAAAAATCTCTTTGCACGTTTTATTCTGCCCGCGGGTTCCCGGCGTCGCTGGCGAGGAATTCCCGATCCTGCGGTGCTGGGGCGAATTCCATGCGATTGTGGTCCCAGAAGCGAGCGATGCGCGCGCAATGACGAGCCACGCGTGCGGATTCATCGAATTCCGCCCGGCGCTCCACTGCGAAGCGACCGGTGCGCGTGTTCAAATGGTAGAGCGCCACGGCGGCGAGCATGCGCATTTCCTCTGTCGTGTCCTGCTTGAGTATGCGCATCACCGGAATCACGGCGAAATCGAGATCCAGCTCGGGGTGGCCGACTCTCAGGTCGATGAGAAGTTGCATGGTGTTGGCCTTGATACCCGGAATGCGGTGATCGAGGTTGTGGCTGATGACGGTGCGCAGCCGGGTGATGTCGCTGGCGGAGAATTGTATCGTCCGCTGGACGGGCGCGGTTGTCATCCTTGTATTTCCGTCGCTGCCCGCATGCGTGGGTCCTGACAACAACACGCACATGGCAAGTGAGGCAAGTAGCGCGTTCATGACCGTGCTCCAAAATTGATGGTAAATGCTGTGCAATGTCCTGTCCTACGAGCAGCGACTCGCCGGGTTGCACGCGAACGGGCGCAATGGGCATGGTACCGGAAAATTGACCTGGCTGACTCAGGTTCAGAACCACAGTCAACTCAGGTTCAAAACCACAGATTGCACAGATTTCGCACAGATTATCACAGATGGACCGTGAAAGTCCGCAAGCGGGGGGGGTGGAAGGTGAAAAAGTGAAGTTGAAAAAGTGCATTGCCCGGACCGCGATCCAGACCGGCGCGCACCACTAGCGCTTTGCCGGCCGGTCGATGCGGTACAACTGCTGCGCCTTTCCCTCGCTTACGGTGAACAGCGCGCGGGTGTCGGCCGAGAAGCACACGGCTTCGGCTTGCGGAAGCGCCGGTGCGGTGAGGGTGACGGGGGTGACGGTGCTGAGCAGTTCCATCGGCGAGCGTGGAGTTGTCGCGGCATATTCATGCAGGGCCGCGTAGGTGCGCAGCACCAGCGCGTGCCGGTCCGCCGCGTAATCCGCACCGGTCACGAGTCTGAAAAACGAAATGCTGTGCGGAACGTGGAAATCCCCGGCTCGCTCCAGCACACTGGCGGCGACGCCCGCCTTCCACGCGGCCCGATACACACCGCAACGATCATTGCCGGATTTTTCCACAAGATAGAGAAGCTCTCCGGCACCATCCACCGCCAGGGCTTCGCAATCCCGCGCGCCGTCGGGATAGGTGAGTGTCATGCGCTCGGCGGGAATGCTCAGTTCGCGCCCGGCCCATGCGCTGTCCACCGCGGGTTCCACGATGCGGTACACCGTCACCGAGGAACGCGAGGTCCCGTTGTCGCCGGTATCACCAACGTAGAGGTAGGGCACGCCGTTCACCATGGCCGATGCGATGTCCTCCCAGTCTTCGTTCACTGCTGACGTCAACGTCACAACAGCCAGCACGCGTCCACTGCTGTCCACGGCAAACAATCGCGGTTCGTCGCCACTGTCGTTGTGCACCCAGAAGATGTTGCCGCTGCGATGCGAAGCGGCGAGCCCCGACACTTCCCTCATGCGATCGTCCATAAGTGTGCCGATGGCACGAGGCGCCGAATGCACGGTGTCGCGTATGGGATGGTCCAGCGTGTCCAGGGGCAGCGGGGAAGCCGGGGCTTCCTCGCCGCAGGACGCGAGCGCGCCGACGAGCAGCACCAGCACGGGGATGAGGAAAAACGGGGGGTAGAGGCGTTGCCGCATGGTGGCTCCGGAAGAAATCATATCACACGAAACTTACGCCATTCACCGCAGCGAACATAGCTGGTTTTTCGGCCGCGTGGGAAGCGCCGCCCCGACGCGGCTGTCGTTGAGCTGGATAATGCGAAAATTGGAATTCGGACGGAGTCTGGATATTTTTATAGAATTGCCACGGCATGGCATTCTCCCGCTCGGCGCTGTATCGGCCGGTGGTGGCGTGCCGTCCGGCGCTTGGAGCGTGCATGAAACGAACCCCTCTGACGATCATCTTCCTCATAGTCTTCATCGACCTGCTGGGCTTCGGTGTCGTCATTCCCATCATCCCTTCCTATGCCGAGCACGGTTTCGGCGCGAGCGACTTCACCATCGGCCTGCTGGTGGCATCGTTCTCCTTCGCGCAACTGGTGTTCACGCCCGTCTGGGGCCGGCTTTCCGACCGCTATGGCCGCCGCCCCATTCTCCTCACGGGATTGTTGCTCACCGTGGTGAGTTATCTGCTCTTCGGCCTGGCACATTCTCTGCCGTTGTTATTCATTTCACGTTTGCTCGGCGGCATAGGTGGTGGCAATATTTCAGCGGCGCAGGCCTATATCGCGGACGTCACGCGCCCCGAAGAGCGCGCAAAAGGGATGGGCCTGATCGGCGCTGCTTTCGGCCTGGGATTCGTGTTTGGTCCCTTCATGGGCGGTGTACTGGTGGAATTCGGCTACGAGATTCCCGGCTTCGCCGCCGCGGTGCTCTCCACCATCGCGTTCGTGGTGGCCATTTTCGCACTGCCCGAGTCCATGAAGCGGGACACCGACCGTCCGTCAAACACGGCCGTGTCGTTTTCGATGACAACCCTGCTCGATGCGTTGAAACGGCCGTACGTGGGTATGCTGTTGTTGATGTTCTTCCTCATGACCTTCGGCTACGCCAATATTTACGCGACTTTTCCGATGATCTCCACGCGAAAGTTCGGCTTCACCGACAGGGAGGTTGGATATCTTTTCGGCTTCATGGGCATTTTCGGCGCGTTGACGCAGGGCTGGCTTATTCGCGTGCTTGCCGGGAAAGTGCAGGAGCGCAGGTTGTTCCTGTGGGGCGCGGCACTCACTTCCATCGGCCTGGCGCTGATCCCCTGGTCCGTATCGACAGGGATGCTGCTCCTCGTGCTCGCCGTGCTTTCGCTTGGAACGGGCATTATGACGCCGAGCTGCCTCGGACTTATTTCCAAATTCAGCGATCCCTCGCAGCAAGGTGCCGTACTTGGCATCAATCAGGCACTGGGGGCGATGGGGCGGGCATCAGGACCCGTGTGGGGGGCCTTTGTCTTCGACGCTCTCGGCGTGCCCTGGCCGTTTCTCACCGGCGGCATAGTGATGGCGGCCGTGGTGCTGCTCGTGTATTATGAATTCTGGCTGCGGCGCGGCGATGGCGCCATCCCCGCGGCATCGGCAGGGAGTGAAGTATGACGCAACGAACCTTGTACAAGCTGATCGAACGCATCGGCACGCAGCAGTTCGCCAGCGAGGATGCCATGCTCGCGGCGATTCTCGATGAAATCGTGCAGAACGAGCGCATCAGCATCAACGGCGGACGCATCTGGAAACTCCATGGGCAGGAGAAGCGCTACGAGCTGATCCACGAGCACGGCAACATCGAGTCCGTAGGCATCGGCTTCTCGATCAGTCTCAAGGGCTACCCCGTGTTCGAACAGGTCGCGCGCAAGCGCACGGTGCTCGCCGACGAAACCAACAAAGCGCTGCGCCGCAAAGGTATCATCCGTTACTCGGCCACCGGCATCGGCAACCGCGTGGAAATAGGCAAGCTGTGGTACTACGAGTACCTCATGGCGTTCAACACCACGGAAGTGGACAATGAACTCCGCTACATGCTCGGCATTGCCGGCCAGGCCGTCACGCAATTGCTTGCCAGCCGACGAAGCGAGCAGGAGCGCATGACGCTGCTCACGGAAATGGAAATGGCGCGCGACTTGCAAAAGCGCATTCTCCCGCAGCATCGCTACAGCTTCGGCCGCTACGACCTGTACGGCGTCAGCGTGCCAGAGCTGACGGTGGGCGGCGATTTTTTCAACTACTATGAAATTCCCGGCGACCACGAACGCCTCGCCGTCAGCATCGGCGACGCCGCCAGCAAGGGCTTCGCAGCCGCCGTGCAGGCGCTGTTCGTCTCCGGCGCGTTGATGATGAGTGTGGAAGCGGAGAGCAAGATTTCCTCCATGCTGCGCCGCATCAACACCATCAACCGGAAAATTTTTCCCACCGAGCGCTTCCTCACACTGTGCTATTGCGAGCTGTTCGATGGTCCCGACGGCCTGATGCTGTACTCGAACGCCGGCCACCCGAAGCCCATTCACTACCATGCCGCCAGTGATGCCTGCACGGAATTGAAGGTCACCGGTCCGGTGATCGGGCTCTTCCCCGATTCGTATTTTTCCGTGACCAACACCAACATCATGCCCGACGACGTGCTCGTGCTGTACTCCGATGGCATCACCGAAGCCAACAACGGCGAGGACGAATACGAGGAGCACCGCGTGATGGAGGTGATACGCGCGCATGCGAAGGAATCGGCGAAGGACATCTGCCTCGCCATTCTCCAGGATGTGCAAACCTTCAGCGCGCACGGCGCCTACTCCGATGACAAGACACTCGTGATTATCAAGAGAACCCGATGAATACCCGCACCATTCGCAACGGCAACCTCTCCAAGAACATTGATCGAAGCATGACCTC
>JAMIQH010000357.1:0-18111 GCA_035914695.1 Bacteroidota bacterium | reverse complement strand
GTAACTCGCTCGTTCTCGGCAACAACATCCCAGGTTTGGCTGTGGTAGTTGTATACCTTGACTTCGAACTCGATCGGATCTTGACTGCTGACCTGATCGAAATTGACGTAGAAGATGATCTTGTTGTCGTCGCCTCTGGCGGGATCAAGCCAATTGCCATCCAGGGTCGATAAGAAGAAGATATATTCTTCGCCGGCGATTTCGATAGTGAAACGGTATTCTCCCCACCCCATGAGCTGTGGATTCTCGTTCCAATCGTAACTCTCGTCGAGTGTGCCTTCAAATCCTGCCGTGCCATCCTGCGTATTGCTCATGGCGATACTGCCCTCGGTAAGATCTCGATACACCCAGGTTCGAGAATTGGCTGTCGAATATTGCGAGTATTCGCCAGCTTCATTGAAGAGTGGTCCAGCCAAGTGCATGGTCACATTTGGGGTGTGACCAGATAGCAACGGCGCGATGGTACCGGTTACAAAAACCACCTCATGCGTTGCCTGTTGATAGAGGGAAATTCCACCTTGAGCAACACAAAACGAAGTAGAGTGAAACAACATTATCGCCAGGCACGCGAATACGGTTAATGCCCGCCGGACACACAAACCCGTGCAGGGTGTGTGTGTGTGTGCCAATGCACGACTTACAGGGATCAGTTCACATCCTCTCATAACTCCATCTCCTCTGCTGAGTGAATAATTTGTATTGCGAGATGCCTCACGGCATCATTATTCACCGTCCTACTTCTTCAGCATCCGCGGCGCCCTGTGCGTCTCGGTCGGGTTGCACTATCCGGCGACTCCAGTCTCGCGGCGTCCCCGTGTCCCCTCGGCGCCGGCTCGGCGATTGCCGTCTGATATTTGACCACATGGTGCAAACATACTGAATGGTTGTGCGATTGTCAAGAAAAAAAATACTTGCCGCTATCAAGCACTGAAATAGCGACAACCATCACATCCTGCACACATGGCATGCGATAACGGGCGGATTGTTCGAGATGCACCTGTATCGCGAGTACACAGGCACGACACGGCGGTGGGCAGGGTAAGCTCTTGAGGGGAGGGAAGCTTCGCGTTCAGGATACGTTGTGGTGGCTCCGCGCGGCTGGGAGCAATTGCCCGGCAGGGGCCGGTGGCTCGCGACGGGGTGCGGGAGCGTCAGAGGCGGGTGCGACGGATTTCGTACAGGGCGAGCGCGGCGGCCACTGAGGCGTTGAGCGAGGAGATGCGTCCCCACATGGGAATGCGCAACAGGGCGTCGCAGGTGTCGCGCGTCAGGCGGCGCAGGCCTTTGCCCTCGCTGCCCACCACGAGGCAAAGGGGCCGGTAGCCGTCCAAGGCCAGCAAATCGGTATCGCCGTCCGCGTCGAGACCGGCTATCCAGATGTCCTCGTCCTTCAGGCGCAGCAGGGCTTGATGCAGATTGCCCACGCGCGCGATGGGGAGATGCGCTGTGGCGCCGGCGGAGGTTTTCATCACGGTGTCGGTGATGGGCGAGGAGTCGCGTTGGGGCAGAATCACGCCGTGCGCACCAGCGCATTCGGCCGAGCGCAGGATGGCGCCGAGATTGCGGGGATCGGTCACGCCGTCCACCGCGATGAAGAACGGCGGATCCTGTTCGTGGCGCAAGGCCAGCAACTCGTCGAGCGTGATCAGCAGCGCTTCCTCGATCAGTGCCACGATGCCTTGCGAATCCGTGGTGTTGCCGAGACGGTCGAATTTCTGCCGGGGCAATTCCAGAATCTGTATGCCATGCTCGCGCGCGTGACGGCGCACTTCTTCCACGGCATTGCCGTGTACACCGAAGCGGAGGAAGATTTTCGCGATGGTTTTACCCGCGCGTATGGCTTCGACGATGGGATTTCTTCCGTAAATGTACATGCATGCTCCGTTGCGGGTGTGTCGCGAACAATAATGTGTCGTCAGGAAATGCCTGCCAGGGCTTCGGCGTCGCGCAGCCGGGGTCCGAGCTGCTCGCGTATCGCCGCGTGCGCGGGTAGCCGCAATTGCGGATCGCGCTCGATGATGCCGAAGGCGAGATCGCGCGCGCGCGTGAGTATGTGCCCGTGCTCGAGCAAATTCGCGATACGAAATTCCGGAAAACCGCTTTGCTGCGTGCCCCAGAGGTCGCCCGGTCCGCGAATCAGCATATCCACCTCGGCGATGTGGAAGCCGTCGTTGCTCTCGCGCATGGTGTCGAGGCGGCGCCGCACATCCGACACCTGCCGTTGATCGCCTGTGAATGTGGTGCCGGCGAAGTACAGGCGCTTCTCCGTCATGAGAATGCACCACGACTGCTTGTCGCCCCGGCCTACACGGCCGCGCAACTGATGCAACTGCGCTAGGCCGAAGCGCTCGGCATGCTCGATGAGCATCACCGTGGCATTGGGCACATCCACGCCCACTTCGATCACGGTGGTGGACACGAGCACATCCAGCTCGTGCCGCTTGAAACGCTGCATCACCTCGTCTTTTTCGTCGCCCTTCATTTGCCCGTGCAACAAACCCACGCGCAGCGACGAGAACACCGTGGCGGTCAAGCGTTCGTACTCGATGGTGGCGGCTTTGAGATCCACATGCTCCGACTCGCTCACCAACGGAAATACAATATAGGCCTGACTGCCACGCCGCACCTCCTCAAGAACGAAACCCTCCACCGCCTCGCGATCCTCCTCGAAGCGTATGGCCGTCCGCACGGGTTTGCGATGTGCGGGCAATTCATCGATAACCGACACGTCGAGATCGCCGTACAGCGTCATCGACAAGGTGCGGGGTATGGGCGTGGCTGTCATCACCAGCACGTCGGGCGTCGCGGCTTTCATGCGCAGCGAAGCGCGCTGCATGACGCCGAAGCGGTGCTGCTCGTCGATGATCACCAGTCCGAGACGGGGAAAGTCCACCTGCTCCTGTATCAGCGCGTGCGTGCCCACAACGATATCCACCGTACCGCCGGCGATGTCGCCGCGCAAGGCATTGCGTTCCGACGCTGGCTGCTGTCCGGTGAGCAGCGCGATGCGCACGCGGAGGTCGTTGACCAGCGTGGTGAGTGTGCGGTAATGCTGCTCGGCCAGCACCTCGGTGGGCACCATGAGCGCGCATTGATAGCCGTTGTCCACCGCCAGCAGCGCGGCGAGCAGGGCGACGATGGTTTTGCCCGATCCCACATCGCCTTGCAGCAAGCGATTCATCGGTTGCGCCGCGCGCATATCTCCCACGATATCGCGAATCACGCGCCGCTGTGCCGCGGTGAGTTCGAACGGGAGGGATGCGAGCAATTGCCGGGCGGCGGGACTTTCGCCGGTGAAGGCGATGCCCGGCAACACGGTGTCCGCGCGGCGGCGTCGCAAGGCCAGGCGCAGGGAAAGCAGGAAAAATTCGTCGAAAATCAAGCGTTCGCGCGCGGCCGCAAGGGCTTCGGCGGATGTGGGACGGTGAATATGTTCGAGCGCGTCGCGCAGGCCGGGCAGACGCAGTTCCCGCAACTGCTCGTCGGAAAAATGGTCGCGCACCGCGTCGAGCTGCCGCAAGGCATGTTGCATCAGCTTGCGGAAGCCGCCGTGGCGGTTGAGCCCCACCTTCTCCAATGCGGCGCTGGAAGGATACACGGGCACGATGCCGCCGGTGTTGATGAAATCCAGCGACTCCTCGTCCTGCAAGCGATCGATGTCGGGATGCACCATGCTGGCGCGCCGCCCATAGAACTGCACCTCGCCCGAAATGGCGATGGTTTCGCCCACGCGAAAGGCCTCCTGCCAGTACTGCAAGCCCTGGAAGAACACCGCCTCCATGCTGCCCCGGCCGTCGCGCAGCGTCACCACCAGCCGCTTGCGCCGCGCGGTGAGCATCGCAGTATCGGATACCACACCGATCACCGTCACGGTGTCGCCCGCGTGTCCATGCAGATCGGCGATGCGCACGATGGTGCTGCGGTCGAGATAGCGCCGCGGGTAGTAGTGCAGCAAATCGAGCACGGTATCAATTCCATGCTCGTGCAACACGCGCGCGCGATGGGAGCCCACGCCCGGAAGCGTGGTGACGGATAATGTGTGCAGCGCTATGTCGTTGGTTGTGGACAGCGTGTGATTCCCCGAATGGTGCGGAAGGAAAACTACGCAGGGCGCTCGGGAGATGCAATGCATGAAGCCGGTGCTTTGGCGAAGCGTTGGGAGGCAACTGCCTGGTGATGGTATATTTCATGGTTGATTGTGTTGTGCCATTCTCATTCGAAGTATTCATGGCGGCAAAAACGAATCCGGCGGCGGCCACGCGACCCCGCCCCACTCCCTGGCGGACCACTTCCACGCAGCGCATGGTGGTATCGGCGCTGCTTGCGCTGGCGGCGTTGGCCGCGGGCGCGGCCTACTGGCTGCCCATGTCCGCGCAGGCGGGCGCAACGGGCTTTCCCTTCGACGAGGCCTGGGTGATACTGAGCTACGCACGCACACTGGTGGAACACGGCGTGTACAGTGTGCACGCGGCCGATGCCGCCTCGTCGGGCAGCACGGCGCCGCTGCTGGTGCTGCTCACGGCCGTGCCGGGCATGCTTTTCGGCGTGTCGGCGGATGTTGCGGTGCTGCTGGGCCTGCTGTCCTTCGCGGCGGCGGCGGTGTTGCTGTTCCGGCTGTGTCTGATGGTATTCGCGGACGAGCAGCGCATCGCCATTGTGGTGGCGGCGCTGTTTGTGTTGTCGCCGCTTTCGCCCAGCGCGGCGGTGGCGGGCCTGGCCACCATGCCGTATGTGGCGCTGCTCTTGGCATCGATGCTGGCGTATTTCTCGCGCAAGCCGCTGGGATTTTTCATTTTCGCCGGATTGGCGCTGTGGCTGCGCGTGGACGCGCTGGTGTTTTTCCTGGCCGCCGTGCTGCATCTGTTGTACCATCACGGACTCGTGCGCCGCGACGAGGCAGCCGCTGCGGCTCCGGCGTCGCGTCGCGACACGGTGCTTGGAGCCGTGTTGTACGTGCTGTTGCTTGTTGGCTACGTGCTGTTCAATCTCGCCACGGGTGGAAGCATGCTGCCGCATCCCGTGGCGGCCAATCTCGCCTGGTACGCCGGCGCGGAGAGCGCCTTTGTGGCGGATGTGTGGCGCTTCTTCATTTCCTCCATGCACGCGGTGCTGCTGCTGTTCGCCGTGTATGGCGTGGCGCTGCTCGTGCCGGCGCTGCTGCGTCGTCGTCCCGCGCCGCTGCTGATGGCCGCGGCGTACATGCTGGGCGCGATTCTCGCGTATGGACTGCTTTTTCCGTTTCTCCGCAGCATGCACACACTGTATCCCTTGCTGCCCTTTTTCCTCATGCTGGCGGTATGGGGACTGCACAGCGCATGGCGCTCGCTGAGCTGGCTGTTGGCGGTGCCGCCCATCCGCGTCTTGCTGGGCATCGCGGCCGTGTTGGTGCTGGGCGGCGCGGTGGTGATGGCCGTGGTGGATTGGGCACCGATGCGTGCGGCGCATTTGCGCATGGTGCGCGACAGCAACGACCGCACGGTGGCGGCGGCGCAGTGGATAGCGGCCAACACTCCGGGGGATGCGCGTATTGCCACGCACTTCCCGGGCGCGGTGGGATTTTTCGGGCAGCGCTCGGTGGTGGACATGACCGGCACGGTCACGCCCGAGGTGATTCCCGCCATCGGCAATCTCAACGCGCTGGTGGGCGAGCTGAAGCGGATGAAGGTGACATATATTGCCACGCAGCGCGATCGCTTCGAAGTGGTGAACGTCTCCGCCGGTTGGCGCAGCGATCCCAACGCGCCGCAGGTCACGGAGGTGTTTCCCTATATCGAGCGCAAGACGCATATCATGTCGCAGCGTGCGAGCGGATTGAACATGCAGGCGGCGGCGCTGATAAGCCAGCGGCGTTTCCGCGAAGCGTATCAGACTCTGGAGCAATCGTTCAAAGAGGATCCGGTGTCTTCGCGCACCAACACGCTGCTGGGTCTGTCGCTGCTGGAGATGGGCGACACGGCGCGCGCGGTGGAATTTTTACAACAGGCCTTGAACTTCGATCCCGACTACGCACCCGCCATGGTGCCCTTGGGTGATGTGTACGCGGCGCAGGGCAACATGTGGAGCGCGTTGCCCCTGTTGCAGCGCGCGCACGAGGGCAATCCGCTTTCCGCGCGGGCGCGCATGTCGTATCGCAACGCGCTGAAGAAGCATCGCGAGGATTCGCTGCGTGCGCGGGGCATTCAGACCGTGACCATCACGCGCTGAGGCATGATGCGCGCGCCACTGTTGTTCGCGCTGTTGCTCTGCGCCGTTCCATTGCGGGCCGGTGGTGGCGAGGCGTTGCCGCGCGACAGGGAAGTGCGCGCGGTGTGGCTTACCACGCTGCTGGGTCTGGATTGGCCTGCGTCGTCGCTTCGAGGAAATGTGGCCGCGCAGCAGCAGGCGTTGCGGGACATGCTCGATGACCTTCGGAAGCGCCATTACAACGTGGTGCTTTTCCAGGTGCGTTCACGCGGCAATGCGATGTATCGCTCGGCTATCGAGCCCTGGGCGTCGGAGCTGACAGGGGAGTTGGGACGTGATCCGGGCTGGGATCCGCTGGATTTCGCCATTCGAGAAGCGCATGCGCGCGGCATGGAGTTGCACGCGTGGTTCAATGTGTTCCGCGTGTGGAGTGCGGGCATGCCGCCGCGTTCCACCCCGGCGCATCTGGCCCACGCGCATCCGGAATGGGTGAAAAGGCATGGCGACGATCTCTGGATGGATCCGGGCATACCCGAAGCGCGCGAGTACACCTTGCGCGTGATGGAGGACCTGGTGCGCCGCTACGATGTGGACGGCATACACTTCGACTACTGCCGCTATCCCGAGCGGGACTTCGCCGATGAGGAAACCTGGAAGCGCCACGGCACGGGCGCGCGCGACGACTGGCGCCGCGGCAATGTGAATGCGTTGGTACGCGACGCGTACCAGCGGCTGGGGCTGCTTCGACCGGGCATTATCGTGGGCTCGGCGCCGATCGGCATTTACACCAGCTTGCCGGGCGCGCGCGGCTGGGAGGGACGCAATGCCATTTTCCAGGATTCCCGCGCCTGGCTCGCGGGCGGTTACCACGATTACGTGACGCCGCAGATCTATTGGGGTTTGCCATCACACGGCAGCCGCATCGATTTCGCAGCGCTGGTGCGTGACTGGGTGCGCGGCTCCTCCGGCCGCCAGGTGCTGGCAGGTGTGGCCGCCTACAAGGAGGATATTCAGCCCTGGTTGCACGAGCATATCGATGCGCTGCGCAATGCGGGTGCGCAGGGTGTGGCGTTTTTCCGTTACGCCCACGTGCGTGGCAATGATGTGAAAGGACGTTTCGCCGCGCTTCGCCTGCCACCGCCTTTGCCGTGGAAAGACAACGTGGCTCCGAATCCGCCGCGCGCGGTGCGCATTGCCACGCCCGAAGGCCTGACAAGGATCGGTTGGGACGCGCCGCTGCCCGCGAGCGATGGCGACGTCGCGCGCTTCTATGCCGTGTATGGCCGCGCCACCGAGGATCAGGCGCCTGCTTTGCTCGCCGTGCTGCCTGCCGACAGCAGCACGGCCACACTGAACGGTGTGTGGCGGGATGTGCGGGTGACCGCCCTGGACCGTGCGCGCAATGAAAGCGCAGCCGCGGCCGAAGGCGCCATCGCAGTGGCCGAGGAGCGGGATGGCGCGGAACGCGCCGCCTCCCCGCTGCCCACGCTCTTGCCGGGTATGTCGGAGATTATTGTCCTGAACGACGAAGTGCTGCTGGTCGCCGTGTACCTGCCGTTCTCCACGCCGTTGCGCCTGCGCTTCTTCTCGGAGCATGGCAGCGAATGCGGTGTGCTGCTGGACGAACAGCGGGCCGCGGGTGTGCATGTGATCGGCATCGAACGCGCGCGACTGGATGAGGATGCCGACCTGCTCGTATTCGAAACCGATGCCCGCCGGCAGGTTGTCGCCTTGCCGGGACGGAGCGGGGAATGAGGAGTGGCGGCGGAATCCTGATGCAGTCCGCGAAGACGGCGGGATGCCGAGCCATGGGCGTGCTGCATTCTGTCGGCACTCGTCAAACATCGCCGAAAAGTGTAATTTCCCAGCGTGATTCCAAGAACGCACAGTGAAAAAGTCCTGCTCGCCGCACTCTCCGCGTTGCAACCGCCCGCGGAGGTGCTGGCACGTTGCGACGATGCGAAGCATTGCATCGCGCTGTACAGGGGGCTGCTGCTCCGCGCCGCTCCCGTGATCGATCATGGCGCCGAGCGCTTTGCGCGCATGCTCGACGAGGAGTTGCGCCGCCTGCCCGATCCCGGACGCGCGTTGCGCCACTTCGACCGTGTGCTCGAGGCCAGTTTCAGCCCCGCATCGCTGCTGGCGGAAGTACTGCGTGATAGCGCATTGCTGCACGGCGTGCTGCGCTTGCTCGGCGCATCGGAATGGATGACCGACGCACTGGTGCGCGACAGCGGCTTGCTTCGATGGCTTCTGGATCCGCGCGAACACGCCGACGAACGCGACGTCGCCGCACTGCACGCGGACGCGCGCGGTGTGCTGCAACGGTTTGGCGGACACGAGCGGCGCATGCACGCCCTGCGGCGATTCCAGCGCCGCGCGCTGCTGCGCATAGCGGCGGGGGATATGCTCGGCCGTCGCGACCTGCCTTCGGTGCTGCGCGAATTGAGCGCACTGGCGGATGTGCTCTGTGGCATCGTGTGGGAAGAGGTATTCGCACGCGCGTGTACGCGCCATCGCATCGACACCCCCTTTGCCACCGTACTCATCGCCTTGGGAAAATTGGGCGGCAATGAACTGAACTACAGCTCGGACATCGATCTCATGGTGCTGTACGATGCGGCGTCCGCGAACTGTGGCGCCGATCTCGCGCAGCAGGTAGCCGTCGACGCGGTGTCGGAATTCGTGCGCATCATGAGCGAACCGGGTCCCGAAGGCATGCTGTATCGCGTCGATCTGCGGCTGCGTCCCGATGGTCGCGCCGGCGCGTTGGCACTATCGCTGCCGGCCATGCTTGCGTATTACGAGGCGCGTGGAGCGGATTGGGAGCGACAGATGTTGCTGCGGGCGCGTGTCTGCGCGGGCGATGCGCCACTGGGTGCGACGGTACTGCGGAGCGTGCAGCCGTTCATCTTTCCACGCAGTGTCCGGCGCGCGCCCGGAGATATTGTGCGCGAAATCCACCAACGACTTCTCGATCGGCAGGGCGACGAGCGCAATGTGAAGCACATGCGCGGTGGCATCCGCCATATCGAATTTGCCGTGCAAGCTCTGCAACTGATTCACGCCGCGGACGATGAGCGCCCTCGCTCGGCATCGACGTTGCGCGCGCTCGACGCACTTGCCGATGCGGACGTCCTGACAGCGGAACAGCATGCGACATTGCGCCGCGCGTATCTCTTCTTGCGCCGCGTTGAACATGCCGCGCAACTCGACCGCTTCGAGCAGACGCATCATGTGCCCGAGAGCGCGTCCGCACGTGCGCGCATGGCGTGCTTGCTGGGTTTCGATACAGCCGAGGCCTTTGCCGCACGGCTGGGCGATGTACGCTCCCAGGTGGCGGGGATTTGCGATGATATTCTGGAGGCGGGAGCGCGAGCGCCATCGATGGAAGCGGCAATGCATTTCGAGCGCTTTGAGGACGCTGCTGCCGCTCGGGACACACTGCGCGACATCGTTGAGGGCCGCGCCTCGCGGGGTAGGGACGCAGCACATCGCCGTCGGCTCGAGGCCTTGCGGCGACCACTGATGGACGAAGCGCTGGACGAGCCGCTGCCGCTGCACTGCCTGCGTGCGCTCGAACAGTTCCTGCATCGCGCTGATACCACCGGAGCAGTAATCGCGTTGCTGGAGCAGGCGGAGGTACGGCGCATGCTGTTGCGACTTGCCAGTCTGGCCCCCGCGCGCTTGCGCACGCTGGAGCACGATCCGCTCGCTCTGGAATTGCTGCTCACGGGCTGGGACGAACGTCTGCCCGATGCCACGCTGCGTCGTGTGAGCGAAACCGCGGCGCTCGCCGCCTATCTCTCCGGCGCGTGGACGTTGGCGCAGTGCTGCGAGGAATTCACCCGGGTGGCGGATGTGCTACTTCGTCGCGCAATGCCTTCCAATGTGCCCATGGTCGTCGTGGCGTTGGGAAAATACGGCAGCCGCGAGTTGATTCCCGGATCGGACCTTGATATCCTGTTTATCCATGCCGACACCCTGCGCGACGACGCGCCGCAACGCGCGGCGGCGGAGCTGATCGCCCGTGTGCAAGGCACGGTGCGTGATCCGCTGCACACGGTGGATGCACGATTGCGGCCGGAGGGTCGCAGCGCACCGCTGTCGGTATCGTTGTCGGCGTGGAGCCAGTACCTCGAGCAGCGGGCATCGTTGTGGGAAAAGCAGTCCCTGCTGCGCGCGCGTGTCGCGGCTGGCGACGACGCGCTGGCGCTGGAGGTGGAGCGGCGCATCGACGCGTTGCACGCGGGCATGACGTTCGGCGCAGCGGAACGCGCCGCCATTGCCCGCATGCGGCGGAGCATGGAGCCGGAGAATCGCTTCCGTCGCAACGATTTCATTGACATAAAAAAATCCGCCGGCGGCCTGATCGACGCGGAGTTTGCCGTCCAAGTTGCGCAGCTCGCATCGGGCAAAGGGCGCGCCTATCGTGTCGAGGATGAAGCCGACGAAGCGTTGGCGCGAAGGTTGCGCGACATGATCGCATGCCACGCGTGGCTGCGCGTGCTGCAACTGCGTCTGCGCGTGCTGCTCGATACACCGTCGGATCTCGTTCCGCGCGAAGAGGAGCAGCGTCGCGTGCTTGCGCGCAGTTTGGGCATGGAGCATGGCGATGCACTGCTGGATGAGTTGCGTGCGCGCATGGCGGAGATGCGGCGGAGGATGGTGGAGGTGCTCGGGTAAAGAGAGTGTCCGAAATCCTGGAAGTTGGTCGTGGCCGGTGTGTGCGTCCGGCGGCCCCGCCTCGCATTTCGACAGGGGTTCAAAACCACAGATTGCACAGATTACACACAGATTAGCACAGATGAGTCGTGGAGGTCGGCGAGGTGCCAAGCGAATCGTCGCAGAGGAAGCAATCCAACGCCCGCTGACAGCAGCGACGCGAATCGGTGTACATTGCCCCCGGTGGCGGCGGGAGTACGGGTTAGCTCCTGCGACGATTGTCAAACTTTACTCCTCACTCTTTACCATAGCAAGAGGATTCCGTCATACCTTGCGGTAACCGAACATTGACATCGAGACCACAACTATGCGCTACAAACTGACGATCGAATACGACGGATCGGCCTTCGTGGGCTGGCAAGTGCAGAACAACGGGCGTTCGGTGCAGGGCGTGCTTGAAGAGGCGGTGCTGGCGCTGTGCGGCGTGCCCACACGTGTGCATGGAGCGGGACGCACCGACGCGGGCGTGCATGCCACGGGACAGGTGGCGCATGTGGACATTGAAGGCAATTGGGATGCCGGCACGGTGTTGCGGGCGTTGAATGCGCGCCTTCCGGACGATGTGGCGCTGTATGCGGTAGAAGAAGTGGATGAGGATTTCCACGCGCGCTTTTCGGCGTCATCGCGCATGTACCAGTACACCATTGCACATCAGCGCCTCGCCTTGCGGCGGCATACGTGCTGGATGCTGTATGGTGCGGTGGAGCACGATGCGATCTGCCAGGCGGTGCCGGCGTTACTGGGATCGCGGGACTTCACCAGCGTTTCAAAATTCACACCGGACCTCGAGCACGCCTGGTGTCACGTGTTCGACGCGCGATGGGAGAGTGACGGCGCGACGAGTGTGTTCACCATTCGCGCCAACCGCTTTCTGCATGGCATGGTGCGCGCATTGGTCGGAGGGCTGGTGGCGGTGGGGCGAGGCAAATGCTCGCCAGCCGAATTCGTGGACATGCTCGAGGTGCGGGACAGGTCGCGCACACCGATGCTCGCTCCGCCGCAGGGCTTGGTGCTCACCGCTGTGGCCTACGATGCGGAGGAGCGGGCGCTGGTGCGTGAGCAGATGCGTATCCTCGGCGCAAGCGCGGAGGAATAGCCCGCGCGGTTTCCACTGATCGCGGCCTGTGGACATACGCTCGGTGAGAACCCGTGCGAAGCTGTGGAGACGCGCGGCACATCGAAGAGGGGAGTGGGGGAACTTCACCGCGTCGTGTGGATGTTATGATGTTCTGTCCACAACATTTTCTCCGGCGCCACGGCGCCGCCATTCCCGAAAGGAGAGCATTCATGACCATCGGCATTTTTGGTACCGGTATGGTTGCGCAGACGCTTGCGGCATCACTGCAGGATAGCGGCAACGCCGTCCTGATCGGCACGCGCGATCCGGGCGCAACCCTTTCGCGCACGGAGCCGGGCGCTTTCGGTAATCCACCCTTTTCCGTCTGGCTGAAGGAGCACCCCGGCACAATACTCGGAAGCTACGCCGAGATGGCGCGTGGCGCGGAAATCCTGATCAATGCCACCTCCGGAAGCGGTTCGCTGCCGGCGCTGGAAAGTGCCGACGCATCGAATCTGGAAGGGAAAATCCTGATCGACATCTCGAATCCCCTGGATTTTTCCCAAGGATTTCCCCCGTCGCTTACCGTCTGCAACACCGATTCGCTGGGCGAGCAGATACAGCGCGCCTTTCCCGCCCTCAAGGTGGTGAAGACGCTCAACACGCTGACCGCGCCGCTGATGGTGAATCCGGCGCTGCTGCCGTCGGACCACGTCATTTTTCTCAACGGCAACGATGCGGAAGCGAAGGCCCGCGTGACAACGCTGCTCGGCGAGTGGTTTGGCTGGAAACCATCGAACATCATTGATATGGGTGATATCACCACGGCACGCGGCACTGAGATGCTGCTGCCCTTGTGGGTGCGTCTCTTCGGCACCTTCGGGACACCGATGTTCAATTTCAATATCGTTCGCGGGTAGCGATGGCGGGAGTTTCACCACCGCCATATAGGTCTAAAACCACAGATTGCACAGATTTCACACAGATTATCACAGATTAGTGCTGGATGTGTGTGAACAGCCGTGAGCTTCGGCGCGGTGCGTGCTTGACGGTGTCGTTGTGCGGCTTCCGGTTGCTTCAATCCCACCCGTAATACCGCCACACGTGCAGGATGTGGCCGCCGATGCGGTCGTGATAGTTGAAATTCGCGTCGGGGAGGGTGTCGAGCGGCCAGTGGGCCACGAGGCCGTCGGGTGTGGGATCGCCGCGTGTGTAGGCCGCCACGGCGGTATCGGTAACGCGCGTGTTGAAGACGCGGAAATCGGCGAGCGTTTTGCTTGCGCGAAGTTGGGGTACCATTCGATCGTAATATTTCGGACCGAAGCTGTTGTATTTGTCATTGTACAGCCCCAATTGCACGCCCTCGTACCGATGCCCGGGTCCGCGCATGAAATCGGCATGCCAGAGCGTGGAGGTCTTCGTGCCGTTGAGAAACAACTCGGCGTGCTGCTCGTGATCCACACGCACAACCACGCTGTTCCAGCCCCGCACACTGCCCAAGGGGACGCTTGGAACGCCGCCAATAAACCAACTGTCGCTCACCACGTCGATCATCGCGTCCTGATTGACCACCATGAGAATGGGCACGTTGGCAATTCCCTCGTGAAGGAAGCGCAGCGCGTAACTCCGCGTCCGCGAGGCGCGTATGGGATCACTGCCGCATTGCATCCACACACCGCCGGGGAGGCGCAGGGCGGTGGTCCCCAGCGGGCCTCGCGCCAACGTCACCTTGCGATGCGCCACACGCAGGGGCGCGGTGGAACGGATATACGCGGGCCGACCCTTCAGCACGCCGTCCTGTGAGCGCTCGTTGGCGTTGTGCGCCTGTATCTCCGCGGGAATGTCGAAATCCCAGTACCCGACGAGCCCCGGTGTCAGACCATGCACCCGGCTGTGCATGCGCAGCCGTATGCTGTCCGCCGGCAGGAGGGTGTTCCACACACGGAGTTCATCCATGGCGCCGGTGAAATGGTGTTTATCCCCCTCACCGTTTTCGAATGCGCCGATACTCACATACGGCTTGCTCGCGGCTTCGATAATGAACTCCTCACGCTTGTCGAGCACGATCTCACCATCGAAGAGCACAAGTATGCGGCCTCGCGCCATCGACCACCCTACCGCAAGATGATGCCAGCGTCCGTCTCCGACGCGCAGTCGCGCACCCAGCGGGATATGGCTGAGATTATTTCCTATCTCCACCGTGAGCGTGTCGCTGTGCGTACCCATGCCCATGTTGGTGATCGCCGGCGCCTGCGGGATGTTGCGCGTGTTGGACATGATGGTCGTGAACGTGGAGTCGATACGCACCCACAGTTCCATCGTGCCTTCCTCGCGTGCGAAGGCGGCCGCCTGCTCACCGAAAAAGAGGTAGTCGTCCACACCATCGAATTGCAATGCATAGCCCGCGGGCAATGGCGACCCGGCACGGCCGACGAGAGGGAGTTGTGCCAATAATGTGCCGCTGTCGGGATCGCGCAGCGTGAAAGCGGCGCTGTTGCCCGCGCTGGCGCGAGTCGGCACGTATTTGATCATCACACGCAGTGAATCGGTGGGGGTGATGTCCTGCGTGCCCCCATGCCAACTGATGTACCACTGATCCCTGTCGGGTCCCTCGATGGCCAAACGAACCGACATGCGCTGCGGCGTCATGTTCCACAGGAGGACGTTGCGAGTGATGTCGGCCCCCACTTCCATGTCGCCGAAATCCAACAGCGGCCGCACTTCGCGGTCGTTGTCGCGGAAGCGCCAGCCGTCCGCGCGACGGGGATTGTACACGAGGGCGTTTTCACCCACGGGATCTTTCAACGTGTATTCAAGATCGGGATAGCGGTAATTCGCCTTCCACCAGAAATACACCCCGACCGCCGCAAGTAGCAGCACCGCAGTCAGTAGCAGCACGGTTTGATGTTTGAGTAGAAATTCCATTGTGCGGTCGTAGGCGGAGCGATTGCTGCTGTGAATGATCGCGGGCGCATGCACGCAATCCTCCAGCGAAGTCACGCCCTGAATGTCGAGTGCCCGGTCTGGGTACCGTCCCCTCAGACGCAACACCAGTGCCTGCGCTTCCTCGCGATGCGCGGCGGGCAGGACCAAGGTGTCGGCGGGACTGAAGAAGGCGGCGCGCACCTTGGGTGCGACACTGTCCGCGGGCAAGGGCAGCACCGCTCCGTACTCGTCGAGACCGCCGGTGCAGACGAGCTGTGGCCGAAGCGACCAGCGCAACGGCCCGTTCATCCCCTCCTGCATGCGCACGGCGAGCGCGAGTGCGGTGGCGAGCCCCATCGATGCGCCGCTGTACACCGCGTCGTGTTCGTGAAAACCCACAATCCATTCACGCTCGACAGCGCGCCGCTGCATGTGCCGCGCCACCACGGCCGCCGCCGCATCGGCTGCGAGACCGAGCTGTGCGATGGTTTCGGTGTTCTCCTCGTCCAGCGTGTTGACAAAATGCATGCGACGCCCACCCGTGTTGCCCGCTCGCAATTCGAGACGCAACACCATGCCGAGATGCGGTGTGTGGCGCTGTCGCGTGTCCAGGAGAATCACACCGGGATGCGCGCCATCGAGACGGGCATGTTCCCACTGTTCCAATGCGCGCTGAAGAAAGGGCGGAAGCGGAGCCACGGCGGCCACGGCGTCGCAGTACGTGCGGAAAGGATCGCGTCCGACGGTGGCGGCGCTCTGAATGCCAAGCCATGCGCTCTCGGGAAGCAGTCCTCGGGAGGAGGCATGGGTGTGCAGCACCTCGTCGATTTCCCTGAACGCGCGTTGGCCGGCGAGCGTCAGACACCATTTCTCCAGAGCCGTGTCCATCGTCGCGTTGAAATCCGCCGCTGTGGCCGTCCAGTCACTCTCGCGCAACACGACCAACGTACGCACCGTGATGCGCCAGTCGTCGGGATCGGTCCAGCACACGTACTCGTGCCGCACACAGGTGGAAAGGGTGGAGTACAACCCGCGCAGGTAGGAGTCGGTCCAGAGGACAGGCAACTCCTTGATGCGGCGCAGAAAATCCGTCAGCAGGGAAAAACGCCGCGGGGGCGAAATGCCCCGTGCGAGTTGCCGCTGAACTTCGCGGGCAGCGAGATCGAGTTCGAGTGGAGAACGCGGAACGGTTTGCCCATCACTGCCGTCGTCCATGCTCAATCCTGCGACAGTTCTTCCAGCGTCACATGCATGGGTTCGATGGCCGTCGCACAGTCCCCGATCACGAAGCGTCCGCGCTTGTCGGGCACATAGGTGCGATGCAGTTCCGCGACGTGCAGGCGCAGGCGCGCGAGGCGCTCGGGCGCACAGATCAGATATCCCACGAGTCGTTCGTCCTCTTCGAACACGCGCAGCAACACGTTGCCGCTGTCGAGATACCAGGTGCGCCTGAGCAGAGGTCCGTCGTCCACCACATCCTCCTCGCTTTGCGCGGCGAGCCGCAAGGGTTCGTGACCCTCGTGGATGGATGGGGATTCGTGGGGAAGTGCTTGCTCGAAGTGCTCGAGATCGAGCAGCGCCTCGTATTGCTCGCGGCAAAAAGCGCAACGGTCGAGATGCGGGTGTGTCCGCCGCGCGGTGACGAGCGAGAGTAAAGCAAGATCGGAAAGATGGGCGTTGTTCATTGCGGTGCCGTGTCGCGAATGTGAGGAATGCGATCCACCGCGTCCTCGGATAATTGCAACCGTTCGCGCGCAGTGGCGAAAACCCCGCGCAACATGTACTCGTAGGTGTTGCGGTAACGGGAGCGATATTCGGGGTGGGTGAGCCCCGGCATCGTCCGCCGCAGGCACGCGTAATGCGTGGAATCCTCATTGCGCGCCAGGCCGCGGATGTAGCCCTCGGCGGCGGCCAGCATGGCTGCGGCCTCCTGCTGGTTGATCTTGCCCTTGTCCACATAGGACGCGTACAGCCAGGGACGCATCGCCTGCAAGGCCTCGAGCGCCGTGCTCTCGAGCAGGGAGAGGTCCGGCGACAGCTCGTCGTCGTGTGCGTCGGGCGTGGCTGCTTCCTGATCGGCCTGCAACAATTCCAGCGTCAGCTCGAGCACGTCCTCCTCCGCGACCGCCTGACGGAGATCCGGAAATTCGCGGAGGCGCTGGAGCAGGGTCGATGCCACCGTGGGCGCGGGTTGCACCGAAAGCACCGGACCGCGCAGCAGCGATCGGAGCAGCTCGACCGGCGCCGCCGGCAATTCGAGTCGGGCATCGCCGTCCACCGCCGCATACCAGTATCCCGACACGCTGTCGATGCGGTGCAACAGTTGTCGGGTTTGCGCCGCGCGGCGCAACGAACGCAGCAGCCGCGCGCGCACCGGCTGCATGTCCATGAACACCCGAGCCAGATTGAAGCGCACCGTGCGCAGCACCACGGCCTTGAAGGCGCAGTCTAGCGACACGGCTTCTTCCTCCTCGCGCATATCCCGCAAGGCGCGCCTCAGACGCGCGAGTTGCTCGCCGTCGAGGTCGGAGACCAATTCCGCCACCGTGTCGCAGGCCAGATCGTCGATGGTCAGTCCCAGAGGCAGCATGGTGTAATTCCGCTGCCAGATCAACCAACGCAGATAGGAGCGCGCCTGCGAGATCGCCGCGTGGATGATCGCATCGACCTCGCGGGCGCCGATGCGTCCGTTCAGCAAATTCTCCAGCAGGGATCCGAGCGTGTTCATGGATGACTCCGATAGATGCAGCAAATTACGCCGGGGTCGCCTTGCGGTGCAACGCTTCACCGTTTTCCCTTGGATTCCCAGGGAGGGATCAAGGTGTCGCGTTCTAACATTGTGCCGAAGTTTATCAGAATTCACATCCGATCACCATCGAGGAGGATTCTCGGTACCTACCGTCGAGGAATTCTGTGCTCCCACCGTTTCGAGCCAGCAATGGGATCCGTCGTCACACCACAATGGCATATCGCCGCGGCAGAAGCCGCTGGCCGTTGGGGGATGTGATTTCGGTAGTCTGGACATTCTTCGTGGTGGATGCGTGGTTCGGGGTGGATGCGTGGTTCGGGGCGGATGCGTGGTGCGGGGCGGATGCGTGGTGCGGGGCGGACGTGTGGTGCGGGGGCGGATGCGTGGTGCGGGGGCGGATGCGTGGTGCGGGGCGGACGTGTGGTGCGGGGCGGATGAGTGGTGCGGGGCGGATGCGTGGTTCGGGGCGGAC
>JAMIQH010000356.1:0-4579 GCA_035914695.1 Bacteroidota bacterium | reverse complement strand
AGGGCAAGGCGTAGCTTGCCGTTCCGAGACGGGTGAGCAGCACTTCCTCCACGGCGGCCAGTTCTTCTTCCTTCCGGGGACGCGCGTAGGCGCGGGCGCGCGCGTGGAGGATCTCCGCCTCGGTCGCCGCGCCGCGCTGGCGGTCCGTCATATCTTCGCGGACGCGCGCGAGCATGGCGCGAATGCTGCCCCAGGCATCCTCATGTGCTATGTTCGGTGTGCGCTGTGGATTATCCATGCGGCGTCTCCAACGTTCCAAGCATGTCGAGCAAGGCGCCCGCGGTGAGATCGCTCAGAGGCACGGCGGCATCACCGCCACCGAGGCGGAGAAGCAAACCGCGGGCTGTGGCGATATGCCGTAGCGCACGATCGGCACGCCCGAGCATGCGTTGCACCGACGCTGCCGCGACATGCGCCACGATCATTTCGTGATCCAGATACAGCGCTCGATCAAAGGAGGCGGCGGCTGCTGTGGTTTCGCCCATCTCACGCAGTATCGTCGCAAGCACGAAATGCGCTTCGGGTTTCATTTTTTCCAACTCCACCGCGCGCACGGCAAGTATGCGGGCCTGTTCGAGCGCACCACTGTCGGCAAGCGCGAGAGCGTCACGCAGCAAGCCCTCGCTGCTCAACCTGTGCTCCTGTTCTCCCCGCTCTTCCGCGGCGGGGCGCGACCCGGCGTATTCGTGCCTGTCCTCTTCGGCTCGAGAACCCGCAATCTCCGGGACGTTTTCTTCCTCCTGTATTGCGTTTTCCGTCGACGTCGTGTCGAGATCCTCGCGTAAATGCAGCAGCGATGCGAAGGGATTGCGGAAATGGTAATGCTCGTGAGTGACTTCGGAGGTGTCCTCTGCCGGGGTTTCCTGCCGTGTGAATTGCAGCAGTGTGGCGATGCGGTTTTGCCGTGTGAACAGTGTGACCTCGCCGAAGCGCCGACTCTCCAATCCCGGGGCATTCACCAAGGTGACTTCGGTCATGCTGGGCACCAGCCACCCGTCGTCGCGCAAGCTGCGCCTGAAGGCCTGCACGATGCGACTCACCACATCGCGGGTGAAATACATCAGCACATTGCGGCAAAGAATGAGATCGAAGCCCGAGGGATAGGTGGAAACCTCCACCAGATTCAGTTGTCGGAATTCCACCATGTCCCGAAGGCGGGCATGCACAGCATAGCGTCCCGGCATCTCCTCGGTGAACCAGGTGTCAACGAGTTCGATGGGCATGTCGCGAAACGACCAATCGCGATACACGCCATGTCGGGCGCGTTCCAATGCGGCGGAGTTGATATCCGTACCGAGAATGCGGACGCGAAGCGGATCGCCGTCCTCGAGCATGGATGCCACCATCATTGCCAGAGTATACACTTCTTCGCCGGTGCTGCAACCCGCGCTCCAGACGTTGAGCGTATGTTCGCCACCACGGGCCTTCCGTTCCAGTATCTCCGGTATCAGCGTCTCGCGCAACACCGAGATCACCCCGATCTCGCGGAAGAAATAGGATTCGCCGATGGTTAAATGTCGTGCGAGCGCGTTCACGGCGTCCGCATCCTGCGCGCCGTATTCTATCCACAGCAGGCAGGCCTGCACGCTCTCGAAGCCAAGCTCATCGGCCGCGGGCCGGAGCAGGCGCAGGAGATCGGACCATTGATGCTGCATGTAACGCAGACCGAGCAGCGCTTCGAGGCGGGCGATCACGCGCTGGGGATTGACGACCATTGCCTGATTCACGGTGGAGGGTTGGCTGTTCACGGCAGTACCTCCTCCACAAGTCGCTGCGCGTTTTCGCCATCGATATACAGTCGGTCCGCACGCAGTTCTTCTAGTATTCGGGTGATGTCGAGCACAGGCACAGGTTGTTCCTCGACCAATATCACCGTGGAAAAGGATGCATGACTCTGCTGATACCCTGATGCCACTTCGCCCGCTACTTCCACCAAATCGAACACCTCGTCGGCGAGCAGCGCGCAAGACGCTCCGGCATTGCCACACACGATGAAGGTTTGCCAAGTCGAGACATCGCCTTCGCGTCCCTGGCAATGATGCGCCAGATCGAGCAGCGGCACCACGGCGCCCCGATAATTCAACATTCCCAACACGGCGCCGCCCGCCGTGGGGAGGCGCAACACTGCATAGGCGGGGACTACTTCCACGATGTTCAGCAGTTCGACGGCGTAACGGAATTCGCCGGCGGCGAAGGGCAGGACAAGTCGAGGTGCGGAATGTTCCATATGTGAATCGTTGATCTTCATCGTCTTCCGTCATTCAGTATCGTACCACAACGCGAGCCCGACGGTGGCGCTCGAGTGTTAGGCACAAGTTAGCGCCCCCTGCTTACAGTGGTCTGAACTATGGATTAATAAAAGTTAATGGTGAGCACTCCCCTATAGCATGGCAAGCATTGCCTATATCAGCACTGGCATCTCGCACTATTCCAAAATACAAGGGGAATACCGGCGATAATCAGCGCCAGCATTCCCCAAAAGGAGTGTCGAGTCGTTAATATAGGGAACTACAGTCCCAGACGCTCGAAGATGAGGTCGACGTACTTGGTGCTGCGCGTCGGATCGAAGCACGCATCGAGCTGGGTCGGGGACAGCCGCGAGGTGACTTCCGGATCTGCTGCAAGCAGGGCGCGGAGCTGCACATCCTCGCGCCAGACGCGCATGGCATGGGACTGCACCACGCGGTAGGCGTCCTCGCGCAGCATGCCGGCTTTGGTCAGCTCGAGCAGCACCTGTTGAGAGAAAATCAGGCCGCGGGTGCCGTTGATGTTGCGGAGCATGTTCTCGGGATAGACGAGCAATTTCTCCACAATGCCCTTCATTTTGGCGAGCATGTAATCGAGGGCGATGGTGGCGTCGGGCAGAATCACCCGCTCGACGGAGGAATGCGTGATGTCGCGCTCATGCCACAATGCCTGATCCTCGAAGGCGGCGAGGGCGTAGCCCCGCAGCAGACGCGCCATGCCCGCCACACGTTCGCAGGTGATGGGATTGCGTTTGTGCGGCATGGCCGAGCTGCCTTTTTGTCCGGGCGAAAAATACTCCTCCGCTTCCAGCACCTCGGTTTTCTGGAGGTGGCGAACTTCGGTGGCGAATTTTTCCAGCGAACCACCAATGATGGCGATGGTGGAAAGAAATTCGGCGTGACGGTCGCGTTGCAGCACTTGCGTGGAAATGGGCGACGGTTTGAGCTGCATTTTTTCACACACGTAACGCTCGACGAAGGGATCGATATTCGCGTACGTGCCCACCGCTCCGCTGAGCTTGCCATAGGAAATCGTCTCGATGGCGCGGTCGATGCGTAGCAGGTTGCGCTGCATTTCCTCATGCCACATGGCGAGCTTCAGGCCGAAGGTCATGGGCTCGGCGTGAATACCGTGCGTGCGACCCATCACCGGCGTGTACTTGTGCTCACGCGCGCGCTCGGCGATGGCATCGCGCAGCGCCACCATGCCTTCGCGCAGCAGCAAGCCGGCGCGGCGCGTGACCGACGACAGCGCGGTGTCCACCACATCCGACGATGTGAGGCCCAGATGCACGTAGCGGGAGTACTCACCCACATGCTCTGCCACATTGGTGAGAAAAGCGATGACATCGTGGTTGAGCGTGCGTTCCAGTTCGGTGATGCGGTCCACGGAAAAATCCGCTTTTTCGCGAATCACCGGAATGGCCTCGCGGGGAATGAGACCGAGTTCGGCCTGCGCCTCACAGGCGTACAGCTCCACCTCCAACCAGGTGTGGAAGCGGGACTCGTCGGTCCAGAGCGTGCCCATTTCGGGACGCGTATAGCGTTGGATCATCGTTGTGCTCCGTTAATCGAGTTTCAAATCCAGGGTGCGGGGATTGCCGTTGCGCATGATGTCGAGATGGATGACATCGCCCTTGATGGAATAGCGAATCATGCTCTCGAGCACCGCGATGCTGAACACGGGCTCGCCATTGGCGCGCAGAATGATGTCGGCCTCCTCGAGCCCGGACTTGCGCGCGGCGCTGTTGCGGCCGGTGATGCGCGTGACCACCACGCCTTCCACCTTGTCGAGGTTGTAGGCGCGCGCGATGGCCTCGTTCACTTCCTGCGCTTTGAACCCCGGGTCGAAGTCGCGGTTCACCTTGCCATCGTTGCGCAATATGTCCACAATCTCCTTGACGCGATTGATGGGCACGGCAAAACCCACGCCCACGCTGCCCTGATTCGGCGTGTAGATCACGGTGTTCACGCCGATCACCTCGCCGAGACTATTCACCAGCGGCCCGCCGCTGTTACCGGTGTTGATGGCCGCATCGGTCTGCAGCATGTTGCGATACACACGGCCTTCGCGTTGCTGCAAGTACATGTGCGTGGCGCTGATCACACCCACGGTGACGGTGGGCTTGGCGCTCGAGGAAAACAGACCGAAAGGATTACCGAAAGCGATGCTCCACTCACCCACGATCACATCGTCGGAATTCCCGAGTTTGAGATAGGGAAAATTCTCTCCGCCCTCCACTTTCAGGAGCGTGATGTCGGTGACCGGGTCGGTGCCGATGATTTTCGCGTTGTGCTTGGTGCCGTCGGTCATGGTGATCACGATCTCGGTG
>JAMIQH010000355.1:0-23347 GCA_035914695.1 Bacteroidota bacterium | reverse complement strand
CCACGCAGCAATCCACCGACGCCTGGTTTGTGGGCTACACGCCGCGTTTGTCCATGGCGGTGTGGGCGGGCTTCGACAATCCCTCGCGCAAGCTCGGCGGCGGCTTCCGCTACGGAGGCACAATGTGTGCGCCCATCTGGGGACGCGTCATGGCCGATGCCGCGCGTCGCGCTGCTCCCGCCGACAGCGCCTTCGCCCTTCCCTCGGACGTCGCCATGATGCCGTTGTGCAGGGAAAGCGGTATGCTGGCGGGCGAGCACTGCCCGGTTCAGGACATGTATCCCGTCAACGTCATGCGCCTGCCGGGCGAGTGCGACAAGCACTACGACATCATGCCGCAAGAATAGTCGCGATGCTTCCCCAGCAATCATCGCGGTGACGTTTCAACATCGCGATCCGTCACCTCGCGCGAGTTGAAAACCACCGATTGCAGCGATTCCGACACATATACACGGCTCTCCACGATTCATCTGTGCCAATCCGTGTCAAATCTGTGAAATCCGTGGTTTTAAAACCGTGTCGAATCCGAATAATCCCAGATTTGTCATTAGAGATTTACCCAGGCACCGAATGAAGTAGCATCAGGCCCTCCCCGACGTCCCAAAGCCCACAGAACCACTCTCTGTACTTCGGGGCGAGCGCGAGATTCAGGGTGCGCTTTCTACCGTCGCGCGTGATGTAGGCACCGATAGCCAAGACCTTATAACGGAGTGTTTTCACAGTGGATTGTTTCGTTTCGCCGAGCACCGCCTGACGAAACAGGCCCATCAGATTGTAGGCCATCATCACAAAGTGCAACGTTGCTTCCGACACAAAGAACTCGTTGTGGTTGAAGGCGCCGAGGCTGAAATCAGACTTGAGTTCCTTGATACGGATTTCCGCGTCGCTACGCCGTCGATACAGCACTCATACTTCAAACGAGGGGATTTCAATATTCGTAAACCACCACCAATATCGGTCACGCGTTTTGTGCACTTCTTTGTGGACAGCAATAAATCCTTACACGCCGCCTTCGACCGCGCTCCAATATCTCATCGACAGTATGAATGAAGCAAATAGTCCGATACAACCTCATTTGTTAAAGCAATGTTTGCAAGCAACTCCGCACATAACATAAGTCGGATATTATGGTAATTTTTTAGCTCCTCGAGACATATAATCGTAGCAAAATCATTCGGATGCTCTAACACCCAATTCATAATAATACTGCCAGCAATTGCAGGACTTTCGCGATCATCTACATTTGGATACGATCTTTTATATTTTTGATTGTATAGCAGCAGTTGACTATAAATATAAATAATTGTGTTCCTGTACGGAGCATTAGAATGCATTGTCAATAACTTTTTAAGCTCATCGCGCCATTGGTCTGGTTTTTCTGTTCTAAACTTAGATCTCCAATACTGAGAATTATGCACTCGATCATGTTCGCTCTGGGCGCTAAGAATATTTATATGGCCCTGGACCACATATTCCGTTATCTCCTTATTAGGCACAGTGACAATAAATTCGTACTTGACAGTATATTCACCAGGATGTAACGGTACTATTACCGGCTCATTTCTGCCGCCAATTCGATATAGTCTAAGAACTATCAAGCTCAATTCAATACTGCCGGGTGCGACTCTAAAACTTAAATTCCGCCAATCAGGATGGACTATTCTATATTCCGCAGCGGATTCAGTATCAATACATAATACGGATCCCAATTCATTATCATGTCCTCTCAGCTTTCCGGTTGATATTTGTACAGTATCCGTGCTGCTGTTTTCGACCCTTACCAAAACGAAGAGCTTCTCGTCTGAATAGTATTCTTTTTTATCTGATCGTACATCAATCCTAATATGCTGAGTTACAACACTATCGGGAATAAGAGATAGAATCACCATAATGACGAATACTACTGTTAACCTTCCACTGTTCGCCGATCGCTCGCTGCAATAATCAATATTTTTCTGCATTATTTCTCCTACTTGCAATTTCGAACGTGCCGTGGCGCATACAGCTCCGCCGGCGCTGCTTGTTGTTGAGTTCGACACGCTCCCGCAACAATGAACCCTCGCACGATGCTTGCGTGCGGTGCTTGTTGCGAGGGTGTCAACGTTGTTCGCCTCAACTTACCACATTCCTCACGCCAAGTCAATACCTTAGCGGAGGTTATTATCGCTTTATTTCCGATGATTCATGGATTGGCAGGTTCCCGTATCCGCCTCGGGCGCGTCACGCGTTCGCTTGCTGGTGGTAACACCGCAGTAGATGCTCCCATTTCGCCGATTAAAAAACCACGGATTACTCGGATTACAGAGGAATTTCACAGATGGATCGTGACTATCTGTAAAATCCGTGTGAAATCTGTGTAATCCGTGGTTTTAAAACCAAGTCGAATCCGAAGATTCCTATCACCGCACCGTTTTCACCCTCGCAGGAAAGCTATTTGGTGAAAACCATCGCGCTCGGAATAATGCCCGTGACATGCGTCGCGAGTTTCGTTCCGTTTATATCGTACTCGTGCAGCGCGCCCGGCTGTACATAATCGAGTGCGTCGGTCAGGTACAGTCGATTGCGCTGCGTGTCCACGATAATCCCGTAAAACCAGCCGGCGATGAAATCCTGCGTGACGCTGCGGGTGGAAATGTCCACGCGCGTCACACTACCATCGAGCACGTACACCGTGTTGTTCGCGTCCTGGGCCAGACGCGTGGGATGTCCGCGCAAGGGAATGGAGTCCTTCACCGCGAGGCTGCTCTTGTCCAGCACCAGCAGCGACGCGGGCGTGTCGTCGTTCGGATCGTTGAAGTCGTTGTACGCGCCGGCGCAAAGCACTAGCGGCGAACCGTCCGACAACATGCCGAAGGCCACGGGATTGTCTCCCACGCGCAGCGTACGGTCCACGGACTGCGAGCTGAGATTGACAACGCTGACGGTGTTGCCATTGCCGAGGCCGCTGTTGGCCACGAGCATCGCGCCTGTCGTTTTAAGCATGCCTTCGGGATTCGTGCCCACGGGGATATTCTTGACAATGCTCTTTTTCGCCACATCGTACACCGACACGCTGTTGTGGTAGAGATTGCTGATGTAGGCAAAATCGCCGCCATCAAAGACGATGCTGCGCGGACTTGCTCCCGGTGCGCAGGTGATGGTGTGCACGGATTTCCACGTGGCCGGATCCAGCACTTCGATGCGCTGGGAATTGTTGACCACCACATACGCCAATCCCTGCCACATGGTCACGCTCTGCCCCACATCGCCCAGAGGCCGGCCATTGGCGGCGGTGAACACGTCGTTGTAGATGCGTCCGCTGTCGGGAAGGAACACGCTGATCGAGGCATTGGAGCGCTGGAAATTTCCTTCGTTCACAATCAGCAACGCTCGCGGTGCCGACGGAATGATGGGCGTGGGATTGCTGCCGGCGTCATCGTCGGAGCAGGCGGAGAACAGGGAGACGGCAAGGAGAACGGAGAACAACAGCTTTTTCATCAATGAAATCCTGCACGGTTAAAACATGATGGAACAGGTCCCGCGCGCATTGCGCCCGGGCGTGGGATAAAAAGCGACCACTTCGTAGGAAGTATCGAACACGTTGAGCACTTCGGCCTTGAGCCGCAGCGCGGTGGACCACAACGCCACATCCCAGCTCAGCGCCATATCCGCCAGGGTATGCGCCGGAAGCGATGCGTCGTTGCTTTCGGTGTAATAACGCTCCCCCACGAAGCGCTGCGTCCAGCTCGCGGTCAAGTTTGGGAGAAGAGAAACGGTGGCGATACACGCCGCACTGAATCGTGGAATGTAAATCAACTGCTTGCCCTGCGTGCGGTCGCCGGGGAAGGAGGCATTTTCCTTGATCGAAGAAATCCAGTTTCCATGCACGCGCAGCGTGGCCACACGTCCGAGCAAGGCGGTGGCCGATGCTTCCACCCCGAGCGCACGCACGTGCTGGATGTTGCGCGGCGTCCACCAGAGGCCCGCGCCGGGCATCCAGACAATTTTGTCCGTGATGTCATGGTAAAATGCCGTTGCCTCCACCGCCTGTACCGCACCACCGGGCTGCACACGCACTCCGGCGTCCCACGCGGTGGAGTATTCGGGACGCAAATCCGCATTGCCGCCTTCGAGCCAGTAGAGCTGGTTGAAGGTCGGCGCCACGAAGCTGCGCGACACGCGCGCGCGCAAGGCCAGCACCTCGGGCAGCAGCTCGGCATGGGCCCCCAGCGAAGGGCTCATTTCGCGCCAGCGGCGCTCCGTCCCGGCATCCGCGAGATGATCGTAGCGCAAGGAGGGAAACACGTGCAGCCGGAGGCCCGCAAGATGCAGCGGTACATCGGCGGAAACGAACAGCGCCGCCTGCTTGCGCCGCGGATCGTCACGCAATTCCTCGCTCCAGAGTCGCGTTTCACCCAACTCCACACCCGCGAGGAGGCGCGAGCCGCCTTCGAAGGCGCGGTCCCAACCCAGCGCCACTGTGCCCTGGGCATTGTCGTAACGGCTGTCGAGCGCCACGCCATTCGTCACGAACAGGGGATCGCGGTACCGTTGACGCGTGGCACGCAGCGACACACTGCTGCCCAACGTTCCGCCGAACAGCGCGGTGCTGTGACGCAGCTGCGTATGCAACTCGTCGTCGTCCTGCGTGGCGCGTCCCTGACTTTCCGAAAACAGCGGACCGGGCACACCGACGCGCGAGGCGAGGGCGTCGGCGTAAAGAGCGAGCGTCCCCGAACGCAAGGCCAGCGTGCCACCGGCGCGGAGACGACGGCGCAGGTACGAGGCGTTTTGTCTCGACATCTCCACGCTGCCCCAACGCGGTGTGAAGGAATAGTCGTTGTCCGCCTCCTCGTAGGCGGCGTCCACAAAGGCGCGACCCAGCCGCCCTTGCGTGCCGATGGCGACACGTCCGCGCATCCAACCGAAGGCGCCGACGCCCAAAGAGATTTCCGGTGAGGCGATATCCTGACGCGGGAGAATGTTGATGATGCCGCCGAGAGCATTGCTTCCATACAACGAAGCGAAGCCCCCGCGGGCTATTTCCACACGGTCGGCCATGTCCAGCGCCATCCGTCCCACATCCACGGTGGCGTTCTGCGCGTCGTTCATGCGCACGCCATCGAGCAGCACCACCGTGTATTCCGCGCCGAGTCCCCGCAGCGAGGCCAGTTGCAGTCCGCCGGGACCGCCATAGTCGCGCACCGCCGTCCCGCCCGTCAGCATCAGCACGTCGGCGAGCGAACCCGCGGGGAGCGTGCGCAACTCCTGCGCGCGCAGCACCTCGGTGGCGGCCGGCGCGTATTGCAGCTGCACCGGCAGCCGCGTGGCGCTGACGGTGATGTCGTAATCCAGCGCGAAGAGCAGCGTATCGTCGGCCACGCGCGTCGCCTGCGCGGCGGCGCTGGCCGTCGTGATGCAGATGCAGGAAAGGAAAATGAAAAACCGCAGGATCATGAATGTGTGTATGATCGAGCCCTGCGGTGATGCGCTGAAATGAAAATCCCCGCGTCCGATGGACGACGGGGCAAGGATGCTGATGCGCGATAGCACGAGACCTCACCCGCGAAGGCTCTGTGGAACTGCATCGTGGCAGGTCTCCTGACTTGCAGCGCGTCCTTGCGGATCGCCTCGCGCGCCTTCCCGGTGTACCCAGTGGCTCGTGCGCGACACTCTCGCTGCTTACAGTTGCGGGGCAGTTGCCGAATTACACGGCATTCCCGTTTTCATCCCCCCGAGGGGGAACCACGATGATTTGTCAAAGAACTTCCATCAACCTACATGTCCTTTTTCAAAGATGCAACACGGAGGGCACAGAGAGCGCTGAGGACGCTGAGGATGGGTGGAGGGCTCCCGCCATGGTGATCGTCTCTTCGGGAATGACGTCCATCGGCATGCAATCTTGGTAGAACCTTAAAAAATGGCAAAGGGGACGAGCACGCGGTCACTCCCCCGGCGACTCCCGGCATGAATGCGATCTCCGCGCACGGTTTGTGACGAACACGACCCGAACCCCTCCTCCGTGTCCTCTGTTCCCTCCGTGACCTCTGTGTTGGAATTCGTAGTGACCATCCCGGTCCCCCGGTTTCATTTTCCGACAATTTTACGCTATTTGCACAACACCACATCGCGGAGCGACCATGAAACACAAGCACCTGCTTGTCCCCCACGACAAGCGTATCTCGCTATCCGACTACGATATCGCCTACACCGGCGACTTCACCAACAAACATGAGGCCGCGGAACAACTCAAAGCCGACATCGCGCGTCTGGCCGAATTGCAGGACATTCTCTACGCGCAGGACGTCTACGCCCTGCTGCTGGTCTTCCAGGCCATGGACGCCGCGGGCAAGGACGGCACCATCAAGCATGTGATGTCGGGCATCAATCCACAGGGCTGCCAGGTGTACAGCTTCAAGGCCCCCTCGGCCGAGGAATTGGACCACGATTATCTCTGGCGCTGCATGACGCGCTTGCCCGAACGCGGCCGCATCGGCATATTCAACAGATCGTACTACGAGGAAGTGCTCGTCACTCGAGTGCATCCCGACATTCTGCGCCGACAGAAATTGCCGCCCCCGGGCAAGAAGCACGATGTGTGGAAACAGCGCTTCCGCGAAATCAACAACTTCGAGCGCTACCTCGTGGACAACGGCATCATGATCCTGAAGTTCTTCCTCAACGTGTCGAAAGACGAACAGAAGCGCCGCTTCCTCGAGCGCATCGACACGCCGGAGAAAAACTGGAAGTTCTCGGTGAACGATGTCAAGGAACGCGCGCATTGGGACGCGTACATGGAGGCGTACGAGGAGGTGTTCAACAACACCAGCACCGAGCACGCGCCGTGGTATGTCATCCCCGCGGACAAGAAATGGTTCGCCCGCGGCGCGGTCGCGGAGATTATTATCCGCAAACTGGAATCGCTCGACCTCGCCTATCCCGAGCCGACGCCCGAGCACCTCGCGGGCCTGCAGGAGGCGCGCGATTTTCTCACGAACGAGTGATCATCAACAGCAGGAACAGCAGCACCATGCGTCGATACGTTTTTCTTCTCACCTTCACCGTGTTCCTTCCCCACCTGCTGCATGCGCAGCGCGTGATGACCGCCGAGGATCTCTGGACCTTCGACCGCGTTTCCGCACCCGCACTCTCGCCCGATGGTCGCACCGCCGCCGTGGTGGTCACCAACTACGACCTTCAAGCCAACAAGGGGAATGGCGACATCTGGCTGTATGATGTTGCCACGGGAGCGGCGCGACGCTTCACCACGGGCAAAGGCGGTGAAGGCAGTCCCGCGTGGAGTCCCGACGGATCGCGGCTGGTGTTCACCGCGAAGCGGGAAGACGACGAACGCGCGCAATTGTATGTGATCGATCTCGCGGGCGGCGAGGCGCGGCGCATCACCGACATGCCGCTGGGGGCTTCGGCGCCGAAGTGGTTTCCCGATGGCAAGCGTATCGCCTTCGTTTCGTCCACACTCCCCGGCGTGACCAGCATGGACAGCTTGCGTGGCATTATCAAGAAGCGCAAGGACGACAAGGTCAACGCCCGCATTTCCGAGCATCGACTGTTCCGCTACTGGGATCGCTATCTCACCGACGGCTATCTCGACCATTTGTTCATCGTGGATGTGGACAACGAAAAGGTGATCGACGCCACCCCCGCCATGGATCGGTACTTCAATTACAGTGGCGGCATCGATTTCGATATCTCTCCCGACGGCAAGGAATTCCTCGTCACCGCTCTCACCGAGGGCGCGCCCTACAACAATCTCCGCACCGACGTATACACCCTGCCCACCGATGGCAGTGGCGTCATGCGCAACCTCACCGCCGACAATCCTTCCGACGACGGCGCGGCGAGCTACAGCACAACCGGCCGCTACATCCTTTATGCGAAGCAGCTTCGCCTCGACCGCAACGCCGAGCGCGTGCGGCTGATGCGCCGCGACCGCGCGAGTGGTGAGGAGATCGAGCTGTGTAGGAATTTCGACCGCAGTCCCTCGGGCTGGGAATGCGACGACAGCGACAACACCGTGTATTTCACGGCCGAACATCTCGGCAAGGAAAGCATTTTTTCCGTGCCAATGAGTGGTGGCGCCGTGACCTTGCTGCTGCACGCGGGCAGCAATGGAGGCGTACAGACGGGCAATGGTCGGCTGGTGTTTCTCCATCAGCATCTCTCCGCGCCCGCGGAACTCCACACGATGAATCTTGACGGTAGCGGCTTCCGCGCCCTGAGTGCGGTGAACGTCGCCCAGCGCGATTCCATCCGCATGGGACGCGTGGAGGACATGATGTACGAAGGCGCCGAGGGCGACAGCGTGCAGATGTTCGTGGCGTATCCGCCGGATTTCACCGAGAAAAAGAAGTGGCCGCTGCTTGTGCTGCTGCATGGCGGTCCGCATGGCACCTTCGGCGACGATTTCCATCCGCGCTGGAACGCGCAGGTGTTCGCCGCGGCCGGGTACGTGGTGATCATGCCCAATTTCCATGGCTCCACGGGCTTTGGCGAGGAGTTCGCCGAACGCATCAACGGCGAGCATCCGCGTTTGCCCTTCATCGATGTCATGCGCGCCGTGGATGTCATGGTGAACAAGCCCTGGATCGACTCCACGCGCATGGCGGCCGGTGGCGGCAGCTATGGCGGGTACCTCACGTCGTGGATCGGATCACAGACGGGACGTTTCGCCTGTCTGGTGAATCACGCCGGCGTGTACAACCTGATGGCGCAATTCGGTTCGGACATCACGCAGCAGCGCGAAATCAGCTACGGCGGCACGCCCTGGGACGGCCGCGATGCGGTGCTGCGCTGGAGTCCATCGCAGTACGCGGCGGGCTACACCACACCCACGTTGATCATGCACGGAGAAAGGGACTATCGCGTCCCGTACGGTCAGGCGCTCGAAGTGTACGGCATGCTCAAGGCCAAGGGTGTACCGGCGCGCATCGTGGTGTATCCGGACGAGAACCACTGGATACTGTCGCCGCGCAATTCCATCCATTGGTACGGCGAGTTCATCGACTGGCTCAAGCGCTGGATTGGCGCCGGAGGGAAATAGACCGCGCATGCCCACAACGCACGACGCGCAACTCCACCGCTGGCGCGATCGCCTCGCACGTCGGAGCAACCGCTGTTTCCGTGCGCGCGTGCTGCTCGCCGCCGCATTGGTCATCGCGCTGTTGCTGCCCTGGTCCGCCTGGGCGCGAGGCAGTGCGGGGGCAGTGATCATTGTCAGCTTTGTTGTTGTCGCTGTGCTTCATGCCCGCATCGATCGCGGTCTGCGGCGCTGCGACGCCTTGCTGCGCGTACGCCGGCAGCAGCGTGCGCGCGTGGCGCTGGACTGGAACGAACTGCCCGCGGCCGTGCGGCCCGTTGTGCCCGACGGCCACTCCTTCGCCGGGGATCTGGACCTCTTCGGCGACAGCGGCCTGCATCGTCTGCTCGATGTGAGCGTGTCGCGCGAGGGCTCGCTGCATTTGGCCGCGTGGCTGCTGGAGGAAACCCGCGATGCGCAGGACATACGCGCGCGGCAGCAACAGGTGCGCTCTCTCCTGCCCTTCACCCATTTCCGCGAGCGCTTGTTGATGGAACTCGCCCTCGTTTCGCGCGAGAAGCTCGACGGCGGCACCTTCCGTGCCTGGCTGGCGAAAGCGGCCCTGCCCACCGCATTGCGCACCGTGCTCCCGGCCGCGGCGCTGCTTGCGTTGGTCAATGCCACGCTCTTTGTGCTCTACGGCATGAATCTGCTGCCGCCGTACTTCCTCTTCGGTCTGCTGGCGTATGCCGCGCTGTACATCCGGAATGCCGGCATACGCGAAAGCTTCATCGAGCTGGCCATCGGGCTCGATGCTGAATTGGGACGACTCGCCTCCGTGTTTCGCTTTCTCGAACGCTACCCCTTGCGTGGACGTGGCGCGCTGGCGCCGTTGCTCGAAGAATTTCGCGGCGGCACACGACGCCCGTCGCACGCCATACGCGCCGTACGTCGCGTGGTGCTGGCCGCCGGCCTGAGTATGAACCCCGTGATGACCGTGCTGCTGAACATCGCTCTGCCGTGGGATCTGTTTTTCGCGTGGCGCCTCGAGCGTCACCGTCGCGCGCTGGCCGCCGATGTTCCCCGCTGGCTCGAAGCCCTGCACACCCTCGAAGCGCTGCAATCACTCGCCAACCACGCCGCGCTACATGCGGACGCGGTGTTTCCAGAAATTCGCGACCATGCACACGACGCACCGCTGCTCGAGGCCGAGGGGTTGGGGCATCCGCTGATTCCCGCCGGGCGCCGGGTGTGCAATGATGTGCGCATCGCGCAGGGCCCGGATATCCTGCTGATCACCGGCTCGAACATGTCGGGGAAAAGCACCATGCTGCGCACCCTGGGTATTGCCGCGGTGCTGGCCAATGTGGGCGGCGCGGTACCTGCGCGGCGCTTCGCGTTGCGCCCCGTGCGGCTGTTCACCTGCATCAACATCAGCGATTCTCTGCGCGACGGCGTGTCGTATTTCTATGCCGAAGTCCGGCGTCTCCGGCGCTTGCTGGATGTGCTGCGTGAAGAAAAAGAGCGTGGTGTGCTGTTTTTGGTGGATGAAATGTTTCGCGGCACGAACACGCGCGAGCGGCACGCCGGCGGCGAGGCCTACATCCGTGAGTTGCACGCACTCGGCGCCACCGGTCTGCTTTCCACGCATGACATCGAACTGACGCGTGTGGCCGAAGGTTTGTCCGGTGTGCGCAATCTCCATTTCCGCGAGCATGTGGAACAGGGGGAAATGCGCTTCGACTACACATTGCGTGAAGGCCCCTGCCCCACCACCAACGCGCTCACCATCATGCGCCTCGCGGGACTGCCGACCTGACGACCCCGCTCCTTCGCCACAGTGCCGACGACGCGGAACTGCCAGTGACAGGTCCGGCGTCGTGATGATGTCGCCCGCCATCGCGTTCAAAGGCGTACCAGTCTTGCCGGTCGGCCGAGTGCGGAATACATTCGCGGAGAGCGCAGAGGGCGCCGAGAGCGCAGAGGAATGTTTGAGGTCGCTTCCCGCTCGAACCTTGCCAGTCGGCTAGGTACGGGATACATTTGAAGAGATGAAAGAGAGCGAAGAGAGCGGAGAGGAAGAGTTGAGGGCGCACCCCTCCTGAACCGTAGCGCTACAATACAGTCGAGTCACCCACGACCAATTCCTCCTTACTCTCCTTTCCTCCTTACTCATTCTTCACTGGCTTACACGACGATGCTCATCTTACCATGCTATTTCACCAGCAGGACGGGTTGCGTACGGCGTTCGCGGGCGCCGGTGATGTGCAGCAGGTAGAGGCCGCTCGGCAGATCGACAACGCTGCTGCGCGCGTGGAAGGAAGCCCCCGGGATGATTCCGCGATGCAGTACGCGCCGTGTGACGCCGGAAATATCCGTGAGGGTAACGTCCATGAACGCGCCTTCGGCACCGCCCACATGCACGGCGATGTGGTCGCGGACGGGTTGCGGATATACCGCTACCGTGAAGCTCCGCGGCGTGGCCTCGGGTACTGCGCTGGGCAACGGCGCGCGCAGGGCGAGATGATCGAACCAGGCCTCGCCCGTGTGACGACGGAACAACACATACAACAATAGATGATGGATGGGCCGCGACGGCTGTATCACTCGCGTGCTGTACTCCCAATCGTGCGTGCCCGTTGCGAAGCGCGCCGTCTGCCCATACAACGGCGTGCCGTCGTCGTACCAGGCGTCCACGTACAGCGCGTAGTCATTGTCCGATGCACCGCTCACACCGACCGCGCGCGACCAACCGGACAACTCCAGTGGCAGCGCTTCGCTCTGCAATAGATCGATGCGCGCGTACACCCCGCGCATCTCGCTCAGACTGTCGTTGCGCACATGCACCGCGCGTGAGCCACTGTGCGCAAACTCGGGACGCAACTCGTAATCGAAACCCTTCACATACGGCCGCCATGTGTCGGGAATACCATCGCGATTCGCATCGATTTCAAAACTGTAGTTGCGCACGAGATTGCCGGAATCCGCCGACACAATGCGCAACGTCATCCATCGCACCGCGCACAACCCCGTCGGACTCTCCACCAACACAGGAAGGCGCGCGCTGTCGGGCGGGGCGCCCACAGGGATGGTGAACTCCCCGTCATACCACAATGCGTCGCGCCCCGTACCGGCTCCTCGGGGACGCAGTTCGAGCATCGGGGGACCGCCAGCCGGCGAGGCGTCCACAATGACGCGCAGCGGCAGCGACGCATCGGAGTACAGCGCGGCGGCGCTGCTGTCCACCGACCGCACCGCGATGCGGCACGGGGTGCTTCCATCCGCCGGCACCGCAGCGGGTTCCACCCTCCACTCCAACAGCGTGGGTGTGAAAAGTCCTTCGCCCGGCGGCAGATTCAACCACACGCGCGCGGAACGCGCGGGCACGCTGTCCGCTCCAGCTACAGTGCGCAAACCCCCGCCCTCCACGGTGATGCCTGGCAGCAGCGACAGCATGGGTCTCCCTCGGGCATCGTCGTAGCGCAGAGCTGTGGACGATGGGTTCACGAGTACGGTACCCCACGCGAACTCGCGCCGATACCAGCGGGCGCTGCCGCTCCCGTGTGCCAGTTCGTCAATGTCCAGCGCGGCGTGCTCCAACGCGCTACCGAGTGGAATGTCGTATTCCGGATAATGCGCGAATTCCTGATAATCCGTCGCCGTGGCGTACATGCCCAGAGTATCGGCGGTGAGCATGTAACTTGCCCAGGCGTAGAGGCGCCCCTCCGCATCATCGTGCGGCGCTCCCGCCAAAGCCATCCATTCGCGCCCGTAGCGATGCATGGCCGAAAGGCCGCGATTGCATTGATTGCGCCAACTGTCGCCCGGCACCAGTGCCGACCAATGTGTGTAAGCGAAGCCCTCGGTCATGCCACCCACGGTGTGCAACAGCAAACTGTCCGAGGCCACAGTGTACAGTCCGTTGAAATACGCCGGACGCGGAGCGATGCCGATGCGAATGCTGTCCAGCATGTCGTACAATCCGCGCCGCCAGCTGTGCTCGTCGTAGGGCACCGGCGGGTAAGCATCCACACCGTAATTCTCCACACGATACCAGCAGTCGTCCTCAAACAGTCCCGTGTAGCCGTCGCGCGCGAAGGCCTCGAGCACCTGCCGCACCCATGCACGCCGCCATGTGGCATTGCACACATTCATCACGTGAAAACCGTAGAAATCGTTCACGAGACGGTGATTCGCATTGCTGCTCCATGCCCCGCGCCTCGGGTAGCGACTGCGCTGTCCATTCCGCCAGTACTCGACGATGTACTCGAAGCCGCAGTTGCTGCGCTCGACCACGTAGGCGAACGTGGTGTCCGCCACACACGCATCGTCGCCGACGCGCATGCGCAAGCGCTCGCGTAGCGAATCCAGACGATTGTTGCGATCCCAATCGCCAATCAGGACCACGGAGTCCGCTTCCATTGCGAAGCGATGGCGCAGCCGCACATGCACGCGCACCGTATCGCCCGAGCGCGCGTGTCCGGCGCTGTCGGGCCAGAGCATCGCATCATCGCGTCGGATGTCGGAGAGCGGGGCGGGCAGTCCATAGCGAAGTTCGCCGCCGTCGTCCGCCACACTGCGCACGAGCAGGTAGCGCGCATCCGGGGGCAGCAGTACACGCTGCGGATCGTTGCCGGACAATTCTCCAGTGAGCGCGGTTTCGGCACCCAACGAATCGCGCAGCGTCGCCAGGCGATACCCGCGTGGCACCTCAGCGCGGCGGTCGGGCGCCCAGGTCACGGTCACGCTGTCGCCGCCGGCATTCCATACCGTCACCGCCGAGGGTTCGGAGGCATGCAGAAACGCCCATTCATCGCGATTCACTTCCTCCCATTCATCCATGGACGGATAGCAGGCCACAATGTCCTTGTAGTGGAGAATGGGGAGTTCGGGCCGCAGGGCGTGCAGCAAGCGGATGTCCTCGCGAGCGCTCTCGTCGATGAGCACGAAGCGCCGCGCGGCCAACGCCGCGAAAAAGGCGTCGCCCTTCATGGCGTTGTAGTTCACGAGGAAGGCGCGCACACCACGCGGAGCCCAGGGATCGGACTGCGCGCGCAGCGACGGCGCGGGCAATAACAAGGAAAGCAGGATGAAGGACAGGCACAACGAATGGAGACGCATGGTCACTCCTTGTCGTTTGGCATGCCTCGCGTCGCCAATTCGGCGCGGGGTGGGATGTGTCGTGCGCGATGCCTCGTACCGCTGCGGCGAGCCGAGGCATCACGCACGCGTTCCATTTACTCCACGAACTGCCGCGCGTAATACTTCGCGGTCAGGGGCTCGCCCGTGGCGGCGGTAATCATGTCGTTCCACAATTTCGAACGACCCGCTTCGAACACATTCTTGCGCAGCCACACTCCCACTTCCGCGTTGCCGGCGAAGGACTCGCGCATGGGGTTGGGCGATTTCACCACGTTGTCGCACAGATACGCGTGGAGTTGCGAGGCCAGAAGTTCGCCCAGCAGGTAGTTGTGGTAGTACGCGGGATACAGCGCCACGTGGATTTTCGACGCCCAATCCGGCGCGTTGCGTCCTTCCGGTTTGCGCAGCATCTGATAGCGCTCCACCAGTTGCCACCACAGCGCGTTGAGATCCTGATCGGGATTCTCGTACATCGCCTTTTCGAAGCGATACATCACCTGCGCCCAGCGGCTGAACACGAGCTGCTCCAGGCGCAGCGAGGCGTGCACGTCGTTGGCCACGCGCTCGGCCTCCTCGGCGGGCACCTTCACCACATCCATCAAAAAGCCGGGATTCGAGGCCTGGCGGCCGAAGAGCATGGCGATGGCCTCGGTGGTAAAGGTGTGCGCGGGTTCGCGCAGCAGCCAGGGCAGCTTCGCATCGTGGAATTTATCGTACACCGCGTGCCCGTACTCGTGCAGGTTGGTGTTCATCCAGCCGTAGGTGGGCTTGATGTTGCATACCACGCGCACATCGCCCTCGCGGTCGATATCGGTGCAATACGCGTGCTGATATTTGCCCGGCTTTTCATAGAGATCGCTGCGCGCCACGAGATCGTCGATGGGCAAACCCAGCCCGGCGTAGTAGCTGGTGGTCAACGCGGCGATGTCCTGCTTCTTGTAATAGAGGTCGAGATCGGTGGCCTGGATTTTCGGCGCTTCCTGGAAGAAACGGTTCTGGTAATGCCAGGGCATGAGTTGATCCACGGAAATGCCGTAGCGTTGGGCGAGCTTTTCGTCCATGTCGCGCTTGAGTTCGGCGAAAGTGCCGCGTGTCAATTCGTCCAGCTCGTCGAAGAGCCGTGCGATTTCCTGCGGGTCCTGCTCACCCAGGGCCAGTTTCATCGTGTGATAATTCTCGTAGCCCACTTCGCGCGCGGCCTTATTGCGCAGCTTCACCAGAGCGATCACGCGGGGAGCGACGATAGTGCCGATCTCTTTCGACGCCAGCCAGGCCTCCTGCAATTCCGCGCTGTTGGTGGAGCCGCGCAGCAATTCCTCGATCTCATTGTCGGAGAGTTGCTTGCCGCCCACGGTGGCGCGGAAGGTGGAGAATTGTTTCTCGGTTTCGTTTTGCATGCGAATCATGGATTCGAGCATGGACTCGTCCAGTTGATTCTCGAGAAAATCCATGTACAGCACATCGAGCTGCCGTTTGAGCAAGGGATCGTCGATCACTTCGGCCTCGCGCAATTCCTTGAGCTTCGCAAACACCTTTTTATCGGCGAAAATGCGACTGCGCTCCACCTCCAGATCGGCGGCGCGTTTGTAATCCTCCTCTTTCCCGGAGATGGTGGCCTGGAAATAGGCCAGGGCCGCCTCCTTGCTCAGAGGAATGGCTTTGGCCTCGAATTCCTTGAGCAGGGTGGTGAATTCTTGAGTCATACGTTCCTTTTCCGATGATGCACAGAATGAAAGCAGCACCGCCGCGCCCAGCACGACGAACACCTTTCCGTAACGAAGCATGACGCCTCCCGCGTTTCTTGAACGTTCAGTCCGACGGGCAAAATAGCACCGTTGGCATCGATTTCCGAGCACACTTCGCAGCAACATCACGGGGATTTGTTTCTGACCTGTAACCGAATGTCGTTTCATGTGTTATGTTGATCGTGCGCGTTACAATGGCGCATTGGCCGATTCACTGGAAACGACAGCATGTCCGGAGACAGCACCCAGATACCGGACGCCGAGTTGTTCGCCCTCCTTCGCGAGGAGAAACACAAGGCGGAAGTCGCTTTTGCCGAGCTGTACGCGCGGTATTCGGGACGGGTGTATGCCTACTGCCTGCGCTTCCTTGGAAGCCGTGATGAAGCCCAGGATGCCTTTCAAGATACCTTCGTGCGCTTTTACGAATGCGCGAAGGGCGAGCGCGAGATGACGAATGTTCCCGGTTTCCTGCTTAAAATCGCGCGCAATCTGTGTCTGAACCGTCGGCGGGATCGCAAACCGACCACGGATATCGAACATGTCGAAAGTTACATTCAGACCAAACAGAACGAGAACACGGAATTGCTGCAACTGGTAACCATGGCCATGGACATGCTGCCCGACGATTATCGGGAGGCATTTCTGCTGCGCGAATACCAGGGCTTCAGTTACGAGGAAATCTCGACCATACTCGATGTCCCCCTTTCCACCGTGAAAATCCGCATTTTTCGCGCCAAACAGAAGATTCGCTCCCTCCTGGCGCCATATATCGCGGATGTCAGTCATGAACGCTAGAAATTTTTCATTGCAATAGAGTTTTGCCACGATGAACGACCCCATGGATTTCAACGATTCGCAGATGCTGCACGCCTACCTCGACGGCGAGCTGGAGGGTGCCCACCAGGATGCCCTGTTCGGCCGTCTCTCGCAGGACAGCGGGCTTCGCGCCGAAATGCAGGATCTGCTCGCGATACGCAAGGCAATACAGCACGACACCGTTGCATTCACCCCTCCGGCGGCGGCCACCTCCGCGGTGTTCACCACGTTGGGCTTCAGTATTCCGGCCACCTTGAACGCCGGCACGGCGGCCTCTATGGCGGGTCGCGCATGGTTCGCCGCGGGCTCAACGCTACTCGCCCTGCTGACCACGGTGATGCTGTCCATGCTCTTCCCCCGTACCGAGGCCGAGTCCATGCCCGCCGCCACGCCGGTGCAGCCCACAGCGGTGGAGCTAGGCACGCAAGCGCCCACGCCGCCCCCAACGGCCACACCCAACGGACATCGGCAGGCGCGCAAGCCCGCAGCCGTGCCGGTGATGGCCGTGGTGCTGCCGGGTATCGATGCGGCGGCGGAGCCCAGCTTCGAGGAAAAAGCCACACCGCATCCGCAGTCGGCGTATCTCGATGAGTTTGCCCGGCCCGAGGAGCGGGAGTTGCGGGGCATTCGCGCTCCGTTCATTCCCTACAATCGCTTCCTCACGGTGGAAAACTTGCCGTTCACGCTGTACGTGCGCCGCAGCACGCTGAGCGCCGATCCGTCGGTGTCCATTCCGTCGCGGAAAAACGCCTCGCTGGACATGAACCTCGGAGCGCTGTACGAAATCGGCAAGCATCACGCGGTGGGTATCGAATTCGGCTACGAATCTTTCGCGCAGTCCTTCAACGGCACGTTGGGACGCACTATCGTGCGCTACGAACAGCAGCCCTCGGCCTATTGCCTGATGGCCATGTATCAGCTCACGGGTCCCGAAACGTTGCCGTACACCTATCCCTTTGTGCGCCTGCACGCGGGTGCGGCCTTGCAGCTCGGCCCGCTGGCGCGCGGCACGGCGGGCGTGGCCTTCAAACCGTTCGAGCGCGTGTCGCTCGTGGTAGGTCTGGAAGGCAGCATGTTGGCCTATCGCTTCCAGGGCAATTGGTTCGATACGAAAAAACTGGGCGCAACCTACGGACTGGAGTATGCATTCTAGGCGACCGCGTGCATGCCTGCTCTTCGCGTTCCTCTGCCTCGCGGCGGGCGCGTGGGCCTGTGAGTCGCCACTCGGAATCGACACTCCCCGACAACAATATCTCGAAGGCATCGGCGATCCCGTCGCCTCGGAGATCGGCGAGCCCGTCAGCATAGTCATCGACACCTCCAGCGGGACGTCGGCCTTCTCGGCGGCGCTGGTCTTCGATGGCAGCGGCGGGGTGCTGCCGCCCAACTCCGAAGCCATGAAACGGGCTGGAGACGCCTTCATCGACTCGCTCGACGGCGAGAACGATGAAGCCGCGGTGATCTGGTTCAACAGTACCGTCACCGTGTTTCAGCGCATGACCCCGGACCCCCTCGCGCTGCGAAACGCCATCAACGCCCTGCCTATCGTGGGTGCGACCGCCATGTGGGACGGCATTTACACCGCGGTGCTCGCGGTGCAATCTCAAGCGCGCAACACGCGCCGGGCCGTGGTGGTGGTGACCGAAACGGGCGACAATTCCAGCGGCACCGGAACGCCGCAGCGCATCATCGCCCTCGCACGCTCGGCCAATATCGCCCTGTACACTATTTCGCTGCGCGTCAGCAAGGACGAAAGCGCCCTTGCCGAGTTGGCCGCGCAAACCGGCGGCTCGCATCACCGCCTGCCGGCGCTGGGCGACCTCGAGGATATCTATCGTGACATTGCACATACGTTGAAAAATCTGTAGTACATCGTCCCGCCAGCGGTCAATGTGGCGGGCGAATGGAGGAGGATCCCATGTACCGTACGCTCATTTCCCTTCCCGTGCTGATCGTGGTACTCGCCGCGACAACATTCGCGCAAACCGAGGCACGGATAACCACCGTACGCCTGGGCGAGGGCTCCGCGCCCAGCAGTATCACCGTCAACGTGCTGTGCGACGGACAGCCACAGTACGACATTTCACGGCAGCAATGGTCGCTGTTCGATAACGGCGTCGAGGTGCAGGATTTCTCCATCGATGCCACGCCCTCACCGATGGTGCGCAACCCCTTCAGCGTGATGATGGTGCTGGATCGCAGCGGTAGCATGATTGGCGGTGCCATCGACTCCGCCAAGCTCGCGGCGGCGGATTTGATTCACTACATGGACAGCACGCAGGACGAGGTGGGGCTGCTGGCCTTCAGTACCACGCCGCAGCTTTTACAAGGCATGACCGCTTCGCCGTCCGCACTGCTGACACAAGTGGATTCCATTCACGCCAGCGGTGCCACTGCCCTGTGGGATGCGTGCTACGTAGGCCTGGGCGAGTTGATTGCCAATGGCACGCGGCAGCGCCGCTCACTGCTCGTGCTGACTGACGGAGGCGACAACAGCAGCACCTGGACAGTTGCGGAAGTCATCGCGCGGGCAAACCAAAACGGCATCCGGATATTTACTGTTGGTCTCGGCGCCCTCGTCAACCGCCCCGAACTGGAACTTGTGGCCTTGATCACTGGTGGACGCTACTTCCACTCCGCCACCGCTTCGCAACTCCAGCAATTGTTTGTGGACATCGCCTCCATCATCGGCAGGGATTACGACGAGTACCGCATCAGCTATACCTCGCCCCACCCCGATGTCGAGCAGCATGAACTCTCCGTGCAGGCCATCAGCTGCAACACCACGGTGAGTGGAACGCGTACGGCCTTGGTCGTGCGACCCAACAGCGCGGGACACACGCCGCTGGCCCAGGGCTTTGCGCTGCGTCTCGACAACAGCATTCCAAACCCCGTCTCCACGCGCGCCATCATCCCCTACGGTATCGAGGGTAACGCCTCCCCACGGTCCGTAACGATGGACGTCTTCGATGTACTCGGCCGCAAGGTCGCGACGCTGGTCAACAGCACACTCGCGGCAGGCAATTACACGGCCGAACTCTCCGCGCAGGCCCTGCCACGCGGCATGTACGTCGTTCGACTCAGCAGTGCCGAGCTTCAAACCTCGCGCATGCTGTACATCAGCAAGTGAGACTGGCCCTTCCGTGGTAAGGCACATGCGCTGTATGTCGTGTGTGATTCGGAAGAGGACGATGAACCCCGCAGCTTGCGGGGTTCATCGTTTTCAGGAAATGCGAAGGGTGCGTACTACTCGCCGCGCGTGGCTTTTTCCATGAATTCCATGCTGCGACGCACGAAGTCCATGGGATTCTCCAGACTTTTCTCTATGAGCAGCGCTCCGGCGTAAATCTGCTCCACCGCATCCACCAGCATGGGGTCCTCGGCATTGGCCGCGTACAGCGCGGCGAGATTGCGCACGAGTGGATGGGAGAGATTCACTTCGAGCATTTTCTTTCCGCCCGAGAAGTTCTTGTCCATCATGCGCATGACGCGCTCCATGTGCGCGTCCATGCCCTGCTTGCCGCTGGTGAGCGTGGCAACGCTGTCCACCAGGCGATGCGACTCCACCACATCCTCCACGCGCGAGCCGAGAATGTCCTTGAAGCGCAGCAGCAATTCCTTGGCGGCCTTGCCCTTCACCGATTGCTCGTCCTTCGTGTCGCCGCTGTCGAGTTTGATGTCGGCCTTTTCGATGGACACCAATTTCTTCCCGGCATACTCGTCCAGCGAGGTCACGCTGAACAGATCCACCGGGTCCGTCAGATACAGCACTTCGAGAACATGCTTGCGGAAGTACTCGAGATTCGGATGCCGCTGCACCGTATCGCGCGATTCACCCGAGATGTAGTATATCTCCTTTTGCTCCTCGGGCATGGCGGCCACGTAGTCCTTGAGCGAGGTGAAGACGCCCGCCTCGGTTTTGCTGGTCTCGAAGCGCAGCAATTCCACGATGCGGTCTTTGTTGGTGAAATCCTCGTTAAGACCCAGCTTCAGATAGTTGCCGAAGGAGCGGAAAAAGTCGCTGTATTTTTTCGGATCGGTGTTGGCCCAATCCTCCAGCATGCCGAGGATGCGGTTGGTGAGCACCTCGCGCATTTTCGTGGTGACGGGACTGGATTGCGTGACCTCGCGCGAAACATTCAGCGGCAAATCCTCCGTGTCCACCACACCTTTGACGAAGCGCAGATATTCGGGCACGAGATCCTTGCAGTCGTCCTGCACAAACACGCGATGCACGTACAGGTGCAGGGATTTTTCCTCGCGCGGATCGAAGTAGCCGAAGGGTGGCGCCGAGGGCACGAACACCAGCGCCTTGAAATTGACGCGTCCCTCGATGTTGAGATGCAGGTAATCCAGGGGCTCGCGATAATCGTTGGCGATGAATTTGTAAAACTCGTGCACTTCCTCCTTGCCGAGATCGTCTTTCTTCTTTTGCCACAGCGCGGCAACGGAGTTGACGCGATCCTTGCCCAGGTAAATGGGGAAGTCCACGAAATTGCTGTACTTCTTGATCACCGAGCGCACGCGGTACTCTTCGGCGAGATCCTTCACTTCTTCTTTCAAAGCGAAGGAAATGCGCGTGCCGCGATCCTTCTTCTCGATTTCCTCGATGGTGTAGGTGCCTTCGCCGCGCGAGCGCCAGCGGAAGCCGACGGAATCGGGGGAGGCGTGCCGCGTCTCTATCGTCACCTCGTCGGTGACCATGAACACCGAGTAAAAGCCCACGCCGAATTGTCCGATGAGAGCGCCGCCGTCGGCCTTCTGCTTCTCCTCACCCAGAGTGCGCAAATATTCGAGCGTACCCGAGCTGGCCACGGTGCCGATGCGCTCGATCAAATCCTCGCGCGTCATACCGATACCCGTGTCCTCGATCACGAGCGCATGCTTGTCCGCATCGATGTCGATGGAAATACGCAGTTCCGCATCGGGCTGCACGACTTCGGCGCCGGTCACCTGCATGAAGCGCACCTTGTGCAAGGCATCCGAGGCGTTGGAAATCAACTCGCGCAGAAACACCTCGGGATGCGTGTACAGCGAATGGATGATGAGATGCAGGAGTTGCTTCATCTCCGCCTTGTACTCGAACTCCTGCACCGTGGGGCGTTGTGTTTCCGACATGGTAAAACCTTGATTGTAGTGCAAAAATGTTCAATCTGAAATGTACGGCATCGCCCGCCTTTTCGGCAATACCCGCGCGTGCGCGAACGCGTGCGGAATTTTCCGCGCGCCTTTGGCGTTATCTTGTATTAGGACCTTGCGTGTCCCATATTACAAGCGATTGCATCCATCATCACCACATTTTTTTCAACAGGAGGAGAAGCAGCATGCTTACTGTCGGAGACAAGTTCCCCGAATTTCAATTGCAGGCCTGTGTCAGCCGTGAACACGGAAAAGAGTTCATGGAAATCAGCAACAGCACCTATGCCGGGAAGTGGCAAGTCTATTTCTTCTGGCCGATGGATTTCACCTTTGTGTGCCCGACGGAAATCGCCGAGTTCGGTCGTCGCAACGCCGATTTCGAGGCGAAGGGCGCGGTGGTGCTCGGCGCCAGCGTCGACAGCCATTTCGTGCATCTGGCCTGGCGCAACGATCACCCCGAGTTGAAAGAACTCCCCTTCCCCATGCTGGCCGACATCAAGCGCGAACTCAGCTCGAGTCTCGGCATTCTGGCGAAGAACGAAGGCGTGGATCTCCGTGCCACGTTCATTGTGGATCCCGAGGGCATCATCCGCTGGGTGACGGTGAACGATCTCAGCGTTGGACGCAACATTCCCGAGACGCTGCGCGTGCTCGACGCCCTGCAGACGGGCGAACTCACGCCCTGCAACTGGGAAGCCGGTCAGGAAACCCTGCACGTGTAAACGCCCTGTGGAAATTCCACGAAAAAGGCGGTCGAGGTGACCGCCTTTTTTTCATACTGTGACGATGGAATCGTCGCTGCCGTGATCGTTCGGGAGATACTGCTCGGCCTCCCAGTCGTTTTCCCAGCGCGTGTTGTCGAGCAGGAAGCGGTAGCGGTAGGAGCGGCCCGCGTCGAGATTCACCGACGCGTAAAATGCTCCGTCCTTTTTTCGCTTCATCGGCGCGGCTTCCGGATTCCAGTCATTGAACTCTCCACACAGTGCGGCGCTTTCCGCGCCTGTTTCGGCCGGCAAATAAAACGTGACCTTGCAGCTGCGGCCGGATTTCGTATAGCTTTTCTTCATCATCGTGGCGGTTCGATGCCCATGTGAAACGGATTGGATTTGACTGCATAATATAGCGGAAGTTTTCCGGAATTCCAGTTCGTGCTTTTCGGCCGGGAGGGGAATTCCTCACGCGAAGACGCGAAGGGAATTCCTCACGCGAAGGCGCGAAGACGCGAAGGATTCTTTAAAGCGCATTCCACGGAGTTCGTACCATTGCCGATGCAGTGGCAGCGAGCCGTGAGAGTGTGCAAAATTTTGTGTAAATGGCGTTATGTAAGATACGATTCGATACGCTCACGATGGCTGACAACGAGATAGTTGAGCACCTCTTTCCACTTCGGAAGCGTCATCGTCCATTTCTTTGCGACGAGTTCGAGATTGAGGAACAACTGTTTGAGCGCGGATTCCTGATTGGGGAATGCGCCTTTGGTCTTGGTGAC
>JAMIQH010000354.1:0-4460 GCA_035914695.1 Bacteroidota bacterium | reverse complement strand
TCTCTGTGGCCTGCTCCTGTCGCACGCGCTGCCGCGCACGATGCGAGCGCAATCCTTTTCCAGCTTCGTCGCATCGCTGTTCGCCTCGTCGCCGCAACGACAGCAACAACTCGCCGACAGCTTGTACAACGCATTGCCGCACACGCCGTTTGTGGAAAACGACTCGCTGTGCCACACTCTCTATCGTGGCAGCGCGCAGACGGTGAGTCTCGCGGGCGACATGAATTCCTGGAGCGACACGCGCTCACCGCTCACCCGCCTCGGATCGACCACTTTGTGGTATCGCAGCGATCGCTTCGAACACGATGCGCGTCTCGATTACAAGCTGGTGGTGGATGGGAATTGGATACTCGATCCACGGAATCCCCTGACTATGGCGGGTGGCTTCGGTCCCAACTCCGAACTCCGCATGCCGCGCTATCAGGAACCGGGCGAAGTGTTGCCGAACACCGGCGTGCCCCGTGGCCGCATTATCGACACCACGCTGTCGATACCGGAACTCGGCAATGAGCGGGACATGCGCATCTACCTGCCGCCCGGCCACGGCGCGCCGGACGAACGCTATCCTCTGGTGCTCTTCCACGATGGCCTGGACTATCAGCGCCTCGGCAATGCCGCCACCGTGCTCGACAATCTCATCGCGGCGCGCGCCATCCCGCCATGCATTGCGCTGTTCATTCCCGCGGTGGACCGCACCGAGGAGTACGCCGGATCACAGCTCTCCACCTATGCCCGCCATCTCGCGGAAGTGCTGCTTCCCGCCATCGACGCGCGCTATAACACACGCAACGACGCGGCGTCGCGCGTGCTGATCGGATCCTCCAATGGAGGCAACATTGCGCTGTACATGGCCATGACATGGCCGCAATTGTTCGGCAATGTAGGAGCACAGTCCAGCAACATCATTCCCTCCATCGCGCAATACTTCGCGGCGGCCCCCGCGCTGCCATTGCGCCTGTACATGGATGTGGGCACCTACGACATTCCCGTGCTCATTCCACGCGTGAAGGATTTCGTACAGATTCTCACGCTGCGCCAGTACGATGTGCTGTTTCGCGAATACAACGAGGGACACAGCTGGGGCAACTGGCGGGCGCATATCGACGACATATTGATCCGTTTTCTCGGGGGTCTTGTCAATGCCACCGAAGCGACGACGCCGGCACCCGCGGTGTTCGGCATCGGCGCGCCCTGGCCCAATCCCGCGCGCGATCTCGTGTCCATTCCGCTCACGCTCCCTCAGGCCATGCCTGTGCAACTCACGCTGTACGATTCATTGGGTCGCAGCGTGCGCACGCTCACCGAGCGCTCCCTCTCCGCCGGCACACACACTATCGAAAGCGATGTGCGCGGACTCGCCCCCGGCACCTATCACCTCCGTGCCACCGCCGGAACACGCGTGGCGGGACGCCTGCTGCACCTGTACTGAGCAGACTTCCACGATTCATCCGTGTGAATCTGCGTGAAATCTGTGCAATCTGTGGTTTTCCCCCTCTTTCCGCTCCGGCATCGCGCTCACAGCGGAATATTGCCGTGCTTCTTGCGCGGATTGCTGTCCACCTTGCTTTCCAGAATCTCCAGCGCGCGAATGATGCGCGGTCGCGTGCTCGACGGCTCGATCACATCGTCGATGTAGCCGCGTTCGGCCGCGATGAAAGGATTGGCGAATTTCTCGCGATACTCCTGGATTTTCTCCTCCAGTGCCGCCGCGGAATCGGGGGCCGAGGCAATTTCCTTCTTGAAAATGATTTCCACGGCGCCTTTCGGACCCATCACGGCGATTTCCGCCGATGGCCATGCGAAATTGAAATCACCGCGAATGTGCTTGGAATTCATCACATCGTAGGCGCCGCCGTAGGCCTTGCGCGTGATGATGGTGATTTTCGGCACGGTGGCTTCGGCAAAGGCGTAAAGCAGCTTCGCGCCGTGACGAATGATGCCCCGCCATTCCTGATCGGTGCCCGGCAGGAAGCCCGGCACGTCCTCGAATACCACCAGGGGAATGTTGAAGCAATCGCAGAATCGCACAAAACGCGCCGCCTTCACCGAGGCGTCGATATCGAGCACGCCGGCCAACACCGCCGGTTGGTTCGCCACAATGCCCACCGAGCGGCCGTCGTAGCGCGCAAAGCCCACCACAATGTTTGCGGCGTACTCGCCGTGCACTTCGAGAAAATCGCCGTCGTCCACGGTCAGGCGAATCACATCCTTGATATCGTAGGGCTTGTTGGGATTGTCCGGAATGATGTCGTCGAGCGCGGTCTCGCAGCGATTCCGGTTGTCGCGGCTCTCGCCGCGCGGCGCACATTCGGCGTTGTTCTGCGGGAAAAAGGACAGCAGCCGGCGGATTTCATTCAGCGTCTGCACTTCATGCGCATGGGTGAAATGCGCCACACCACTTTTACCCGCATGCGTGAGCGCACCGCCCAGCTCTTCCGATGTCACGTCCTCGTGTGTCACCGTTTTCACCACGTTGGGACCGGTGACGAACATGTAGCTGTTGCCCTCGACCATGAACACGAAATCCGTGATGGCCGGCGAATACACCGCGCCGCCGGCGCAGGGACCGAGTATGGCGCTGATCTGCGGGATCACCCCCGATGCAAGCGTATTGCGGAGAAAAATATCCGCGTAGCCGCCCAGACTCACCACGCCTTCCTGAATGCGCGCGCCACCGCTGTCGTTGAGCCCGATCACCGGCGCGCCCACTTTCATGGCGATGTCCATGATCTTGCAGATTTTCGCAGCGTGCGTTTCGGACAGCGATCCTCCGAATACCGTGAAATCCTGACTGAACACGAACACCAGGCGCCCGTTGATCGTCCCGCTGCCCGTCACTACGCCATCCCCGAGAATGCGCTGCTTGTCGAGCCCGAAATCCCGCGAGCGGTGGGTGACGAAGGCATCGATTTCCTCGAAGCTGCCGCGATCGAGGAGAATGTCCATGCGCTCGCGCGCGGTCATCTTCCCCTTGTCATGCTGCGCCTGTATGCGCTCGGCGCCTCCGCCGAGACGGGAAAGAGCGCGCATTTCCTGCAGTCGTTTGCGATTTTCCTCGGACATGGCTTCTCCTGTTCAGGACGGTGAATCGGTGTTGAGGCGCCGCGTTTCCTCCGCGTCGCGCAATTCCCTGTCGAATAATCCGGTGAACGAACTCTCGATGGCGCTCACTGTGCTCTCGGTGGTGCCGATGTCGCTCAGGAGGCGGTCGATCTGCTCGGTCATCTCTTCGGGCCGACGCATGGTGAGCGCCTGCTCCTTGAGCAGCACCATGGTTTCCTCCAGCGTGTCGATTTGCGCGGCGAGGATGCGGCGGTCGCGTTCGGCCGTGTTCAGCCGTTCGAGCCGCTGCAACAGCACATCGCGCTGCCGGAGCTGGATTTCCCGCAACTGCTCGTCCGCCGATTCCACCTCGGCATCGAGCGCGCGCAGCCGCTGCTCCACCTCGCCGCGGCTGGCCTCCGCCAGGTGGCGGTCGTACTCCTGCTGGGCGGTGAGCAGGCGGGCGTATTTCTCCAGCATTTCATCGAAGCGTTGCGCCAGGCGGTCGAGAAACACCCGGCTTCCCTCGTTGTAGGTGGCGTAATTTTTTCGCACCTCGTCGGCCAGGGCGGCGAAACGTGTGCAGCGCGCCCGCACCGCGTCGGGCAAGTCCGCAATCAGGCGGTCGCGCGCGCTCTCGGCGTCGATGGCCGCATGGCGTTCCGTTTTCCTGTCCACCAGCCGCCGGTAGGCCGGCGTCAAAGGCGCCACAGCCAGCCACGCGGCTTCGCCGCCAAGAGCCAGCAGCAGCGGCCAGGCGTTGCCGGAAATCAGACTCACCATTCCGAATCCCGCCAACAGCAGAAGATTGATTTGCGACAACAGCGCCGCTTTCAGATACGACCCGTACGAACCCATTGTACACACCAAGGATGATAGACCTGGATTGAGCTAAAATATATCCAAATTCCCGCCAGCCCCAAAACGGACGCCCTCATGGCCTTCCACCACTGTCCGCCGGCCTGGCGCATCCGATGCATCGCGCGATGCACCCATGCCGCGACGCATTGCACCGAATAGCGATTGAGGACTAACTTGTGACTTGGATGATCCGTTACGCGATCAACGTTGTGGGTACATGGACAAATTCATCATTCGAGGCGGAAACCGCCTGAGCGGGACTGTCGGCATCTCCGGAGCGAAGAACGCTTCGCTGGCCCTGATCCCCGCCACCTTGCTCTGCCAGGGCGTGTGCAGATTGCACAACACGCCGCGGCTGCGCGATATCAGCACCATGTCGGCTTTGCTCGAAACCATGGGCGTGGTGATCCGCCATCCCGGCACCACACTCGAACTCGACAGCAGCGCCGTGCATTCGCATGAAGCGCCGTACGAACTTGTGAAAAAAATGCGCGCCTCGTTCTACGTGCTCGGACCACTGCTCGGCCGCTACGGCCGCGCGCGCGTGTCCTATCCGG
>JAMIQH010000353.1:0-32253 GCA_035914695.1 Bacteroidota bacterium | reverse complement strand
GCATCGATCCCGAGGCGCCGCGCGGCGTGGTGTTCACCCCGCTGCATTTGCACTTCGAAGCCGAGCGCGACAAGGCGTTGCCTCCCGCGCAAGGCGTGCGTCTGTGGACCGGCGGCGGTCTATCCATGCCGTGGACGCTGCGCACGGGCGCGTGGTGGATAGCGGGCGATCCCTCCACCGGCGATCACACCACGGACATCGCCGTGCAACCCGTGAGCACCGCGCTGGACCTCGGTCTGCACGCAAGCGGCATCGAAGTCACCGGACACGCCACCAACCATCCCGCGGACATCGCCGTCACCTACCGCATCACCGGTGTGGCCTCCGGCACCCGCACAGCCGTCCCCGGAGGCATCGCCCTCGGCGCCGTCTGGCCGCAACCGCTGCGGGGTGCGGGGCGAGTGGAGATCGTGGTAAACACAGAGGACACAGAGCGCTTCGCGAACACAGAGAACACAGAGGGCCTCGCCAACACAGAGAACACGGAGGGTTTTGTGCATCTGGAAAAAGGGCGGGTGACACTGCGTGTGTACGACATGCTGGGCCGCGAGCGGGCGCTGCTTTTCGACGGACCCCTCAATGCGCGGAGCATGCTCGTCTCCATCACCCCCGCCACACTCGGCCTCGAGCCCGGCAGCTACATGCTGCGCTTGACCGGCGACGCGGTGTTTGCGGTGCGCAGATTCTCTGTCGTAAGATGAGCGTGATCGTGTAATACAGTGAAGAATGAGAGTAGTGAGGTGGTGAGAGTAAGGAGGATTTGGTTGTGGGTGACTCGACTGTATGGTAGCGCTACGGTTCAGGACGGGCGCACCCTCAACCCTTCCTCTCCGCTCTCTCCGCTCTCTTTCATCTCTTCAAATGTATCCCGCACTCAGCCAGCCGGCAGGATTCGAGCGGGAAGCGACCTCAACAATTCCTCTCCGCTCTCTTCGCTCTCTTTCATCTCTTCAAATGTATTCCGCGCTCAGCCAATCCCTCCACCCGATCACGGATAGAACCGAATCCCCAGCGCCGGCATGATATCGAAACCGAAACCGGGACTGAGTCCAATGATGGGATTGATTTCGAGGAAAATGTCCAACGGTGTGTTGCGCGGGATGATGTTCAAACCGAAGGTGCCCTTGGCCGCTATGACCGTCTCGTGATCGCGATCATAGTACCAACGGTTCTCGATCTTGCCCTTTTTGTACTTCACCAGCACCCAGCCATCCTTGTCGCCCAGACCAATGGCCGCGCCGACACCGGCGTACAACGTGACAATGCGCGAGTTGAACGCATCGTTGAAATGCCAGAGATAGTCGGCGTGAATGTGGGGATTGCCGATATAACTGCTACCAACGGCGACGTCCCAGGAGTTCTCGCGGCTGGTCCAGAATCGAAGAGACAGCGCGGTGGGCTCGCCCACGCTGAAGCCGATGCCGAAGGACTTGCCCTTTGGTCCCTGCGCGAATGCGTTGCCGGGCAGCAGCACTACTGCGATGAGGGCAAGCGGAAAAATAATGTGGTGTGCGATTCTATAGGAGGAGCTGCGCTGCTTCATGACGCCCTCGACGGTTTATAATGGAAATCAAGCGAAAGCGGTTTCCACGTCCGGCAGGGTAAACATGTTCCCCCCGTCGCGCCGTGCGCGGCAGACACCGTCCCTGCGAATGTCATGTATGCTCTAAGCGACGTTGCGCTCGTGCAGCATATCCTGCACAAGCTGCCGCGCATTGCCGAATTTGCCGTTGCTGCACAAGGCGATCACATCACCCTCGCGCGCCACCTCGCCCAACCAACGCACCATTTCCCCCGCATCTGGAATGGCGCGGGCGAGGCGTCCCTGCGCGACCAGCGCATCGGCCACGCGATCGGGAGACAGGCGCTGCTCCTCGCTGTAGCGTTGTGGACGATCGATGGCGCCGATTACCGCCACATCCGCCACGGCCAATGCGTCGGTGATTTCCTGCTGGTAAATGTTCCGCGTGGTGGTGTTGGAGCGCGGCTCGAAACAGGCCACGAGGCGGCGACCGGGGTATTTTTCACGCAAGGCACTCAAGGTGAGACGCAATGCCGTGGGATGATGGGCGAAATCGTCGATCACGGTTATGCCAGCGATATCCGCCAGCACTTCCATCCGTCGTTTCAAGCCACGGAAAGTATCGAAGCCCTGTTGAATCGCCTCGTCCGTCACCCCGAGCGCCCGAACCGCCACTATGGCGGCGAGCGCGTTCATGATGTTGAATTCTCCGGCCAGGGGCAACGCGAAACGATACTCGTGACCATCGCGGCGGTCGCGCACGGTGAAGTGGCTCTTGCCGTCGAAATACCGTATGTCGCGTGCGCGCACATCGCTGCTGTAGCCGAAGCCGTAACTCACCACCGGTGCGGGCGCATTCGCCGCAACGTCCATCGCGTGGTGATCGTCGGCATTCACCGCTATGACGCCGTTGTCGGGTACCAGTTGCAGGAAATGCCGGAACGAGCGTTTGATTTGCTCAATGTTGTCGAAAATGTCCGCATGGTCGAATTCCACATTGTGCACCACCGCGATGTCCGGACGGTAATGCACAAACTTGGAGCGTTTATCGAAAAACGCCGTGTCGTACTCGTCGCCCTCGCTTACGAACACGCCACCCGCCGGACTCATGCGGCAGCCCTGCCCGAAATTTTCGGGGATGCCGCCAACAAGAAAGCCCGGCCGCAAACCCGCGCTCTCCAGCAGCCACGCAGTGAGCGAGGTGGTGGTGCTCTTGCCGTGCGTTCCGCTGATCACGACGCTGCGCGAGCCGGCGATCAACTCCTCGCCCAGCAGCGCCGCGAGCGAGGTGTAGCGCCGATGCGCGCGCAGCACCGCCTCGAGTTCGCTGTTTCCCCGGCTGATGGCGTTGCCAACCACAATGGTGGTGTCGGGTGGCAGCGTGCCGATGCGTGCGCCGTCGAAGCCCTCGTGCCGCTCGATGCCGCGTTCGTCCAAAAATGTGCTCATGGGTGGATAGAGCGGCAGATCACTGCCATGCACCCGATGTCCCTGAGCGTGAAGCGCGGCGGCAACCGATGCCATTGCCGTTCCGCCGATGCCGATAAAGTAGAAATGCCTCATAGCGCATTCAATCTAGGCAGGAAGAGCGAAGGATGAAAATGTGGGAGCACAGTGCAGGTAGCTGCGAACGCTGCTGTTGCCACCACCGCGTGGGTGCTTCACGTGGAGCGGAGCAACTCCTCCCATGTGTAGCCAGCGCGCGCCACGGCGCGGCGTGCGGGTTCGATGGCGCCGGGATTATTGATGTAGCGCGAGAGCGGCACGGAGGGATAGCGTTTGATTTGCTCGAAAATATCTCCTTCATCCAACTCCGCGCAGCTGTCGAGCAAATCGTACAGCGTACCATGGGCCTCCTCCAGCGCGTTGTGGCGCGCAAGGAGGTTGCGGATCACGGTGACCACCTCATGCTCGGGCGGCGGTACCAGCAAGGCGGCGAGTGCGCCATGGTCGAGGCGCAATTGCGCCTCCATGGGAAATCCTCCCGGCAAATGCTTGCGCAGCAGCGGAAGCACGATTTTTTCCTCGATTCCCACATGGCGCAGCAGTCCGCTACGGAAGTCATTGTACAAATCCATATCCACAACACCGGCGCCGATGTCGCAGGCGTAGGAAAACACATGTTCCAGTCGACGGTGGTCGCGCTCGAGATAGCGGGAAGGTGTCGAGATGTCCTGGTCATCCATCAGAGCGTCCTTTCCTTGAATGGATGTGTTGGCACAATGTAGCGATAATCGCCAATATTTGCGCAAGCGCGGGAAATTGCCGAATTGGCTGTCGAGCGTGATGGAGAAGCGCCGGAAGCTTCACGCGGGCATCGTTGCAGCTGTTCGCGAAATCGGCGCGAATCGCTACATTGGTATATTCAACCACTTCGTGGATGCTTTATGCGACGTATCACCGACGTATTGTTCTCGATGTTACTGCTGTCGATTCCACTCGCGGCGCAGCCCGTCATCATCTCTGTAACCGACAGCGTGCTGCTCGAACACACGCAGCGCTTCGGCATCAATGTGGGGTCGCGCTCGTGGTGGGGCGCCGATCAGTTCCGCTCGAATCTCATCGACAATCCCGGTTTCGAGGCGGGAGAGTTCGCCTCGCTGGTGTTGGTGGATCAGGGCGCCACGGGCAGCACCGTACCGATGGCGTTCTGGGATCCGGCATGGAACAACGAGCAGTATGGCATCGGTTGGCCGGTGGATTTCTGGAATGGCGCGCGCTACGAATTCCTGTGGGGCAATGCGCGCGGTCGCGCAGGCACGGTGCGGACCTTCCGCCATGAGGGCGGGCGCAACGTCTTCGACATGGACGACGATGGCGCCGTGCCCGAACGTCTGAGCGTGCTGCGCCTGCATCGCGATGTGCCGGGATTGCAGGGCAACACCGCCATCGTGGATGCCACGGCGGTGCGTCCCGGGAGTCCGGGCAAGCAGTCGCTGCGTCTGACCTATGATGGTAACTCCTATCGCTTCTACATGGACAGTCTCTGGCGCGATGGCGACCACTCCGCCGGCAAGCTGCTCATCATTCGTGGCGAATATCTGCTGCGGTTGTGGGTGAAAGCGCGGCGCGCGGGCGATGTGCTGCGCGTGCGCTTTTTCCGTGAAGGCGAGGGACAGTTTTTCAACGAGGCCATCGCCGCGGGAGAAGACTGGCAGCTCGTGGAGCGCCGCTTTCAGGTGCCTCCCGGAGCCGATCCTCAGCGCCAGTACAGCGAACAGGAGTACCATCCCATTCTTGCCTTCGCCATGGATGTGGAAACACCGGGCGGCGAAGTGTTGGTGGACGATATCGAACTGCGTGCCGTGGAAAACGAACATCCCTCGGGCTTCACCGACAACTACATCGACCGTCTGCGCGAATTGCGCCCCGGTGTGTTGCGCTATTGGGGTGGTCAGCTCGGCGCAGGCCTCGCCTCGCAGCTAGCAGCGCCATTCGAGCGCGGAACGAACGGCTATGCGCCGCGCGACCGGCGCCCGGGCGACTTTTGCTATTCGCTGCATGAATTTCTCCTGCTCTGCGAAGAAGTGGGCGCCGATCCGTGGTATGTGATTCCGCCCACGTTTTCGCCGGAGGAATTGCAAGGATTGGTGGAATACCTCGGCGCCCCCGCTATTCCCGCGCATCCCTGGGCGATGAAGCGCGCGGATCTTGGGAGGGAGCGGCCGTGGACGGAAGTATTCGGACACATGCATCTGGAATACGGCAACGAGATGTGGGGCTCCGGCGCGGGCGACGATCCCTTCATGGGCTCGTCGGTCAACGGTGGCGAACGCCTCGCGTCCATCGCGCATGATCGCTTTTCCATCATGCGTGCGGCCGCGGGTTTCGATGCATCGCGCATGATGCTCGTCATTGGTGGACAGGCGGGCTATGCCGGCCGTCAACGCGAAATCGAGCAGCATGGCAGCGCGCACGATGCGGTGGCGCTGGCGCCGTACTTCGGTGTGCTCGACACCTGGGCCAACGAAAGCGAGATCTTCCGACCGCTGCTGGCCTCGCCTTTTTATCAGGCAAGCGGCGGCGCAATGCGCGAGAGCCGCGGCTATGTGCAGCGTCCGGAGCTTTCCATTTATGAAATCAATTTCCACACCACGCATGGCTCGAGTCCCATCGACATCCGCAACGATTTCCTCACAGGCGCGGCGGGTGCCCTGGCTCTGCCGCTGCACATGCTGGTGTATCTGCGCGATCTCGCCGTGCGGACGCAATGCGCCTTCTCCTCGCTTGGGTACAGCTTCCGTTTGCCCTCGGGCGAAATGGCGCGACTCTGGGGCATGCTGCGCGATCTCGAAGCCACCGGCCGCAAGCGTCCCACCTGGCTGGGTGTGGAATTGGCAAATGCCGCGGTGGGTGGCGATATGCTCCACACCAGTCATTCCGCGACGCAGCCGCGCTGGCAGCAAACGGCGATCAACGGTATCGGAGCGAACATCGAAGTGAACGAGGTGCAGTCCTTCGCTTTTCGCGAGGGCGATACGCTGTCCGTGCTGCTGTTCAATCTGTCTCTCGGCAACGCGCACAGCGTGCGACTCAACCCGCCGCGCACGCCTTCCTCGCTGGCGGAGCACTATGCCATCATCCCGTCGAGCATACACGACGACAACGAGGACGCCGTGAACGTGCGCATCGACACACTGGCGGCTGTGGCTCCCGGTGTGGAAGTCACGCTGCCGCCGCATTCGCTACATGTGTTGCGATGGACCGATCGCGCAACTACAGGTACGCAGTCGCTGTCCGCGCCAGGGGAGCTGTCCCTACGGGCCGAAGTGGCGGGTCACGATGGGTACCTGCTCCATTACGCGGCCCATGCTACGGCGCGCCTGGAGGTGTTCGATATGCTGGGATCACTTCGCGAAGTGTTGTTCGAGGGTGATATACCGCGGAGTGGCGGTGTGCGGCACTGGCAACCGCAACTACCCTCGGGTGTGTATCTGCTGCGATTGAGTACGTCGCAAGAACAGCGGACGCTCGTCCTCCCGGTGTTGCGGGGCGCGGGTGCTCGCTAGCCCTCGACGACAGGTGCCTGATGCGGGATGCTTTGCGTTATGCTTCCAACGCGCGGCTGCGTAGTGAGTGTCACTCCGCCAAAGGCAGGGCGTCGTCGTCTTCCTGCTCTTGGGTTTCGTTGCGGTCATTCAGCGCGCTCGCATGCTCTTCGAGTATGCGGTGCAGGCGCGGAATCCAGTCGGCCTGTTCGGGTTTCATCAAGACGCTGCGCAGCACCGTCGTCCATTCGCGGTCGGCGACAAGCTGCGGGTAGCGCTGCTGCAACAGCGATGAGCGCACGCGGAATTTGCTGAGGTACACGGGATTGTCCGCATCGCTCATGGTCGTGGCGAAGATGCGATCGGACGCCGCGCTGATGCTGGAGGCGGATAGCGCCTCGGTGGCGGGGAAGTACACCACGATGTCCAGCTCCGGCTCCATGACGAGGAAAAAACGCTCGGAGACGCGCAACACATCGGCAAAGTCCAGCGCCGCGCGGCGGCAGCGGCGCAGCACGGCACCCAGACCGGCGTGCGCCTCCAGCGGAAGCAGCCGCAGGGTGCTCCACAGCGCCGCGGCGGACGCCCCGGCGCGCGAGCATTCCAGACTGATTTCTCCGAGATGTAGTTCGTCGGAAGTGAAATACGTGTACGGCGAATCGTGCACGTAAAAGCGGCCCACCGTGGGATCACGGAACAGCACGCAGCCGCAGCCGTAGGGCTGCAAGCCGTGCTTGTGTGGATCCACCACGATGCTGTCGCATGCGCTCAGCGCGGCGTAGGCCTCGGCAGACACGCCGTGTGCTTCGCCATCGGCGATGAGGCGGAAGAAGCCGCCGTAGGCCGCGTCGGCGTGTACGCGGAATCCGAGTCGCCTGCCCGATTCCAGCAGTGCCGGCAGTGGATCCAGCGCGCCGAGTCCCGTCGTGCCGAGGGTGGCCACCACCGTGCCGATGTTTTCCGAAAGACAGAGCCGTTGCAGCGCGTCCACATCCATGCGGCCACGGTTGTCGCTGGGCACCTCGATACCGCGCATGCCCAGCACCTCGCACATGCGCCGATGCGTGTAGTGACTTTGATCCGAGAAAGCCACAGCGCGATCGGGGTGGAGTTGTCGCGCAATCCACAGCGCTTCGAGATTCGCGATGGTGCCACTGCTGGTCAAATGGCCGAGATGCGCGTCGTAACCGAACATGCGCGCGAGATCGGCCACGACCTCCTTCTCGATAGCACCGGTGGCCGGTCCACCGTCCAGCGCGTGATTGTTGGGATTGATGAGCATGGCCGCGAAATAGCCGAGCATGGCGGCAGGGTGAGGCGGCTTGAGCATTTGGCCGGCGTACAGCGGATGGAAAAAGGGATAGTTGTCGCGGAGTCGCTCCAGTAGCTCATCCACCACGGTCAGGATGTCCTCCTGGCCGCGCGTCAGTGTCGCGTCGCCGCCAAAATCCGGCCACGCGGCGCGCCACTCCTGATGGCGCTGGAGAATGTGTTGAAGCGCCTCGCCCATCCCGGAATGCAGGCCTCGGTCCATGCTGTGCTCGCTGTTGTGTGGGGTAATGACGGCGTTGTCGCACGCCGACGTTGCCATTGAAAATAGGAAAAATTACATTCGGGTGTTTTCTCCCTCAACAGCGGTGAGCCGCCATGTCTGAATTTCGTCAGAATTTCGCCACACGCGAGTGGGTGATCATCGCGCCGGAACGCTCCCTGCGCCCCGCCGACATTGCACCGCAGCGCACAAGCGGCGATGCTCTGCCGGTGTGGAGCGAGCGCTGTCCGTTTTGCCCAGGCAATGAAGCGATCACCGCGCGCGAACTCCACCGCGTGGGTGACGCCGCGGCATGGTCCATGCGCGTGGTGCTGAACAAATACGCGGCCCTGTCCATGGACGAGGCGGTCGACAGGCGGCGGGTGGGGCGCTTTCTCGCGGCGGGCAGTCACGGCCACGCCGAAGTGCTCATCGAGTCGCCGCGGCACAACCTCGTCCTCGCCGATATGGATGTGCGCGCTGTCGAGGAACTGCTCCTGCTGTACCGACGCCGCCTCGCCGAAGTCAGCACCTGGCCGGATGTGGCCATCGTCATGATTTTTCGCAATAGCGGGCCCAACGCGGGTACATCGCTTGCGCATCCGCACTCGCAGCTCATTGCCTCGCCCATCATCCCGCCGCATATTCGCGATCCGCTGGACAAGGCCATGCTGCATTACGATACATGGGGAAGCTGCGTGTACTGCGATTTGCTCGATGAAGAATTGCGGCAGCGTGACCGCATTCTGTGGGAGCATCGCCACGCCGTGGCGTTGTGTCCCTTCGCTTCGCGTACACCCTACGAAGTGCGCATTTACCCGCGCAAGCACAACGCCAGCTTTATCTGGACAGGTGATGAGGAAATTCGCGGCGTGGCGGAGCTATTGCTCAAAAGCGTGCGCGCATTGCGCGACGCGCTCGGAGATCCCAGCTACAATGTGCTGCTGCGCTCATCGCCGGTGGGCGACGAGGATGTCCGCTATTTGCATTGGTACTTCGTGCTCGTGCCGCGCATTTCCACGCCGGCGGGCTTCGAAATGGGCAGCGGAATTTACATCAACCCCATTCCACCCGAGCAGGCGGCGGAGGAGCTGCGCATCCACGGCTGATGCGGGTCGCTCGGTCGTGTCAGCACAACAGCGCAAAGACTCAGGGCAGCCAGCTCTGCATGTCGCGGTACAAGTCCTCGTCGGTCAGGTTGTAGTGGAGCGGCGTCACCGAAATCATATTTGCGCGCAGCGCGACATCGTCCACGGTGGGATCGTCGTCCCACACGTAGGTGCCCACCAGCCAGTAGTAATTGCGGCCCACGGGATCCTGCCGCGTTTCGAAGCCGTCGTCCCACCATGAACGTCCCTGCCGCGTGACGCGGGCTCCGACGATCTGATACGGAGGAATGTCGGGCACGTTCACGTTCAACAGCGTGCCTTTCGGCAAACCCTTTTCCAACACCATGGCGGCGATGCGCTGCGCGAAATCGGCGGCGCCGCGCAGATCGGAGGTCAGCGCATGCGAGGCGTGCGAGACGGCGATGGCGGGTATGCCGAGTACCGCGCCTTCGGTGGCGGCCGACACGGTGCCCGAGTATATCACATTGATCGACGTGTTCATGCCGTGATTGATGCCCGACACGACGAGATCGGGTTTGCTGTCCAGCAGCGTGGTCACGCCCAGCTTCACGCTGTCGGCGGGAGTGCCTTCCACCGCCCAGCCGCGGAAATCGGGTCCTCTGTCGATGGGCCGGGCGCGGAGCGGTTGTTGCACAGTGATGGCGTGGCCCACGGCGCTTTGCTGCGTGGCGGGTGCCACAACAACGATGTCGCCCAATGGGCTCAATGCGTTGACCAAAGCGAGTATGCCGGGGGAATCGTAACCGTCGTCGTTGGAAACAAGAATGAGGGGTCGTTTCATTGTCTGTGTGAATTGATGCGACATCGGGAAGTACATGGTGCTTCCCCTTTCCCCAATGTACGGGAAATCCGCTTCAGGAACGGTGAGCGTTCCATTCGCCGTGTGTTACAACGCTGGCGAATACGTCAGACCGATGCCAGCGGTAAAACTGCGGGTGAGTCCATCCACATTTACCTCGCGGGCGAGCAGCGGAACCGCCGCCTGCACGCCAAGCGACACATCCGCGGTCACGGCGTACGTGGCGGTGAGCAACACATTCACCTGCAATTGATCGCTGTCGGGCACGTCCATGAACTGCTCGCGCCCACCGGAGGGTAGCACGAGCACGCTGGACTCGCTGAGTCGCTTCACCGCCAGAAGCTCACCCGATATTCCCACTGCATCAAAATCGGTGGCATACCCGGCGCGCAGCACGACATCACTTCCGCGCTTGAGGCGCGTGATGGCATTGTCGCTGCGTCCGAAGGGATGCTGATACCCTATCGACATGTTCCACGCTCCCATGCTTGCCGCGAGGCCAAGCAACACGTCGTTGCTGCCGAGTCCGGGCTGATAGGCCTGCGGCAGATCGTTCGCGTTGCTTGCGCCGGTGGCGAACTTCCCTCCGATCTGGGCGCGCAATTGCAGTGTCGGTGTGCTCCACACTACCCGATCCACTAGTACCAGCACGTCGCCCAGACCCTGGGCGTCGCCGAGCGGTCCGGAATTACTGGTCCAGGGCAGGCGAAGCATGAGCATGCCGTGTTCATCCACGCGCCACGTCACATCGGCGTTGATGCTGTTGAATCGTAGGTCATCGGTGTTCCCCGAGCTTCCGTGCGCATAGGAAATGCCGATGCGTAAGGGTCGCTGCTCCATCGCGGCATCCTCGTGGCCACCAATGGAACACGCGCCCGCATCCGAGCATTGGGCTGCCGCGCGATGAGTGCAAAGAGCGCCGAGCAGAACGGCGAGGAAAAGAAATCGCATGCTGTCCTCGAGTGTGTTTCTGGACAACATCGCGCAGGTGAGAAATCGTTCACGCAACGATGCATACGCGTCGACCATCGCTTGGTCGCGCTCGGGACTGCGTCGTGGGTGCTCCGCTTTTTCCGTTGGAACCGGCACCCTTCACAGAGCAGTGCCGCGTCTACTCGTCCTCGACCAACACCGCTGTGCCGTACACCAGAATTTCGGCCGCGCTTTGCATGATGAAGCTGGTGGAGAAGCGCACATCGATAATCGCGTTGGCGCCGAGGCGCTCCGCATCGGCGGTCATGCGGTCCAGACTCTGGTCGCGCGACTCCGCCATGAGCTTGGTGTACTCTTCGATCTCGCCGCCAACGATGTTCTTGAACACGGCGATGATGTCCTTGCCGATATGCCGCGCGCGGATGGTGTTGCCACGAACAATCCCGAAACTGCGCGTGACGCGCTTCCCGGCGATGAAGGACGATGTGGTGATGATCATCGGATAACCTCGCGATAGTTGTCACGGCGCGCGCTGAAGCAGCGCTCGCGGATGATGGAAATGAACAGCAGCAGTGCTCCCGCTGCCAGAACGATGACGGCGGTACGCACAAACCACGGGAGCTGTACGTCCGCCCACAGATGCTGCAGTGCTTCGATGCTTCCCCAGGCCGCGAGCACCACCGCGCCAACCGTGACGAGCAGCCACGCGATGCCGCGCTCGAGCCGATTGTGGATGCGCGACCAATACCCGTCCCACACTTCCGGCGCGGGTTCGCTGATGCGGAGATTCATGGTTGCCTCTTTGACTTTTTGAAATTGCCGCCATTCCGTCGCGCATTCCGCGCGGACGAGGAAGCGTTCGAATTCGGAATGATCGCTTCCGGATAATTCACCATCCAATGCCTTCATCATGAGCTGTGCAAAGCGCTCGCGTTCCATCTCATTCATAGCACGTCCTCCAGCAAATCTTTCAAACGCTTGCGCGCATGGTACAAACGCGACATGACCGTTCCCTGTGGAATACCGAGCATGGAGGCGAGTTCCGTGTAGCGATATCCTTCGAAATCCCGTAGCACGATGATCTCCCTCTCCTCGGGCTTGAGCGCGAGCAGCGCGGACCGCACGCGTTCAGCCAGTAGCACGCGGTCGGTGGCCTCGGCGGGGTCGTCGTCGCCCGACACCGCCTCGAAGGCGCCGCAGTGCGAAAGCGCGGGGGCGTGCCGCTTTCTGTCGCGCAGCAGATTCAGGCAGAGATTGCGCAGAATGCTGTAATACCAGGCGAAGAAGCTCCTCCCGCGATCGAAGCCGGCGATGGCATTGTAGGCCTTGATAAACGCCTGTTGCGATACATCGAGCGCGTCGTCGTGCGAGCCCAGCAATGCGAATGCGGCGCGGTACGCCGGTCGGCGGCACGTGTGCACGATATGCGCGTAGGCGGCGGTTTCTCCTCGCTGTACCCGCAGTATCAGCTCATCGTCGATGTGAATGTCGTTCATTGACGGATGTCCTCCATGCAAGGTACTACACCGACGGGAAGGGAAATATTCACGCGCTGGCGCAATGCCGCGCCGCGGAAGCAGGTCTGGCGATTGCGGGGAGTGGACGCGGTGTGGCTTCGCGCTGTACACACGCACGGCGCGGAGCGGGCCAAGCGCGGGAGAGCGGTGGGTCATCCGCGGAACCGCTGACTCTGAGCGCAGGTATCACTATATTGTGTTGATTTTCACGTTCCGCGCAAACATTCGTTGTGTGATACATTCAAGGAGAACCATGAAAACCCTGCTCATCAGTGCCTTCGTTCTTGCCTTCTGCGCACTGCCAACTTTGGCGCAGAAAAAAGCCGCCACCGAAAGTACCCGCCCAACCGTGTTGATGAAAACCGAACTCGGGGATATCACCATCGAGATGTGGCCCGACATTGCGCCGAAAACCGTGGAGAATTTCATCTCCCTCGCCGACGGCGAAAAGGAATGGCTGGATCCCTCGTCGCAGAAAATGGTGAAGCGTCCGTTTTACGACGGCCTGACATTTCACCGCGTCATCGATGATTTCATGATTCAGGGCGGTTGCCCCAAAGGCGATGGCCGTGGGGGTCCCGGCTACGCGTTCGAAGACGAATGCTTCGAGAAGGGCGAGGAACTGACAGGCGCCATCGATAGCGAGGAAAAAGCCATACAGGTGTATCAGAACGTGCTGCAGCCCTACTTCCAGCGCTCGAGCGCCGAGCCCGATTCGGAACTGGTGCGCATTGTCAATGCCTGCTCCGAACAGCAAAGCGGTCGTCCGCTGATGGTGAACACGGTGGAATGGTACAAGGAAAAAACCGGTACCACCGCGCCCGTGTACGGCCAAGGTACGCTGAAAGCCAAGGTTGCCTATGGCACCATCTGCATGGCCAATTCCGGTCCAAACACCAACGGCTCGCAGTTCTTCATCGTGACCAAGAAAGCCGGCTGCGATTGGCTCGACGGCAAGCATACCGTGTTCGGCAAAGTGATCAAAGGCATGGACGTGGTGCATGCCATCGAGAAAAAGGGCAACGGTGTGAAAATCCTCTCCGTGCGCGGCAAGTCCTGACAGCGAATTCCAGAGCATAAAAAAACGTCCCGCTCATGGCGGGACGTTTTTTATGAGGCGGGAAAACCTACAAACCGATGCGACGCAACAGCGTGTCTTCGTCGGCCTGCCGAAGGGAGAAGTTCCTCGATCGCGCCATCAGGATGGTATCCATTTGCTTGTCGCGCTGGGGGCGCGGTTTGTCCTGATGCACTTTGTTGAGCAATGCCACGGCGTGAACGGTAAAACTCTCCGATAACGGTAACGGCATTTTTTTCATAGAGGTCTCCACTGTGGAACATCGGCGAAACACAAGGGCCAATAATAGCCCAAGATCGGGAAAGACTCAACCCATTGCTCCGTGCATGGATATTTTTTCGACCTGTTTTTGAAAAATGGGCCAAAAACGCGGCGCAATCGCGATATCAGGGTGGCAGGGCAAAAAAAAGGCCACTTCTCGCAAAGTGGCCTGTCATGCTTCAGAAAGGGAGGTCAGCCGAGATAGGAGCGCAGTTGCTTGCTGCGGGAGGCATGCCGCAGACGGCGAATGGCTTTCTCCTTGATCTGGCGTACGCGCTCGCGCGTGAGATTGAATTTCTCGCCGATTTCCTCGAGCGTCAGTGAATGCTCGCGGTCCAAACCAAAGTACAGGCGAATCACCTCGGCTTCGCGTTCGCTGAGCGTGGCGAGTGCGCGGCGCACTTCCACCTTGAGGGACTCGGTCATCAGTGTGTTGTCGGGATGCGGCTGGCGATCGTCCTGAATCACATCCAACAGACGGTTATCCTCGCCCTGCGCAAAGGGTGCATCAACCGAAATGTGGCGGCCGGAAATTTTCAGCGTGTCGGCCACCTCGAAGAGCGTCATGTCGAGCTCTTCCGCGAGTTCGCTGGCACTGGGCTCGCGCTCGTAACTCTGCTCGAGTTCGCTGAACTTCTTCCCGATCTTGTTCAGCGCGCCGACGCGGTTGAGCGGCAGACGCACGATGCGCGACTGCTCGGCCAATGCCTGGAGAATGGACTGGCGAATCCACCACACGGCGTAAGAAATGAACTTGAAGCCGCGCGTTTCGTCGAAACGCTTGGCGGCCTTGATCAAACCGAGATTGCCCTCGTTGATCAAATCTCCGAGAGACAACCCTTGATTCTGGTACTGTTTCGCAACAGACACCACAAAGCGCAGGTTGGCTTTGGTTAATTTTTCCAATGCCCCCTGCGATCCGGGACCGCTGGCCTTGATTTTCTTGGCAAGCTCTATTTCCTCGTCAGGAGTCAGCAGATCAACCTTGCCGATCTCCTGCAGGTACTTGTCCAGGGATTGGCTTTCCCGGTTGGTATACTGTTTCGAAATCCTCACGCTTTCACCTTGCGCTGATGATGACAATATGTGATGCGGCGCTGTGTCTCAACCTGCGCATCCGAGGGGATAACACCGTGGACACGCGAAACGTTACAACAATTCCTCGCGCTGGGGAATTCCGTGACCGCAAAAGCCGTGTCCGGAGCAACGCGAACGCCACCTGCTCTCCACGGCGGAAAGTGCCGAAAAGAGCAAGATTGAATATGCAACCGGAGTCAGACAATTTCAAGAGCAGGAACAGCACCCATCCGCGGCCCGCTGCCACAGCGTGGGGCGACAGACGAGTCGCCGTACGCTACACCACTTTCACACAGTTGCCGCCGTCCGACACCGCGCGATCCAGCGCTTGACGGGCGAGACGCAGCAACCCTTCGGTATCCGTACCCTGAGTAATCGTACAGCCGGCAATGCTGACGGAAAGCGAATATGTGACGTTGCCGCGCGATTGCACGCTGCCAGCGATGTGCTTGCGAATTTTCTCTCCGCGCAAATAGGCATCCTCGGGTGAGGAATGGAGCAGCAGCACGCCAAAGGACGAAGTATCGAAACGGCCCACGAGGTCGAAGGGACGGAGGTGCTCGCGCAGCGCCTCGCCGATGCGGCGCAACGCGGTTTCGAGTTCGTTCTTGCCGTGACGCTGCACAAGGTCGTCGGGATTGTCGAGGGCGACAATGAACAGCACGTTGCTGCCACCCACCGCGGTGACGCGCTCCTGCTCCTCCTTGAGGCGCTGGAGCAGCAGGGTGCGGCTCGCCACCTGCGTACTTTCATCGATGAGCAAGTGATTGCGCGTTACTTCGCGCAGACGGGCGATTTCCAGTGCCGCCGTGGTGGCCGAGGCGATGCGCTGAAGAATGCGCAAATCCTGCGTGGCGTACTGATGATTTTCACGATATTCCACCACAAGAAGGCCGTACCACGCACTGGCGCTGGCCATGGGAATGGCGCATATCTGTCCGCTGGAGTTGATCACTTCCTTTTCGTGGAAGCGGTAGTCGGGATTGCCCGGAGCAGGCAGAATAACGCCTTCCGGATGCTCGAGCGCTGCGCGAAGCACCGAATGCTCGAGTCCAACAGTCACGCCTTCGTTGATGTAGGGAAGATTCGCGGCCTTGGACACGCTGCGTACCACCGCCCACACCTGCCGGTCGGGATGATGCAAAATGACGGCCACGTAGTCCCAATCCATTATCTCCGTCACTGCCTGCGCCGCAGCCGAGGCGATACCATGGGAATCCTGCGTGCTGCCGAGGGATTTGCGCAAACGGTCGAGTACGCCAAGCATGCGCGAATCGGCGGCGAGATCGTATTTCTGATTGTAGCTGTTGAGCAGCAGGGCAATAAGCGAGGAAACACGGCCTATCGCCGCCACGCTTTCGAGTCCGAAGGCGTCGGGAGCTTTGCTGTCGGCCATGAGTACGGCGATGAGCTCGTCGCCGAAAAACAGGGGCACACCCACGATGGAGCGAATGCCCTCGGCCGCGTCGTAATAGATTGCCACATCGCCTTCGCTGGCCGGAGAAATCTCGGCTACGATTTCGGGCTTACCATTCAGCGCGATGCGGCTCAGCAAGTCCGCTCCGATGCTCATGCGCCGCGCCGTGGTGAAATTCCTGCTATCGGTCACGAACTCACCAATGATGATCTGCTCGCGATCCATATTGATCCAGAACAGTCCTACGGTGTTGGCCAGCACATGCTCCTTGAGCACCTGCAGCAAGCGATTCGTGAGAAAATCGAACTCCGCACGGGGATCGTCGGTGGGCAGCCCGTCGTCGGGAAGGCGATACAGCTCGGGGGGAATGCTGTCCTCGGGTGCGAAGGCGTCGAGCGCGGGGAGTTCGGCCTGTGTTTCCTGCGCGCCGACAGCCGCTTCATCGGCCCGCTGCGTCGTCTCGCGCGCAGTGGTTTCGCGAGTCGCCGACTCGCGTCGCGCCGCCTCGCGCCTGGGTGCGGGAGCCGCCTCGGCGCTGTCGCCGCCCTGCTCGTCCTCGCCGGCGGCGAGACTGCTGGAAAGCAGCTGATACAAGAGTACGGCGCCGGTGACGAAGATGACACCGGAGATGATTCGGATGTACAGCGGCTCGTCGAAATAAATGAACACAGCCGCTGCCGCAAGCATGACTGCTCCGATGCCAATGGTCGCTTTGTTCACCGCAGGGATGCTACCGGATAGTGTGACGGATGCAGGGTGATGCGTAAGGTACGCCGATCACGGCGAAAAGGCAAGATAGCAGAGCGGACTCTCTCCAATCGATCAATCCTCGTCGCGCATGTAATTGATGCCATGCACGACATCGCTCTCGAGAATTTCCTCCATGCCGAGTTTACGGCGCAGCAGGCGAATCTGCGCACGGAGCAGGGCCATGCGCGGCGCGAGCGCATCATCGGGAGGTTGCGCCGCGTAACGCTGCTCTGCCAGCGCGTACATGTCCTTCTCGATTTCCGCAAGCACCAGCGCGTCCACGCCGCTGTCGTCGTTGAGCGCTTCCTCTTCGGATGGAGCGGTATCGGCCTCACCGCGGGTGACGGAGTCGCGCACGGCTTTCAGCGCGTCGATGCGCTGCTGAATGGGCTCGGCATTCGCAAAGCCATAGAGCACGGCGAGGCGCAACGCATCCTCGGCCTCTTCGAGGCGGCCGAACAGAGCGAGCGTGATGGCGAGATTTGCGTGTGCCACCGGATGCGCGGGCGCAAGCTCGATAGCGGTGTGCAGATACTCGAGGGCGTTCCCCGGGTCGCCCAACTTGAGCGAGATGGATCCCATGTTGATGAACAGCTCGGCATTGTCGGGTTGCAGACGCGCCGCCTGTTCGAAGGCCCGTCGCGCGTCCTCGTGCCGTTGCAGGGAGCTGCAGATCAGGCCGACGCTGTTCCAGGCCGCGGCCGAATGCTCATTGAAATCCAGAATTTCCTTGAGCGCGGCCAGGGCCTCGGAGGTGTTGCCCATGGCCTCGAAGGCATTTGCGAGTTCCTGTAACAATGCTTCGCGTCGTTCCGACGAAGTGGCGTGGGAAAGTGCCTCACGAAACGATGCAATGGCGTCGTCGTAACGTCCGTCCGCCATTGCGGCTCGTGCGCGCTCCAGTATCATGTCCATGTGGTGCATACCCTTTTGTGCATCGGCGAAATATACACCAGCGCGCGTTCCGCCACCAATGCGCTGTGGCGAGTAGGCCAGCGGGCGGAAGGGCTGCGGGAAATCGCCGTGCTTCCCTCGCTTTTCTCGTCCTGCGGGTCTTATATTTCGGGGGCACAATCATGGTGAAGCAATGAGCTTGAGCGCACTGCCGCACGCGGTACTGTCCATCTGCATGCTCGTGGTGACGGGTGGAATATCCGCGCAACAGTACACGTCCGCCGAACGCCTTCAGGGCTACGCATTGCGGGGCGACACCGCGGTGTTCCTGTTCGACGAGGCGCTGTACGACGTGCGGCCCACACGCGTGCTGCTCGAGGGTGGCATGCGCGGCTGGCAGCATGATATGGAGGATGCCGCGTGGGCATTGGCCAAATCCGCCCCGCCCCGTGTGTGGGAGTTGCGCAAGACGAGTGCGAAGGAGTTCGTGAACGCGCGCTTCAAATACCGCATCGATACGGGCGAGTGGATGAATCCCCCGGCCTCGGCGACCAATGTGGACGCGGGGAATCTCGTGTTCGAACCCTCTGCGCCCGCACCGGAATTTCGCGCGGAGATTGTGGCGGCGCGGCATATACGATTTTACGTGCTTCGCGGTGATGCCTCGCCGTCTCTCGATCCAGCCCACTATCGCCTGCGTCGCGCCGATGGTTCGCCCGTGCCCATTGCCGCGGTGTTCTGGACCGGCTCGCGCATGGTGCACGTATACCCCGCGGAGGATCTTGACATACGTCGCGTGTACTATCTGATTGTGCATGGTCACGAAGGTGAATACCTCTGCTCTTTCGACGGCTGGATGCGCCACTGTTACACCGATGCAAAGCTCGGCGCGCATTACGAGTCCGAGCGCGACGCCACCACCTTCCGCGTCATGGCTCCGCGCGCCGACAGCGTGGCGCTGTATTTGTACCGGGGGAAGAGCGACGCGGCGCCGGAGCGCAGGGTGCCGCTCGCCCGGCGTTCGGATGGTGCGTGGGAAATCGGGTTGCCGGGGAAGCTCGAAGGGTGGTGGTATGATTTCACCGTGCATGGTCCGCCCGATCCCGGGAATGAATTTTACGAGCAGAAGCCGGTGCATATCAGCGATCCCTGGGCCACGGTGAGCGACGACAGCTTCGGGCGCAGCCGCGTGCGCGCCCTGCCAGCGCCACCTCCGCCGATACGCGGCGGCCGGCCGCGCATGGAGGATGTGGTGGCCTACGAGGTACACGTCGAGGATTTCACCCTGGCGCTCCACGGCCTGCCCGAGGAGGAGCGTGGCAGCTTCGCGGGATTTTATCGCTCGGGCCTGCGCAATACACGTGGCGATGCCATTGGCTTCGACTATCTCACATCGCTGGGCATCAACGTGGTGCACCTGCTGCCGGTGCAGGAGTATCTGCATTACCCCGATGAGGAATGGCGCAGGGCGTTTGCCAACGATGCCTTCATGCGCGAGCAGATGGTGGATAGCAGTAATTACCAATGGGGCTATCGCACTTCGCACGCCATGGCGCTGGAATCGCGCTATCGAAGAAAAGGCGCGGAGCCGGGTTCGCAAAATGAGGATTTCCGCGATCTCGTCGCGGCATTTCATGAGCGCGGCATCGCTGTGATCGTGGATCTCGTGTTCAATCACACCGCCGAGCGCATGGACGCGCGCGAGATGTTGTTCCACTTCCGCGTGCTGGACCGGCATCTCTGGTATCGCACGAACAACGAGACGCAGTTCATCGGCGAGTACGGTACCGAAACCAAGTCCGAAGACCGTCCGATGACCGCGCGCTGGATATACGACCAATGCGAAATGCTCGTCCGGGACTACGGCGTGGATGGCTTCCGCATCGATCTCGCCGGTCTCACCGACAAGCAAACCCTTGCCGAATTGCGCCGCCGCCTCGGTCCCGACATCATCATTTACGGCGAACCCTGGATCGCCTCGTCCGATCCTGATTACGAGGCCAATCCCGACTGGAACTGGTACAAGGTGGATGCGCCGATCACGTATTTCCAGGATGACACGCGCAATGCCCTATGTGGTCCGCCCGATTCCCCGCGCGACAAGAGCAAGGATCGCGGCTACGCCGGAGGCAATGGCAACCGCGATGCCGCCAAGCGCGCCATCGCCAACAGCTTCGACGAAGAGCACACGCCCAACCATGGCATCAACTATCTCGACATTCATGACAACTGGGCATTGGCCGATCGCTTCGCCACGCAGGATTGGAACGGGCTGCTCGGCGTGGAGGAGGGCCCGTACCGCATTGCCGCGGCGCTGTTGCTCACCTCGCTCGGTCCCGTGGTTATTCATGGCGGCACGGAGTTCATGCGCAGCAAAGGCGCCTCGCCTTTGGTCAATATCGTGGCTTCGACGGAGAGCGGTCCGATTTACATTCACGGCAAACGTGACACATACAACCTTCGTCGACCGAACCTGTTCCTGTGGGAGACGCTGAGTCTCAACACCACCGATGGCGCCGCCTGCAATTATCGCGAGATGGCGGCCTATTGGAAAGGCCTGCTCGCATTGCGCAACAGCGCGCATGGCAAGGTGTTCCGCGTGGGACATCGGGTGCCGGATTCCTACATCCGTTGGATCGAGCCCGAGGACCCGATGTTGCTCGGATATGTGGTGAATGAAACGGTATGTGTGCTCGTCAACACGTCAGCGCGCGAGTGGCGTGTTCCGCGCCGCATGCTCCCCGAAGGCACCTGGGACCTCGTGGTCCGCGACGCGCGTGCAGGAACCGCACCCATAGCGGGCTTTGCCGAATCGGTGCTGCGCGATGCAACAGCCGACGTGATCGTGCCCGCCCACGGCGTGCGCATCTGGGTCAGACGGCAATGACGACGTGAGCGGGCGCGTGGACGCGATTTTTTCTCTCCATCAACGGACGTGATTCTACAATAGCATACACAGGAGGCAGCATGAGCAAGCGTATCGTCGTTGGACTCGATGGTTCACCGTACGCCACCAGCGCCGTGAACATGGCCATTCGGCGCGCGAAGCTGTACGGGGGAACCCTCATCGGTGTGGCGGTCATCGACCGACCGAACATCGAGCAACTGGCCATGGGTGCGCAGCCCGGCGCGTTCCAGATGTCGGAGCATGCCGTGTCCACCATGCTCAATCAGGCCAAGGATCATGCCGAAGCACTGATTGCGCAATTCCGCATGACCTGCGATCTCGCCGGTGTGCCGCACGAGGACATCATTTACACCGGCGTGCCCTACGAAGGGCTGCTTGATGAGGGCAAAACCGCCGACATGATCATCATGGGTGTGCGTACCTTTTTCCACTATCCCACGCACGAAGGTCCGGGCGACACGCTGGAAATGCTGTTGAAAGATCCGGTATGCCCGGTGCTGGCCATACCCGACACGACCGACCTTCCCCGCAACGTCATCATCGCGTACGATGGCTCGCTCGGTGCCGCGCGAGCGCTGCAGGCCTATGCGCATGTCACACCGGATATTCCGAGTGATTATCCTGTGACCCTGCTCTGCGTGGCGATGGATTACGACAGGCAGAAATACAATCTCGAGAAGGCCGTGAAATTCCTCCATGCCCACGGTATCGAGGCGCGCATCATGCTGCGTGCGGGCAAGGCCGATGCGGCCATCATGCAGGTGGTGAAGGAATTGTACCCGGCGCTGGTCATTCTCGGCCGCCCCATACGGCGTGGGCTTGCCGAGTATCTCTTCGGCTCCACCGCCCGCACGGTGATCGAGGATGGCAACGTGCCGGTGTTCGTATTTCACTGACGAGCATTGTTGGTTGCGCCGTGGACTGCCAGGCGCAAAGTCGTGTCGCATGAGACGAGTCTCCACGATGTGGTTTGCGCGCTGAGTGCGTGTCGCGCCGCGCTACCCGCGGGGACGCGCCAATGCCAGAAAGCGGATGTCGCGTACGCCATGCTCGTACAGGGCGGCGGCGCACTCGCCCATGGTTGCGCCCGTGGTTACCAGGTCGTCCACGATGATCATGGGCCGGTTGCGCAATGCGGCCAGAGCGCTGTCGTTTACCGTGAACGCTTCCAACATGTTGTTGCGCCGCTCCTCGCGATGCAGACGCGCGGCCGCCTGTGACAGGGTATAGCGGCGGCGGAGGAGAATGTCTTCGCGCACTTCCAGTCCCGTTTCTTCGGACAGTCCTTCGCAGAGCAACGTGGATTGATTGTATCCGCGCTCGATCTGCTTGATGCGGTGCAGAGGAACGGGAAGGAGTAGGGGATTGCCCTCGAGCATGGCCGAGCCGTGCAGTTGTTCGCCGAGCAGACGACCGAGCCAGCGCGCCACCGATTGCATCGATTGGTATTTCATCGCATGAATACAGGCCTCGAGGACGCCGCCGCTTTCATGCTCGAAGCCCACGAGCATCATGCGGGCTTCCGCTGGAAAGGTCAGCGACTGCATGTGCTCGAGCGAGCGCTCCGCTGTTACGGGCAGAGCGGGCAGACCCGCAAGGCATTGCGCGCACAGCACGTCGCCCGCGATGATGCGCGTGCCACAGCCCAGACACACAGGTGGATAGAGCACATCAAGCAGCGCGGTGACGCCACTCCGGATGCTGGAAAGGATGTGTTGATGCATGACGCCTCCCTGACGTCGTGATACAGAATAACCAGGTGGAAATACTACCGCCGGCGGGCCCGAAGGCGCGCGCCGGCGGCGGACGAGCGGATCAATGTTCGGGGATGAATTTCATTGCTTCTTCGTACACGGCGTCGATGATTTCCTCTTCCTTGAGCCGTCGCACGACTTCGCCCTTGCGATACAGAATGCCCACGCCCTTGCCGGCGGCGATGCCGATGTCGGCTTCGCTCGCTTCGCCGGGGCCGTTCACCACGCAGCCGAGCAGCGCGATTTTCAGCGGCTTTTTCAGGCCCGCAAGGCGCTCCTCGAGTTCGTTGGTGATTTTGAACAAATCCACTTCGAGGCGGCCACAGGTGGGGCAGGCGATGATTTCCACATTACGGGTGGCCAGGCCCAGCGAACGCAGGATCTCTTTGCCCACTTCCACTTCCTTCCACGGTTCATCGGTCAGCGATACGCGCACCGTGTCGCCAATGCCCTCGGCCAGCAGTGTGCCGATACCCACCGCCGATTTGATGGTGCCGATCTTGGCCGTCCCCGCTTCGGTGACGCCGAGATGCAGCGGATAATCGGTGCGCTCGGCTAGGTAGCGATAGGCCTCGATCATCAGGCGGGTGTCGGTGGATTTCACGGAAATGATGACATCGGTAAAGCCGAAATCCTCGCAAATTTCTGCATGGCGCATCGCGCTTTCGAACAACGCCTCGGCGGTGGGGTAGCCATGCTTTTCGAGAATGTCCTCTTCGAGCGATCCCGAGTTCACACCGATGCGAATGGGTACGCCGCGCTCTTTGGCGGCGCGCAGCACCTGATGGATGCGGTCGATGGAGCCGATGTTGCCCGGGTTGATGCGCACTTTGGCCACACCGGCCTCGACGGCTTCGAGAGCGAAAATGTGGTTGAAGTGAATGTCGGCCACCACAGGTATGGGCGAGCCCTTCACGATGTCGGCCATCGCCGCGGCGGCTTGCTTGTCGTTCACGGTAACGCGCACGATGTCGCAGCCCGCTTCGGCGGCGCGCTGTATCTGCTCGAGCGTCGCCTTCACGTCGGCGGTCTTGGTTTTGGTCATGGTCTGCACCGAAATGGGTGCATCACCGCCCACAGCCACGCCGCCCACCAAGACTTTGCGCGTTTTGCGGCGGATGGTTTTGACCTGTGGCGGCTGCCAGACGGGAGCGTTGGGATTTTGAATGACGGGTATTTCAATCATGCGTGTTCTCTGATGAATGGGACCCTGACACAACACGCGAGCGCGGCGGGGAATTCCTCGCCGCCGCGCGTGCCTTCGTGATTCAGTTGCGTCCCTGATCGGGGTGGATGCGGCGGCTGGCTTCGAGGAGGATGCGCTTCTCTTCCTCGGTCAGACTGCCGTAGCCCGAGACGCTGATTTTGTCCAGAATTTCGTCGATCACCTTCTGCGAAGCGCTGCGCTCGTCGAGCGGCGGTTTCGGTGCCGAGGAGGAGATGTCGTAAAACTGGGCCTCGCGCGTTTTGCTCCTGTCCGTGAACATTTCCCCACGCGCCGTGCGGGAATCCACCTTGCGCAGCAAGCGGTCGATCACTCCGCGCGAATCCAGCAGCACCCACAACGCGCCCACCAGTGCTCCACCGAGATGCGCCATGTGCGCGATACCCTCTTGCGTGCCCAGAACGCCATTGAACAATTCCAGCACGATGAAGAAGGTGATCAGATACTTGGCGCGTACCGGGACGAAGAAATACAGGAAAATGTAGCGGTTGGGAAACATCATCGCGAAGGCCACCAGCACGCCGTACACACCACCCGAGGCGCCTACCGTGGGTCCGGTGCTGGTGAATATCGGGGCGATGAACAGATTGGCGAGGCCGGCAACGATACCCGACACGAAGTAGAAGATCAGGAATTTCTTCGAGCCCCAGAGATTCTCCACTTCCATGCCGAACATCCAGAGCATGAGCATGTTCATGAAAATATGCCCGAGTCCGCCGTGCAGAAACATGTAGGTGACGAGCTGCCACACCTGGAAGCCCTCGCCGATCGGATAGAGGTAGAACAGCGTGGCGAACCAGTACCCGATTTCCACGCCCTGAAAGGTGAGTCCACTTTCCATCACCATCCATTGCACAATGAACATGGCGATGTTCGTGATGAGCAGGTATTTCACCACGGGTGGAAAAAAGCTGAAGCCGCCTAATTGCGGGCGGTATTCATCGGTGCGATATGATCTGCCAGGATTCATGCCAATCTGTTGCGTTGATGCGGAGCGGGGAGACCGCTCCGCCGTGATTACTGTTTGTTCGTCAATGCCAGCACGCCGGGGAGTTCCTTGCCCTCGAGAAATTCGAGAGAGGCGCCGCCGCCGGTGGAAACATGCGAAACCTGATCCTCAAGCCCCGCCTGCGCGATAGCCGCGGCGGAGTCGCCGCCGCCGATCACCGTCGTCGCGCCCTCTTTCGTGGCATCCACCATCGCGTATGCCACGGCGAGCGTGCCTTTGGCGAAGTTGGGCATTTCAAACACGCCCATGGGGCCGTTCCACACCACCGTGCGCGATGCCTTGATATGACGCGCGAACAGAGCAATGGTTTCGGGACCAATGTCCAACCCCATCATATCGGCGGGAATCGCGTCCACGGAAACCACACGCTGCTCGGCATCGTCGGCGAAGCGATTCGCGACAACGGTGTCCACAGGCAGCAGCAAGGTTTTACCGTGTTCCTCGGCGTCGCGGAGAATATTCGCCGCGAGTTCGAGTTTGTCTTCTTCGAGCAGCGAGCTGCCGATCTCCAGTCCTTTGGCTTTCAGAAAGGTGAACATCATGCCGCCGCCAATCAACAAGGTATCGACTTTTTCCATCAGATTCTGGATCACATCGATTTTGCCCGAAATTTTTGCCCCGCCGAGTATGGCGGTATAGGGACGGACGGGATTGCCCACCGCTTTGCCGAGATAGTCGATTTCCTTTTGCATGAGTAAGCCAGCCACGGCGGGCGTGAGCAGCCGTGCCACACCCTCGGTGGAGGCATGCGCCCGATGCGCCGAGCCGAAGGCGTCGTTCACATACACATCGCCCAGACGCGCAAGCAGCGCGGCAAAGGCGGGATCGTTGGCTTCCTCTTCGGCGTGGAAACGGACGTTCTCCAGCAACAGCACATCGCCGGGTTGCATGGCTGCAACCAGTGCCTCGGTGTCGGCGCCGATGCACGCGGGTGCGAAGCCCACGGGACGGCCGAGCAATTCGGCCAGACGCACGGCCACGGGGCGTAAACTGAATTCGGGATTGGGCTTGCCCTTGGGGCGGCCGAGGTGACTCATGAGTACGACTTTCGCTCCGCGCTCCACCATGTGGCGGATACTCGGCAAGGAAGCCATAATGCGCGTGTCGTCGCTGATGCTCCCATCCTTGTCGAAGGGAACATTGAAATCCACTCGCGTGAGCGCGCGTTTGTCGTGCAAATCGATGTCGGTGATGCTCAGCTTGTTCATATTGTGCTACTCCGCATGCTTCGGTTCCGTGAAATGGGTACGTCGAAAACAAGAAGTGACCCACGGACAGAGCCGCGGGTCACTGTCCATAGTGCTCGAAAACTCAACCGACGAGCTTTTTGACGAGGTCGACCACGCGGCAGGAATATCCGTACTCGTTGTCGTACCAGCCGATGACTTTCACGAGATTGCCATTGACCATGGTCGACGGCGCGTCGAAAATGCAGGAGTGCGGATTGCCGATGATATCGCTCGAAACGATCTGATCCTCGGTGTATTCCAACACACCTTTCATGGCGCCATCCGCGGCGGCCTTCATGGCGGCGTTCACTTCCTCGATGGTCACGTCGCGGCGCAGGGTGGCCACGAAATCGGTGATCGAACCGTCGGGTGTGGGCACGCGCAGCGAAAAACCGTCAAGTTTGCCCTTCAATTCGGGAATCACCTTGCCCACGGTGCGGGCGGCGCCGGTGGTGGTGGGAATGATATTGGTGGCGGCGGCGCGGGCGCGGCGCAAATCCTTATGTGGTAGATCCAGCAAACGCTGATCGTTGGTGTAGCTGTGCACCGTGGTCATGAATCCCTTTTCCACGCCGAAGGCGTCGTTGAGCACCTTGACCATGGGCGCGAGACAGTTGGTGGTGCAGGAGGCGTTGGATACGATTTTTTCCTCGCCGGTGAGCACGGCGTCGTTCACGCCCAGCACGACGGTGGCGTCGATTTCATCCTTGGCGGGCACGGTGAGGACCACGCGTTTCGCGCCGTTGTTTAAATGATTGGTGAGCGCCTCGCGGGTGAGGAAAATGCCGGTGGACTCGATGACCACATCCACGCCGGTCCAATCCAGTTTGGAGGGATCGCGTTCGGCGGTGATTTTCAAGCGGTCGCCATTGATAATGAGATCCGTACCGTCGACGTCGACGGTGCCCTTGAAGCGGCCATGCACCGAGTCGTACTTGAGCAAATGCGCGAGTGTCTTCGCATCTGTGAGGTCGTTGATGGAAACGAAGTCGAAACCGCCGACTTCCAGCGCACGCCGAAACACCAGGCGCCCGATACGTCCAAACCCATTGATGCCTACCTTGATAGCCATGGTATCTTCCCGAAGTGATGTGAACACGTGAAAACTGCGTTGATTGCTATGCCTGAAAACTAGGGCGATGCTGGAAAAAATCCAACTTCAGCACAACCAGCGGCGTGGCATGATCGTTCCCTTTACTCGTTTTCGCGTCGCAGCAATATTTCTTCGGCCTCGCGCGAGGCGACCACACGTCGGGCTTCGTCGTTCTTGCCCACCTTGCGATAGGCCTGCTCGAGCATGAGCATCATGCTGTCGCGAATGGGAATGCGCACCGCGCGGTCTGGAATCTGCAACCAGGCGCGCTGCTCCACGAGGCGGTTGAGACGATGAATGACCTGGCCGGGTCGCGCGGAATCGGCCCGCGCGAGTCGGCTGACCTTGCGCAAATAGTTCGCCACGTCGCGCGTGGGCACGGCATTCTCGCCCAGGGTGCGTTCGACCTTTTGCAGCGTGTGGTCGATCGTGGCCGAGTCGGCCATCATTTCCTTGAGGCGAATATTGTACTGCGGTGGCAAACGCAGACGCACCGCGTCGTGCCGGTGATGGGGGAAGCCCTTTTCCTTGAGCGCAAACAGCAGGCCAAGACAGAACTCCCTGTCGAGATTGGTGGTGACAAAATTCAAGCCTGCCGACACAATGACGTCGCCCGTTGCGCCGGTGAGCAGCGCGAATTTGTCGATGAGATTTTGCCGAAGAAACAGCGCTTGATTGTGCGCGCGCTGAATGTCGCCGCCGGCGAGCATTTTGCGCGTGCGCAGGAATTGCAGCGTCTTGCCGGGATCCTTGTACCCGAGGATTTCCAGTATGCCCATGGCCTGGCTGAAGCCCACTTCGATGTAGTACTTCACCGTTCCCCGTTTGGTGATCTCGCCAATCTTCTGCATCAGGCGGTTGTTGCCCGGGAGCTTTGCGTTGGCGATGATATTGAACGAAGTGGTGTCGGGATAGCCGAGATCACAGTATGTGTCGCGTGGCACCGACATGATTTCCACCACACCCGAATCTGGATTCACTGTCACAAGATGCAGGGCATCGGCGCGCGCGTCACGCGCGGAGAGGCGCGAGTCGATACCGATGATCAGCACGTTGATACGGCGTCCACCAATGGGCGGCATCTTCGACAGGGTGGTGAGCTGTGCATGAAGAGCGGAATCGTCCTGCAACGGCCGCAGGGGCATGCGCGAACGCCTGTCGCCACTGAGCCGCTCGGCGTCGGACTGCATGGTGTCCTGCCCGCCTTCATCCACGGCGGTGTTGCGTACTTTCTCGGCGGCCTCGCGCAGCTTGCCTTCCTCCGCCAAGAAATACAGGTCGTCCGAAGTGGACTTGACCACGCCGAGCAGGGACTTCGCCGCCGAGGCGGGGCCGGGAAGCGCGGGAAACATGGCGGAAAAAAACCACCAGCCGACGAGAATGATGACGAACCAGAGAAGCCCGCGGCCTGTTGCCACGAGCAGACGAGGGAAACATCCCTGCGAGCGTGCCACGTTATGTTCCGTACCTTTACGCGCCGGGCGCGTTACTCTTTGACGTTGAAATATTTCGCTTCCGCGTGATGCACAATGATGGCGCTGGTGCTCTGTTCGGGAACGAGCTGAAATTCCTCGGTAAGCGACACACCGATGCGCTCGGGACGAAGCAGCGCGAACAACTGTCTGTGATCCTCGAGATTCGGACAGGCCGGATAGCCGAAGGAATAGCGCGAACCCTGATAGCCCTGCGAGAACAGCCGTTTGATGTCCGGCGCGTCCTGCGCCGCGATGCCCAACTCCGTCCGTATCTGGCGGTGCCAGTACTCGGCGAGGGCCTCGGCGCATTCGACAGTCATTCCGTGGACGTAGAGATACTCCTGGTAACGATTGGCGCGGAACAACTCCGCCGTGTATTCACTGGCGAAAGCGCCCATGGTCACCAGATGGAAAGCGCTGACGTCCACCTCGTCATCGTCCGCCGCGCGGAAGAAATCCGCAATGCAAAGATAACGATCTCCATTCTGTCGAGGAAAGGCGAAGCGCTGCCATTCTTCCAATTCCTCACGTCGATAGGACGGGCGGGGCCAGCGGGCGTGCAACTGCTCGTCCGCGAGATCCCGCGGCCGGTACACCACCAATTCATTGCCATCGGCCGAACAGGGGAAGTAGCCGTACACCACGGCTGGCCGCAGCACGCGCTCGCGCTTGAGCCGCAGCTTGAGTTCTTCGAACATGGGGAGGATTGTTTCGCGCAACTCCCGCTCCTGCTCCTCGGTGCTGCGCTTGCCGCGACGGAATTGCCATTGCCCGCGAAACAGCGCGGCTTCGTTGATGTACCGGTACACATGTTCCAATGCGATGTCGGTCACGGTGAGCGAACCGAGAAAGGGCGCCGTCGGCACGGGCGCATCGCGCCGCACGGCACTGCGCACTTCCCAGGCGGGGCGTCCATCGCGCGTCGCCACGATGTCCGGTGGGTGATCCGCCACATGCTCCTGTCGTGATCGCAGATGCAGCGCGGTTTCCATGGATGCTCCGCCCGGAGCGTCGTCAGGCAAGTCGACTTCGGGCGCGCTCGCCGCGACAGGCGCATCGCCGTTGCCGCTGTCCATTGCCGTGTCGGCGGTCTCGAGCACGCCCAGGGCGACATCTTCCATGAAACGCAGGCCGTCGAAGGCGTCGCGGGCATACCGCAGCGGCGCCTCGTAGACGGCGCGGAGGTCTTCATCGACATAGCGGCGCGTGAGTGCGGCACCGCCGAGAATGACGGGGATGTGCAAGCCGCGACGCTGCATGAGTTCGAGGTTTTCCTTCATCACCACGGTGGACTTCACCAGCAGGCCGCTCATGCCGAGGGCGTCGGCGTGATGCTCGTGCACGGCGGCGAGCATGCTCTCGATCGGCACCTTGATGCCGAGGTTGATGACGCGATAGCCATTGTTGGTGAGAATGATGTCCACGAGATTCTTCCCGATGTCATGCACATCGCCCTTCACCGTGGCGAGCACAATGGTGCCGCGGGTCGAACCATCCACACGTTCCATCAAGGGTTCCAGATATGCGACGGCGGCCTTCATGGTCTCGGCGGCCTGCAGCACGAAGGGAAGTTGCATTTGCCCGCTGCCAAACAGCTCGCCCACGGTTTTCATGCCGTCGAGCAGGATGGTGTTGATGATGTCGAGCGGGGCCCATTGCTTGAGCGCCTCCGCGAGATCGTCGTGCAGGCCGATGGAGTCTCCGTCGATGATGCGCTGTGCGAGGCGCCGCTCCACGGGGAGCGCGGCACGCGCGTCCGCATCGATGCGATCCGCGGGCTGCGCGTCGGAGTAATGGGCCATGAACGCCGCCAGAGGGTCGTACGTACAGTTGCGCAATGTGGGATCGTGGGTCATGCGTGGCTCCAGGGGAATTCCGTGTCTGAAACAATTCTACGAGGATTGGTGTTAAGCAGCAATCCCGCGTTTCCATGCATTGGTGTGTGTCCGAAGAAAAAAAATCGCAGGAAGGGCCTCAACCTCTTGACAAAGAGTTAAAAACCCCTTACATTTTTTTCCATAAGGTAATCAAATCTTTTTTTACTATTCACCACTTTCAAGGAGTATCCATCGTGCTTTACTCGAAGACCGCCCAGTACTCGATCCAGTCGATGCTGTTCATCGCCGCCAACAACTCCGAGTTGAACATTCTCGTGCGTGACGTGGCCAAGGAACTCGGCCTTCCTTCGTCGTTCCTCAGCAAGATTCTGCAGACGCTGAGCCGCTACGGCTTCCTCAATTCGGTGAAGGGCCCCAAGGGCGGCTTCTCCCTGTCGGAGAAGGGCGCCGGTTCCACCATCGCCGAACTCGTGGCCGTGGTCGATGGTCCGATGAATTTCGACATGTGCCTCGCCGGCTTCAGCCCGTGCAGCGAAGAGAATGCCTGCCCGTTCCATGAAGAGTGGAAGCGCATTCGCGAAGAAATCCGCATTCTCGTGAACAGTCGTTCGATTGCCGAGCTGGCCGTCGAGATGCCTGTGCGCTATCGCGTGCTCCTCACCGGCTCGAAGCCCGCGGCGAAGAAGAAAGTCGCGCCGAAGAAAGCCGCGCCCGCGGAGAAACCCGCCGCCAAGGTCGTGAAAAAGGCGCCGGCACCCAAGGCCAAAGCACCCGCGAAGCCCGCAGCGAAGGCCGCCAAGCCCGCGAAGAAAAAATAATTTCCTCGCACAACGGATTTCCGAAAGGAGCAGTCACCCCGGTGGCTGCTCCTTTGCTTTTCGTCGAACACGAGCGTTGTCGCAACAACGCGTGCCGTCGCCGCGCGTTCGCCTCGGCGGCGAATTACCTTGACACTACCGGGAAAGCTGTCTACATTTGTAATTTACTACTTTTTTTGACTTGAACGCTGCCAAATTGACATAGACGAGACGCATGCACAGGAAAATCTACATAGAAACCTACGGTTGCCAGATGAATCTGGCCGACACGGAAATCATCAACGGCATTTTGCGCAAGCAGGGATACGAACTCGAAGAGCACATCGAGAACGCCGATGCCATTTTCGTCAACACCTGCGCCGTGCGTGACAATGCCGAACAACGCATCCATGGACGGCTTTCCAACTTCGAGCATTTGAAAAAGCACAAGCCCCATCTCGTGGTGGGCATCCTCGGCTGCATGGCCGAGCGTCTGAAGAAGCAGCTGCTCGAAGAGCGGGGTGGTGTGGATATCGTCTGCGGTCCGGATGAATACCGTGCCCTTCCCGAACTGATCGACCAGGCCTTTGAAGGGGAAAAGGGCATTCGTACGAAGCTCTCGCGCGTGGAGACCTACGAGGATATCGAGCCCCTGCGCACCGAGGGCATCAGCGCCTGGGTGTCGGTGATGCGTGGCTGCGACAAGTTCTGCACCTTCTGTGTGGTGCCATTCACCCGCGGACGCGAGCGCAGCCGCGCGATGGACGGCGTGGTGGAGGAAATTGCCGGACTCGTGGCGCGCGGATTCCGCGAGGTGACCCTGCTCGGGCAGAATGTGAATTCCTACGACGACAATGGACGGGATTTCGCCGACCTTCTGCTGGCGGTGGCCGACATCGATCCGCTGCTGCGCGTACGTTTCACCACTTCGCATCCGCAGGACATGTCGGACAAGCTCATCGATGCCATTGCCGCGCGCGACAATATCTGCAACTACATTCACCTCCCCTTTCAGAGCGGCTCCAACC
>JAMIQH010000352.1:0-2639 GCA_035914695.1 Bacteroidota bacterium | reverse complement strand
AGCGTTCCGCTCGGCAGCGCCGGCACCACGTTGTTCAATTCCACGAGCAGCTGACCCGGGCTCTCCTCCCGTGCCGACACCACGCGCCCCTGTGTCATGCTTCCCTGCTGTTCCACGCCCACCCAGCGGAGCAATGCCGCATCGAAGCGAATTCGAATCGTGGCCGAGATGGGCATGGAGGTGGAAAAAATCTCCCGTGTGAACACCGCCGCCCGTAACGTGTCGCGCGAAGGCAATACCGCGGGAAGATCGAATTCCAGGTTCACCGTGGACAAACCGTACGGCGCATCGTAGAACACCTCATCCTCGGCCACAATGGCGGGACGACCTGTGAGCTGCACATCCACGTCGCGGCGACTACCATCGGGACACACATTCGAGGCCTCGTAGCGCAGCACGCATTCGTCATTCAGAATTTCATCCGCGATCAAGCTGAAAATGGCGTTGAGCCCGGCGGCGTCAGGACTGTTGAAGAAGCGTCCACCTGTGGCCGACGACAGCGCGCCCAATTCCGCCTCGTCCACATCGCCGCCAATACCGATGCTGTACACGGGTATCCCCTCGTTCACCGCGTTCTGTAGCGCCGTGGTACGGAATTGATTGCCGATTTGATTGCGTCCATCCGTAACGATGATGAGAATTTTCTTGCCGGCCCGCAGTTTCAGCAGGTCCACCGCGTCGATGATCGCCTGCCAGATGCTCGTTCCACCCACGGCCACCACGGGCACTAGCGAACGCTTGAGCGATTCGAAATCATTGCTGAAATCGTGCTCCACGGAAAACACATGTCGCTGACTGAAGCTGCCCGACGTGGTGAAGCCGAAAATCGCCGCTTCGTCCCGCGGCGACAATAAATCCAGAAACGTGCGAATTGCCAGTTTGGCCGCGCGCATTTTCGTGCTGTCGGGATCGAGACGATCGGGGTCATTCGGATAGCGCGCCATGCTGCCGGATTTGTCCAACAGTACCGCCACCGACAATCGTATTCCGCTGTCTTGTGGGCAGGAAAGCGAAAGCACATTTTGCGGAATGCCATTCTCCGTCACACTGCCCGACAGCGCCTGCAAACTGATCGGGTTCACTCCCTGCCGGCGTAATTGCATTCGCAGCGTCACCACGGGATATTGCGAAATGTCCACGGAGGTCACATCCACGGTGAGACGCGATTGTGCGGGGACGCTGGTGACTAGGGCGGAAAAAAGGAGAGCGGCGATAACAACGCGCTTCATGTATTACCTCGTGACTAGCAGCTTTTTCGTGTCGATGGAGTCGCCCTGACGCGCTTCCACGATGTACATTCCATTGGGCACCGCGGCATGCCAGGTCAAGCGCGGCGGTGCGGCTTCCGAAGGTCCGCTGTAAAGTACGCGCACAACGCGGCCGCTTTCGTCCAGCACCCGGAGCACAACCGGGTCGCTGCCCGAAACGTTCCACTCCACAGTCACAGCATCGCCCCCTCCCCCCACGGGATGCGGATACAAGGCGATGATGCGCGTGGCGGATACGCGACGCAGCAACATTGAACACACCCCGTCCACCCAGGCGGTGGCATCGAGCAACGACACACCGAGCACACAATCCAACGCGGCGTTTCCCGAGCCGCTGCTCTGTGTGAACTGCGGCATCAACGCGTGCATGGGAAAAGCGCGCGGCTCCTTGAGCACCGGCGCGCGAAAACGCAAGGTGACCAGTACACCACCCGGACGCGCCGGCGCGGCGCCTTGCGCTTCGAACGACACCACACCCGGACTGTACTGCTCGCTCACCGTCCCGCCCGCGAACAACGACCCTTGCAGCGAATAGCCGAGATACTCCACGCCGAGCGGATGGAACACTGAGAACGAGGTGACATACCCTTGCAGCGTATCGAGTTCGGCGTCGAGATACACCGGCACCGTGAATTCACTGCCCGACAGCGCCAGCACATCTTCGGCGATACGGAGACGTACATCGGGCGGGCAACCGTGAATTGTGGTCGGGGCGCCCATATTCGTATGCACGATGTCGCAAATCTGCCGCGCTTCGAGCACCTCGAGTTCGACGCCGCTTTCTGTAAGCGTCGTCAGACGCGCCGTGCGCAGCACAAAGCGGAACAATTCGTCATCCACGCCATAACTCACCGCGCGCAACGGTATTTCATTCGCGATAATGAACACCGCCTCTCCCGGCACCTGCGTATTGACAGCGATTTGCGCCTTGGCGAATACGGTATTCGCCACATCCAACCCCATGAAGGTAAAATGCGCGGGATCCCATCGGACACGCAATCGCAGGTTGCTCTTCTGCCCCGCGCGCAATTCTCCCGATGCGCGTACCGGCAGACTGTAGTCGGTTTCGCGTTGCACATCCGCGGGCAGGCCAAGTGAGAGCGATAGTCGTGATCGCAAATCCGGCAGTGTGTAGGTGAAGGTCTCCTGCAACACCACACCGTTGATCGTCGCGGTCACCACCACCATGCGCGTCGCACCGTTGCGGCAGGTGTCGGGCGCCTGATAGCGTATCACGCAGGTCGCGCTATAAATGCTCTTGATGATGGTGTCGAAAATCGCCGAGAGTTCATTGGATTTATCGGTGAAATACGCCTTGCCGGCTGTGCCATCGGCAAGCGCGCGCAAGGTATCCGTGTCGACGCGCCAGGG
>JAMIQH010000351.1:0-7770 GCA_035914695.1 Bacteroidota bacterium | reverse complement strand
TCATGACATACTCCAGGTGACTCTCTCCGCTACCATTCTACCGAATTTCCGGCACATGCCCAAGCCCACCGCCCGCACCTAGCCGCACTGCACCTGCTCCGTTGGATATGTCCGAACATACGCGACACCGCCACGACGTGTGCGAGACGCGCCGTGGCGGTGTGATGATGTGATGCCAGCTTCGATAGGAAGGGAATTCTCTATAAACGCGCGCTTACAGAATCGAGTAGCGCAAACCGAGAGCGAGCGTCTCTTTCACCTGCGTCTTGCGCGTCTGTGCGACCTCGTGCACCACCAGTACGTTCAGCGATACGTTGATGTAACTGTTGACCTTGGCGGTGACGGTGTTGTCCCAGCGCACGTCCCAGATGTCGAGTTTGTCGAAGGCGGAGAAGAGGTTCAATTCGGACGTCAGAAGGACGTTTTCCATGACTGTGAGCTTCAGGCCGGTGGCGGACTCGATACCGGTCTGGAACTTGAAGGTCTCGATCTCGTCGGGTGTGTCCTTGTCATCGGCGAAACCGTATTCGGAGGAAAAGGTCTCCTTGAACGCGACACCGGCGCGCGTGAAGAACATGTCTTCAATGCCGTATTTGAAACCGACGGATTGTATGAGATAGCCCGGATCGAACAGGCCGGAGGTCTGCACGCGTTCGTCGAGCCCGGTCTGCTCGTTTTTCACCAGCTTGTACCCTGGCGCCATCTGCGTGCGAAGCTGATTGGCGACATAAGGATCGACCGGCCAGCCGATGTTCATCGAGAACATGCTTTCCCAATACAGCTCATCGTCGGCCTTCTCGAAATCCTTGTCGCCGAGTTTGGTCTGACCGTACATGATTTTCAGATTGTTCGCCAAGGTGTGCTCGGGCTGCTTGTAAATGAAGCGACCCATGGTCAGAAAAGTCCAAGCCAGCGTGTTCTCGCCGCCCTGCGTCCAGTTGTGCAGACTCACCTGCGTCACATTCAGTCCGGCCACAAGCGTGTTGTTCCAGCCGTCCACGAGTTTGCTCTTGTCGTCCTGCGCGGCCAGTCGGCCCACTGCAACGAGGAGAATGAAGGCAAGGAGAAACGGTGATTTGTTCATGATCTACCTCGGATGATAATGCCACGTAAAGGTTCCGTTCCTATGAATCACATCAACATCGATTCAGTGCGGATACCATGGATCAGTGCAGATACTGCATAGTCAGCGATTTGCGGCGCACGCGTTCGGCGGCGGCGCGTTCAAACAGCAAGGTCATGATAGCCAACACGAGCAACACAATACTTGTGGCCGAAGTGGATGGATACACCAGCCGCGCCAGCACATTGATGATGATGGTCATGAACACCGCAGCCACGAGAATGCCGATGAACACGCTGGACGTGCGTTCGCCCTTGCGCAATGGAAGCGAAAACGGCAGAAAGGGATTGGTGAACACAAGCATCTGCAGGAACAGATGCGACACCAGCGTCAACATGAGCACATGCACGGCGACATGTTGGAATGACGTGAAAAAGAAGGAAAAAATCACTCCCAGCGCCAGCAAATACGGCACGATGAAATACACGACCAATACGTCCTTCATTGCCAGCACCAGCTTGCCCTTGTCCGACGGCGTGGCATGAAAAATCCATGAGGCCCGGAACGAATCGCTGCGCGCGAGCGACGCCATGAGCAACACTGGGAAAAACGCCATGGCGAAATACAGCAGATTCGCCTTCGCCACATGCCGCGCCGGATCCACGAAGGGATCGGCCAGGCCCGTGCCTTCGGCCAGTGCGGCAATCAGATACAACACGGTCAGAGGGATGATGGCGAGTACCGACAAGCGGAATTTCTGATCATGCTTGAATTGATTGCGGATCAGCAGCGCCGCCGCCCTTCCCTCGCCGCGACGGAACATGGGCAGTGTGCCCCGATGCCGCGTGCCGTGCGCGACGCGCTTCTCCGACACTTCGCTCTGCCTCGCGAGCAGGGCCGCGTACGACAGCGACAACTTGCCGTAGGCGTACACCACAAGCATCACCGTCAGGCCCACGCCCAACGTGGTGGCGAGCAAGGTCACCTCGCTCCACCGCCCCGCCGACAGCAGCATGAACCCCGTGAACCAGGTCGGCGGCAGCAGCGCGGTCCACACATCCTGTTCGAACACCAGTCGCGCGAAAATGCCTTTATCCAGAAGTGTCGAAAAAATCATGCCACTGCCGTACACGATGAAGGACAGCAGCAGTTGCATGTAGGAAAACACGCGACGCAATCGCGCCGGATGCACCACACGCAACAGATTGATGTAGAGGAAAACGATGAAAAATCCCGTGAGCAGCGACGCGCCCATCATGCCCGACAGCGTTGCGAGTCCCAGCAAGGGATTGAAGCCGTCACGGAACGAGTACAGCGCGATGGGGATCAACCCGATGGCTCCGGTGATCACCCCGATGTACACGAAGAGATTGGCCATGCGCGCCATGAAAAAGGTGCGCGATCCTATCGGCCGATGCGCCAGAATGTGGTAATCGTCCGGCGAGACGATCACGCTCTGAAATTCCACCAACAGCGACATGGCCACGGCGAACATGGTGATGGTCATCACCACGGTGCCGGTGAAAAACACATTCGCACTCTCGATGATGACAAAGCTGAGCACGAGTCCGAGGAAGCCGTAGAACAGGGCGAGTTGCCACAGGCCCGGCAATCCCCGGCGCTTTCCTTTCGACTTGCCCTTCCTTGCGGCAATCATGCCCGTGCGGAAATCCACCATCAGTGACAGGCGCAGCAGCGCCACGAACTGCCGGTGGTCTACCCCGATCCATGTCAGCAGGCGCGCCATCATCACACGCGGTCCAGCGCCGAGATGACGTCGTCGGAAAGATCCTCGGCGGTGCGCACACCCGTGAGCTTGCTGAAGGCCTCCTCCAGGTTGCTCGCATCGGTGTCGTGCACGATCTGTCCGGCTGTTCCGGTGATGATTTGTTGTCCCTTGTCGATGATGACTATACGCGTGCAAATGCGCTCGACCACTTCGAGAATATGCGAGCAGAAGAAAATCGTTTTCCCCTGCGAAGCGAGCTTGCGCAGCAATTCCTTCACCACCAAGGCGGCATTGGTGTCGAGGCCATTGAGCGGTTCGTCGAGAAACAGCACCTCGGGACGATGGATGAGCGCCGAGGCGATGAGCAACTTCTGACGCGTGCCCTTGCTCAATTCGGAAATGCGTTGATCGCGATACTGCGCGATGCCGAAGATTTCGATTAAATCGTTGAAGCGCGCCACGGCCACATCCGGCTTGAGGTGGTAGAGACTGGACACGAAGTCCAGATACTCCATCGGCGTCAGCGATTCGTACATCGCGCCGCTTTCAGGGATATAGCCGATGCGCTCCTTGACGCGCAGCGGTTCCTTGAACACATCGAATCCCGCCACATAGGCCTCGCCCGAACTCGGCGTCAGCATGCCGGTGAGCATTTTGACGGTGGTGGATTTGCCGGCGCCGTTGGGTCCGAGAAAGCCGAGGATTTCCCCGGGCTCCACGTCGATCGAGAGATGATCGACCGCGCGGCGATTCTCGTACATTTTTGTGAGAGCTACTGTGCGAATCATGCGTCCATCACATTTCTGCGCGGCTCGGGTCTCCAGAGGATGGATGTGCCGCGGCGGGAGTAAATACGCGGCGTTCCGTATCGATACGAAACGCCGCGATAATGAGGAAGAACACCGTGCCGGCGGTGTGAAGTGCTCGCTACCAGTCGCAGCGAAGAATCGTACCGTTGTGTCCGACAACCCACTGCAGTTTCTGCGACAGCGACGCCACGTCCATCACGCCCACATCCGCCACGGGCGGCATGCTGGTCCATGTGCGTCCACCGTTGTTGGACACCATCACCAGCCCTTCCGGACCCACGGCCATGCCGTTGAGTTCATCCGCGAAATCCACGGCGGCGATGGGCATGAAGGTGTTGGTGCGGCTGCGCGTCCACGTTTTGCCGCCATCGTCGGTGTAGAGAATGGCGCCACGGCTGCCACTCACCCAACCTGTACGGGCGTTGATGAATTGCACCGAAAGGAAATCCGACCGCAAATCCTCGATACCGCTGAGGTCGACCTTGCTCCAGTTCTGACCATGATCGCAGGAACGGAACATGGCGGTCTTCTCGCCGGCCGCAATCCAGCATCCGTCGCCCAGCGATGCGACCGCCAGCATTTTCACGGTTTCGGGGAATTTCTCCAACGTCCACGTCATGCCACCATCGGTGCTGCGGCAGAGGCGACCCTCGTCGCCCACCGCGATAGCGGTGTTGCTCTTGCCCATGGCGATGCCGTGCAGATTGAAGGCCTTGTCCTGTTGCACCGGCGTCCACGATGCGCCGCCATCCACCGTACGGGCAATGTACCCGCGGTATCCCGCCACCAGCGCGGTGTTGGCATCGAAGGCATGCAACGCCGTCATCTCGATGGCACCCGGCAATTTCGCGTGGTTCCAGGTCGCTCCACCATCGCGTGTCACCGCGGTGCCGCCGTCATTGGCGAGAATGATGCCATTGTTCTCGTCGGCGAAATCCACTTGATAGTAGCTCGAGCGCGGGCCCTTGGAGACGCTGTACCACGAGTCGCCCCAATCGGTGGAGCGCAGCAGCGTGCCTTCCACGCCGAGCACAATGCCCGTTCCGGTGCCGTCCTCGCTGAAGGAGACATCCATCAAATCCTTGTCGGTGCCGGAATTCACTTTGCTCCACGTCTCTCCGCCGTCGGTGGTTTTGAGAATCACACCGCCCTTACCCACGCACCAGCCGTTTTTGTCGCCGACAAAGTACATGGAGATCAGCGTCACTCCGGTGGGCGTGGGGATCATGCGCCACTCTTCACCGCGATTGACGGTCTTGAGCATGAGACCATTGCCGCCGCAGATCAGACGCACGGTGTTGTCCACGTAGTAGATGTATTCGGGATTGCCGGGCAGATTGAAGTTCTTTTTCACCCAACTGTTGCCACCGTCGGTGGTTTCGAGAATCAGACCATTCCATCCCATTGCCCAGCCGCGACGGTCATCGTCGAAGTAAATCGAGCGCAGGAAGAACGGCTCCTCGTACGAACGATCGGTCCAGGTCATGCCGCCATCGGTCGTGTGGAGAATCAAGCCACCCACGCCACAGGCCCAGCCCACTTCGCGGCTGAAAAAGTTGACGGCGTACACGCGTTTGCTGGTGCGGGTGTTCTGGCGCTTCCAGGTTTTGCCGCCATCGGTGGTACGGCTGATGATGCCGTCTTCGCCGCAGGCCCAGCCGTACTCCGCGTCGATGAAACTCTGATCGTGGAAGGAAATCGTCGTGTTGCTCTCGGTGAGCTTCCAGGTCACACCGTCGTCCGTCGAACGAATGATGCGACCCTGATCGCCCACGATCACGATGTGGTTGGATTGCGGGCGCTGAATGCTGTTGTTGGTGACCCCGTGCGGCAATGGATTGATCCACGTCCAGGTCTGCGCCTGCACCGTCGCGGTGGCGAGCAATGCGATGACGAAAACCCGCGCATGAAGGGCGCTTCCTTTTTTCAACACCGAAGCAAGACGGTTCCTCATGAGCTGTGTCCTCTTTGATTGGGATAGCGATTGGCGTAAAGCAAGGTAGAAAATACGCCCAAATTCCCTCAAATGAAAGAGAACTTCGGCCCCGGCTGCCTCGAGGAATTTTGCACCGCCTCCTCCGACCGACGAAGTGGCAAAGAGTAAAGTGCAAAGTGTAACGTGGTGACGACGGCCGTGCGCGCTAGCCAGCATCGCGGTCCGGGCATTTCACTCGGGAAATTCTCCAGCAGCATGCGTCAATCAACCACTGCGGCCATGTACCCGCATCCTTGTGGACTTCCACGATTCATCTGTGTGAATCCGTGTTAAATCTGTGAAATCTGTGGTTTTGCCCCTGCGACGAAGATAGAAGACTAAAGCGGGAGTTGCATCCTGATTTATCAGACATTTCACTCTTCATTCTCTAACCAACCTCACAGTGCCTCAACACGAACCCGTTCCGCCTCACCCCGCAATTCCGTAAATTGTGAGAATGAAACATGCACACGCCTTTCTTCTCACCTCACTTTTCCTCGCCGCGTTCGCGGGCTGTACCGACAACACGAATGATCGGCGTCCGCTCGTGGTCACAAGTATCCGTCCCCTCGCGCAATGGATACAGGGGGTGGCTGGCGAGCGCGTGCGCGTGCTGGCGGTGCTGCCGCCCAACGCCAATCCGCATACCTTCGAATTGCTCCCACGACAGATCGAACAGGCCACGTCGGCCGAGTTGCTCGTGTTCATGGGTGCGGGCATGGAGCCCTGGGGTGAAAAGCTTCGCGCCAATATCAGTGCGGCCGATCCCTTGGTATTGCAACTCAGTGAAGGTGAAACGCTACTGCAGGACGCGCACAATCACCACGATCACGAGGGACACGCGCACGGAGGAGTACACGCGCTCGGCAATCCACATCTGTGGTTGGACCCGCAATTCGCCATGCGCGCTGTGGAGCGCATTCGGCAGGCGCTGAGCCGGCGCTTCCCCGCGCTTGCGGCGGAATTCCGCGACAATGCCGCACGCTACATCGATTCGCTGCGCGCGCTGGATGCGGACATCGCTCGCACGAGCGCGCAGTGGACGCACCGCGCCTTCGTGGCCGATCACAGTTCCTGGCCGTATTTCGCGGCGCGCTACACACTGCGCGATGCGGGTGCCATCGAGTCGCAACCCGGGCGCGAGATTTCGGCACGTGAAATGGCCGAACTCGCCACGCGCTTGCGCAGTGAACGTATTCGCGCGCTGTTCGTGAACGTGCGCTCCAACTCCAGCGCGGTGAAGCTGCTGGCCGAGGAAAGTGGCGCGCGTATCGTACGTCTCGATCCTCTTGGTGGCGTGCTGCCCAGCCACAGCTACATGGCACTGATGCGCGCCAACGTCGAGGCAATGAGCGAGGCCCTGCGATGAATGTCGAAGCGGATATCGTGCTCCGCAACGTGTCGGTGCGCTACGGCCATTTGCCCGCGTTGGACGACATCAGCGTCACCGTTCCCCACGGCAGCTTCTGGGGCATCATCGGACCCAATGGCAGCGGTAAAAGCACGCTGGTGAAGACCGTGCTCGGACTGCTCGAACCCTGGAAAGGCGAGGTTCGCACCTTTGGCCGCCGACCAACCGAGCTCGGCGAGTTGCGCGCCCGCATCGGCTATGTGCCGCAGTACAGCAGCATGGATTTTTCCTTCCCCATTCACGTGCTCGACGTGGTGGCCATGGGCCTGTATGGCGCGATGGGATTGTTCCGCCGCGTCGGCAAAGCCGAACGCGCACGCGCCATGGAGGCCCTGCGCGTTGTGGGCCTGGAAGAATTGGCCCCGCGCCATATCAGCGAACTCTCGGGCGGACAGCGGCAGCGCGTGCTGGTGGCCCGCGCACTGGTGGTGGAACCGCGTCTGCTGATTCTCGACGAACCCACGGCCGCCCTGGACCACAGTTCGGCCGAGGGCTTGTACGAATGGATCAACCAACTTCATGCGGCCCGCGATATGACCATTCTGCTCATCTCCCACGACATCGGCGTGGTGAGCCAGCATGTGGATTCCATCGCCTGCCTGAACCGCACGCTCGTCGCGCACGGTCGTCCGGCCGATGTGCTCTCCACGCCGACGCTCGAAACCATGTACGGCTGCGGCGCGGTGCTCTTTTCCCATGGCGACATTCCGCACATGGTGGTCAAACACGGACATGCGCAGGATCAGGGATCCGCGCATGAACACGGTCACGCGCACGAGTCCG
>JAMIQH010000350.1:0-8999 GCA_035914695.1 Bacteroidota bacterium | reverse complement strand
CTCGCTGCGTGCATTGCGTGCCGGGCTGTTATCCCGCGCCGACCGCGATTCCATCCCCGCGGTGGTGCTCCTCTCCACACGCCCGCTCATCGCAGCGGGAGCGGACACGTTCATCGACGAAATGCTGCGGCTAGCAGGTGCGCGCAATGTGGCGGCGAAGGCGCCGGGCCAATACCCGGTACTGAGTCGTGAACAGTTGTTGCTGTGGAATCCGGCGGTCCTGCTGTTTCCCGACGATCTCGGCCTCACGCCCGCGTTGGCCCGCAAACAATTTCCCGAATGGCGTTCCATGGACGCCGTTCGCAACGGACGCATGCACGCCCTCCCGGCGGACGTCCTGATGCGTCCCGGTCCGCGCATGTTCGAGGCGTTGGCGGCTATGCACGCGGCGCTGAAGGAGTGACTCCCGCCCACACATTGCGGATCCCCGTATCTCGATTGCGCGGGGCAGTATAGACAGCATTTGCACGCCATTGGACGGACCTACGCATGGCTCGCACACGTTGGTAATGTACGGAGTATTGCATCCGATGCCGTAACATTGTCGCACGTGCATTGTCTCTCTGTTCTTCGGCCCTTTCCGAACAACGAGAGTTTGACATGAACGCTTGGCACCGCCCATCGGTCGGATTCGTCCTCCTTTTCCTCTGTATCGCTCCCTGGATGGGTTTTTCGCAGCATTCGCCAGAGTGGAAATGCACCGGGGAGGCCGAATTTTCCCATACGCAGCTCACAAATCGCATCGCTTCCTGTGATGAGCGGCATTATCTGGTTTGTGGATTGCGCGATCTCCATACCGTGGTACTCGCATCGCACGATGGGGGACACAACTGGACCACCATGCTGTCCCTGAACCGCTACCCCTTCGGAACGTCACAGCCACCTGTGCAACGACCGTTCGTGGAAATCATGTTCACCGCCGTGTCCAGACCGAGTCCCGACGTGTGTCTGGTGTACGGCAAGGGACGCTTCGAGATGGATGGAACCGCCTTCCCGGTGCTGCTTCGTTCACTCGACAGTGGCAGCACTTGGCACGAAGTGCCGCTCCCCGACTCCTCGCGTGGCGTATCGGATCCCTGCCTCGTTATGCACGACGAGCTTCACGGGATACGGAGCGGGGGATTTGTCGATATGCAGCACTCAGTGATGTACAGGACGACGGATGGCGGTGCGAGTTGGGCGAGCGTTGCGGTTCCTTTCACCGATTACCGACTCCGCTCTCTGCAATGCGCACACGACGGCACGCTGTTCGCGACGGAGTGGCGCAGTGAGGTGCCCGTCTATCGTTCGTTGGACGACGGAGTGTCGTGGGAATGGATGGGCGAACTTCCCGCGCAGCATACCCCCTTTTTCGCGAATGCCGATACCGGGTGGTGTGCATTTGGCATTCCAACAGGAACGGGCGATACCGAGCGCGATGTTGTCGCCAGAAGCATCGATGGAGGACGCAACTGGCAGGTCGTGCTGGACACGCTGCAACGCCCAGAGTTTGGTCTGCTCGCTGTTGCCGCCGCCGATAGCAGGAATGTGATCGCAGTGGGGCGAGAAGGAAAACTGTTGCACAGCACGGATGCCGGCGAGCATTGGGAGCGCGCTGCCCGACCGTTCTATCTGTATGATCCGGCGGTGTATGCCGTATCCATGGGTGGGAAGCAATCGGCCGTGGGGTGCGGGCTGTTCCATCTGGTCACCTACACCGGACTCCGGACCTTGTTTCCTCCCGTCGCCCGGGTCGAGTCAACCGGCTCGGTACTGCAATGGACGGCGCATTGGAATCGCGTGGACGGTGCCGGCGAGTATCAGCTCGAGCTTGTGCAGGACATGCCATCGAGTTCGCTGCGCTTCGAGCTGTTCGACCAGTCGCCGTACAAACAGAGCGCCTGGATGCACGACACCTCGCTCGTACTTGAGTCGTGGCTTCGCACGAATCGTGATTTTTTCGTGCGCGTTCGTTGCCGCGATGCTGTCACGACAAGCGATTGGAGTTGGCCCGTGAAATTCACCACAGTGCAGAGCACCGGTATGGAGTCGGCACCGCAGCCTTCGACGATGCAGGTGAATGTGTACCCCGTGCCCGCGGATGCCTCCATCACTTTCCAAGTATCGGGAATTGCCGCATCCGCACGCTGGAGCGTGGAGTTGTATGATCTCGTCGGGAGGAAGCTGCTCGACTTCAGCGGGAGCGGAGAGCGCAGGGAGGTGATCGCGCTGCCGCGGTATGCGTCGGGCATGGTGGTCTTGCAGATTCGCAGCGGATCGGAGTTTTTACGGCGCCTGCTTCCACTGCGCATACAGTAAGGGCTCCACTCATTATGAGAAACGGCTGCCACGCGGCAGCCGTTTTCGCTGATATTCGAATTGTCCGGAGTGCTTAAGCCGCGGGTCCGGTTTCCTTGGCCAATTTTTTCAGGTCCATGCCTTCGGCTGTGCGGCGCGCGGTGAGTTCGGGCAGTTTTCCGGTCTGGATTTTCACGATGAAGCGATCGCCGACGAGTACGGTCAGTTCGGCGCGCTGATCTTTGTTGTTCCAGGTTTCATAGGCGGGGAAGCCCGCGATTTCGGTGCTGCGCTCGTAGCCGCTGGTGCTTTCCTTGTTGAGCTTCATTTTCACCAGCATTTTGAATGGCGCGTAGAGCGTGCCGATATGCGCGTAGTCGAAAATTTCCACGGAGGCGTTCACCTCGCCCTGCTCGTAGCGGGCGCTGGCCTGGGAGAAATTCCATTCGCCCATGGTCATGGTTTCGCCGGTGGGTTCGCCTTTTGTGAGATTGGCAACGTTGGCCGGGAGATAATTGATCAGCGTGCGGAAGCTCACGGGGGGTACGGGTTCGCTTTGTTGCTCGCCCGCTTGCTGCAATTCCTTGCTGGCGGTTTCGAGATTCTTGGCCGTCTCCTGCAGTTTTTCGAGAGCGCTGGGTTCGGACTTTTCCCCGCCGCCACAGCCGCCGAGTATGGGCAAGCCGACGAGGATAAGGACGAGGGTGAAAACGAGAGAGATGCGCATTCCGCCTCCGCGATAAATGTGTGTGAAGGAATGCCGCAAGATACTGGACTTCGGCAAGCGGGGCAAGAGCGGGCGTTAATACTCGATGTTGTTGTCCTTTTTCCCGGACGACGGGGACGAATGCAGTGTGCAGTAGCCGGGGAAGTATTTGCGATTGACGAATTCCGTCACCACATGCGGGCAGAAGGGACTGGCGAGATTTCCGGACTCCACGCAGATGCGCTCCATCGTCACGCCTTCGGGTTGCGTGAAATCCTTCATCGGGATGTTGATGCGGCGATCGGCGTAGGTGTACTTCATGAAGCGTCCCCAGATCGGTGCGGCGGCCACACTGCCCTGTCCGTAGGAACCGGTGAAGGTGATGCGGCGATCATCGAAGCCCGTCCACACACCCGCCACAAGATTCGGAGTGAAGCCCACGAACCAGGCGTCGGCGTAATCCTGCGTCGTGCCGGTTTTTCCTCCGGCGGGTCCGGTGAACCAGCGCCGCGTTGCCGCGCCTGTGCCGCCGGTCATGACGGAGCGCAGCATCGTCGCCATGATGAATGCGGTTTCCTTGCTCAACACTTCACGAATCTGCGGCCGAGTGTCTTCGATCACGCGGCCATCGCGGTCCTCGATGCGGGTGATGCCGAACGGCGTGGCGTACATGCCCTCGTTCGCGAAGGCGCCGTACGCGGCGATGAGTTGCAGTGGCACGACTTCCGATGTGCCAATGGCGAGCGAAGGAACTGCCCGCAGCGGGGTTTCAATGCCCATACGCTGCGCGTAGCGCACCACTTCGTCGGGAGGAGCGAGTTCGAGAATGGTACGGATGGCGACGAGGTTCACCGAATTCTGCAATGCGCGGCGGAGCGTGTACATGCCGCCCGTTTCGCCGCCGAAGTTGCGGGGACGCCACGCCTTGCCCGAGCCATCGCTCATGGAGATGGGATCGTTGGACAATTGATGCGCAGGTGTGTAGCCGTTGTCGATGGCGACGGTGTACACGAAGGGTTTGAACGTGGAGCCCGGTTGCCGCGCGATTTGCGTCACATGATTGAGCCCATAGCGGAAATTCAACTCCGCATTCCCCACCATCGCTTTGATTTCGCCCGTACGTGGATCCACCGCAACGAAGCCCACCTGTATGCGCGTCAGCGCGTTGCGTACCGAGTCGACGAAGCGCGCGTTGCGTCGCAGAAGAATCGTGGCGATGTCGCGTTCGTCCTCCGTGCGTGCGGCGCGGTACTCGGGTGTGGCGCGAATCGCCAGGCGCAACGCCGTGCCGAGTATGGCGCGATGTGTGGGATTGTCCCAGTTCCACCGCGCGCTGAATTGCTGTTGGAAGGGGAGCAAATGCTCGAGCACCGCGCGATTGGCGTGCTCCTGCATGCGGCTGTCGATGGTGGTGTACACGGTCAGACCGTCGCGGTACAGGTTGAAGCCGTACTTCTCGGCGCGCTCGCGCAGTTGCTGTCGAATGTATTCCACAAAATGCGGCGCGATGCCTGCGGATTGCTCACGCGTCGTGGTGACGATGGAATCCTGCACGCTGCGGGAAAATTCCGCTTCGTCGAGATATCCCACCTCGACCATGTTTTCCAACACCGTGTTGCGTCGCAGTACCGCCGCCTCGTAGCGTCGGCGCGGATCGTAATGCGTGGGATTGGCGAGCGCGCCCACGAGGAAGGCGCATTCGGACACCGAGAGGTCGATCGGACGTTTGTTGAAATACACCGCGGCCGCCGACTGCAATCCGTATGCTCCACGTCCGAAGGGCGCAACGTTGAGGTACATAATCAGGATTTCATCCTTGGTGTAGCGCCGCTCGATCTGTACGGCCGTGACCATTTCCCGCGCTTTGCGCATGATGCTCACCTCGCGTGTGAGGTAGAGAATGCGTGCGAGCTGCTGGGTGATGGTGCTGCCGCCGGGACCGCGTAAACTGAAACTGGCCACGCGTTGCAGGATTACGCGCGCCACCGCGCGCAAGTCCACGCCCCAATGGTCGTAGAAGCGGCGGTCTTCCGTTGCGAGCAGAGCTTCGATGAACGGACGGGGAATGCTGTCGAGCGAGGTGAGGCGCGAGCGATTCTCCTCGAAAAAGCGGTCGATGACAATGCCGTCCGCCGAGTAAACGCGCGTTGCGAAGGGGGGGCGCGGATTCTCCAATTCCTCGAGCGTCGGCAAGCCGTCGGAGAGAATGGACCAGAAAATCCATCCCGCGATCACTGTGCCAATGGCGGGGAAAATGATGTAGCGATAATGCTGTGGCGTGAGAGTCACGAGGGATCACTCCATGCTTCGATGTCGCGACCGTTCATGCGGTACAGCGCGAGCGTGTTCCGGTCGTACATCGCAAAGGAAAAATGGCGAATCCAATCGCCGAGGTTCACATAGGTGCCATCGCCCACGGCTTCGATGCAGGGCTTGTGTCGATGCCCCATGATAACGTAGCGGGCACCCGCGTCGATGCGTCGGCGCGCTTCGAGCAGCATGCCATCGGTTTCGCCGTAGAACTTCCCCGACGTATAATCGCGGCTGGAATGGGAAAAACGGCGCGCGATACCGAAGGCCAGATCCGGATGCAGCAGTCGGTATAGGAATTGCGACCAGCGCGCGCGCAACAGCCGCTTGAGCAAACGGTAGCCGCCATCCTTTTGCGCCAGTCCATCGCCGTGGTACACGTAAAAGATGTGCCCTTCGCAGTGCAACAGCAGGTCGTCGTGCCACACGCGCATGCCGAGGTCGTCGCGAAAAAAACCGCCAATGGCGAAATCATGGTTGCCCGCGAGATACTGCACCGGCAGGCCGTCACGCGTCAGGGCTTCCAATGCGCAATACAGGCGATGCCAGCCGCGCGGCACGACGCTGCGGTATTCGTACCAGAAGTCGAACAGATCGCCGACGATGCACAGCGCGCCGGAGCGCTCCCGCACGTGTCCGAGCAGGGCGAGCAGGGAATCGAGTTTCCTCTCTTCCTCCTGCGGACTTCCCACGCCGAGATGCACATCCGAGAGGAAGAACAGGGGCGCTATGGTATCGAGCGTCGGCGACATCATCATCAAAGATGGAGAGAAGCCGAGGCATATGCAAGCCGGAGGGCGCGCCCGAGGAGTTGGCAATCTTTTGTTCCTGTACTATTGACATTTCCGCGCGGAGGTGCTATTGTAGCACTGCTGAATGTGCTCTCATCCTACGGAGATTCCGGGACGTCGATCACTCAGAATTCCTATGCCACGGTGGTTTTGTCAGGCCGTGCGGGCGGGGGACACCCGCCTCCGCATTGCTTGACTTTCCGGCGGGTAATTGGTAGTTTACCGTCTAATCAATGATTACCACTGAGCCAAATCATCTCTTTTCACATTCATAACCCCATCGGAGGAATCAATGAAAGTTGCTAGGCTATCCTTCATGTTGGTGGCGCTCGCACTCCTGGGTTCACTTACAGTGAACGCGCAAGTCCGGGAATACGAGTATCGGGCCTTCCCGAACGCCCCCATCGTGGATTTCAGCACAACCTCCAGTTCCATTACTGTACCCGATCCATTCACCATCTCCACGCTGTCCGTTGTTGTCAACATCGAACACGCGGCGGCAAGTGATCTCACGATCACTCTCTCGGGTCCCACAGGCAACTATACGTTGTCCACGCAGAATGGTCTGGCCGGCGCCAATTACGAAAACACCATTTTCGACAGCAATCCCGGCACCGCCATTCCCGGCGTCGCGATCAATTCGCCGACGAACGTGACCGCGTACTTCCGCGGTGTGTACATCCCCGAGAGCGCCCTGCCCGTGTCCGGCAGCCCGGTCGGCACCTGGACGCTGAATGTTTCGGACAATCTTCTCGGTGACAACGGCAAGCTCCTCGGTTGGGGCCTTATCTTCAACCGCTACGACAGCTACCGTGACATCCGCTGGGGTATGGATCTGAACAATCAGGGCGTGACCACGCTCAACCCGTTCGGTCTCGTGGAAGACATCACCATCATCCCGCCGTACACCGTGCTCGGTCATCGCCCGATGGCGAACCAGGTTCCGGGTGTGGCAGTGTTCCAGCTCGGTCAGACCCCGGGTATCGCGAACTTCACCATCGACCATCGCTATCCGAATGCGAACCGCCTCAACGTCGTTGAGACGGATCTCAGCATCCCGGCCGAAGGCGCATACGATCCCGTCGCGATCTTCAATCTTCAGAATCAGGTTGGTCAGCACGAAGCGATTCTCGACGTGTTCATGCGTGGCGATCTCTTCACGACCAGCAATGACAACGTGAAGAGCGTGCCGCTCAACGTCACCGCCGGTTCGCTGGCCTATGACAATGGCAAGGCGATGAACACGTTGTTCCCGTTCATCAACGAGTGCGATGCGTTGACCTACGACATCTACGCGCCGCAGACCATCACCAGCGTCGATATCTGGCAGGGTAGCGTGGTTGAACTCGAGCCCAATCCTTCGACCTCGCAGATGACGATCAACGTGTGGAACCAGGCGACGAACGCTCTTGTGGCAACCACAGGCCCCGTTGCCTTCCCGCCGCAAGGTGAGAAGTGGGTGTCCTATCCGTTCTCGCCGCCCGTCGTTCTGCCGGCCGGTCAGTACCGTATCGGCTACTGCTTGACCTCGGTCGATCCCATGTCCTTCGGTCCTGGCATCGGTATGGACGAAGCTGGCAGCCCCTTCGAGCCGCTCGGTCCCTTCTCGCGCCTCGCCAGTCTGAACCGCCAGTGGTTCTCCTTCGACGGTGGTAGCTCCTGGAACGTGGAAAACTTCCGTCAGTTCTCCACTCAGATGATTCGTCCGAACTTCGTGCAGCAGTCCGACGTCGGTGTGATCGCCATCAACAGCAACAACACCGCCGGTGGTCTGAATGTGGATGTGACCTTCGGTGCCTACGCGCACTACTCGTATCTGCCGAATCAGATCACCTTCGGCCGCGTGACTGTGATGAACAACACCGGCGCGACGATCGCCTCCCTCGAGAAGCGCGTGTATCTGACCGCCGCTCCGTATGTCGAGACCGTATCCTTCAACTTCAGCACGCTCACCAGCGGCGCGTACACGATCAAGGCCGAAATCATCCGTCCGGATGACGAGAACCTGATCAACAACGAGTACAGCCGTCAGCTCGTGATTCCGTTTGCTCCGATGATGGTGAACACCGAAGGTGCGATTGCTCGCGACCTGAAGGACCGCATCATCTCCGAGTATGCTCAGCAGGGCATCCAGGTCGAGTTTGTGGATCGTACCCTCGGTAACGTGACGCTTCCGACCAATGGCAAGGTTCTGTGGGTTGGTTCGCTCGACAACGCCTCCGCCGCGCAGGCGCGTGAGTTCGTGCTCAATGGTGGCGACTTCGCGGTTCTCGCGGATGTGACCGCTGGCAACCCGATGACCGAGACCTTCAAGGCCGTGGCCACGGGCGAAGAAATCGAATCCATGAACAGCTTCCTCGCCATCCCGACCAATGCGCCCCGCGTCAGCGAGACCGGCCGCAACTTCGTGGATATGATGAGCAATCCCGAGAACGAGCTGCTCTCGATCACCAAGGGCAACGCGGATCTCAATTCCCGTATCAACGCCTACTTCAACACTGTGAAGCAGGATGCCCCGACGATGCTCCGCGATACGCGCAGCGTGCAGTACACCAATAACGGCAACATCCGTACGGTTGCCGAGCGTCTGAACGACCTCACAGTTGTCCGTCTCGTTGCCCGCAACGTGAAGGCCGCTCCGCAGGTTGAGACCATCAGCAATCCGGCGAAGTTCGAGCTCACGCAGAACTACCCGAATCCGTTCAATCCCACCACGAACGTGGCCTACAACGTTCCCGCCGATGCGAATGTCAGCATCCGCGTGTTTGACCTCCTCGGTCGCGAAGTTGCCACGCTGGTCAGCGGATTCCACGCTGCCGGTTCTTACATCACGAACTGGAATTCCACCAACAACCTCGGTCAGATTGCTCCCAGCGGTATCTATCTCTATCGCATGGAAGCCAGTCCGGTTGACG
>JAMIQH010000349.1:0-2690 GCA_035914695.1 Bacteroidota bacterium | reverse complement strand
TACAGACCGTAAGGTGGATCAGTTACAACTGCATGCATTGAGTTATCCTCGAATTCTCGCATGACAGTTAGACAGTCCCCTAATAGAAGGCGGAATGTACCCTTGGCAAATTCCAATCTACTAGGACCGACAGAGTCAAGCATTTCAACCTCATCGCGGTCAGCTAAAGCGTATAAGCCTCGTGCTTCTCGAATAAATAATTCGGGAGTGTTGAGTCGTAAATACGAGCGGACCGAAGACGGTGATGTTTTCCCGATGAGCGATTCTACACCTTGAACGATCTCGTCAAGTGCGAGCGCGCGAGTAGTCGTTCGCAATGTTGCTAGTATGGCGTCACGCACTTTGCCTGGAGACTTATGTTTGCGGCGAGTTGTCATGCGGTAAATATAGACGTCTAGACGTCAAAAAGCAACTCTTCATCGAATCAAATTTTCAATCAATTAAGAAGATCGAACAATGTCGCTCTCGCGACCACATCGATCAGCTTCAGCGGACGAGTATCGTGCGTGCGCTGTGCGCGGCTCCATGCTCAAGGTGCAGGAGGTACATCCCTGCTGGCAACGCGGCGCAGTCAAAGGACACGCGCACACTGCCCGGACCGGCGGCACGACCATGGAGCGCCGTGCCCTGCGCGCGTCCGAGTACATCATACATGGTGATCCGATATTCGCCCTCGCCCGGCAAGGTGATTGCGAACATGGCGGGCGCCCCGGCGATCAATGGATGTGGATGCGGGAGATCGATGGACAGCGATACAGGGATGTTACGCGCGGCAACGTTCAGCACCGCGGACAGCGTGCTTGTGCCATCGGCGTCGAGCTGGCGCAAACGGTAGGCGCTTGCCGCGGGCGAGGCCTGCGCATCGATCCACACATATTCATGCTCGGCTTCCACTGCTGTGGAAGCGGGGACAAAGCCCATGCTGTGCCAGAGTTCTTCGCCTTCCACGCGACGCAGAATTTCGAAGCCCATGTTGCCACGTTCGTCGGCAGTGCGCCAGCGCAGATGCACGCCGGCATCGTCGCGCAATGCGGACAGCGAGAGGAAGCGCACCGGGTACAATCCCGGACCGCTCCCCACGACGACGGGGAGTCCACCGAAGGGAATGGTGGTGATGCCGGTTACCGAACGGGTAAACGGTCCCGTGCCGGTTGCCGCAGCGGGCGCCTGGAAGGGATCCCAGAGCTGCGCGGATTCATTGCGCGCGAGATAGCACAGCGTGCGTGCGAATCCAGGTAATTCATCGGTCTGATTCCACTGCACGGTCAACGCGAGATTGCTCTCGCCGCCTTCCTTGTCGAGCCACCAGGTATTGCGCACGGCATCGGTCTGTACGGGTTGTCCGGTGCTGCCACCGGTGAGCACGCTGTTCGTGACGCGCAGACTGTAATTCCCCGGCTGACCGCTGTTGGCCAACAGCGCGGGCGCATAGCCCGAAGTGCTGCCGATGGGAAAGAGTACGGCACCGCTTGTGCCGCCCGTGCCGAGATTCTCGCGCTTCAAAGCGCCGCTGCCGTTGGTGACGATGTGCGCCGTCGCTCCCGCACCCACGATAGTCGCGCTCCCGCCGAGGACGAGATTGTGCGCACCGAGCGTGAGCGATGCACCGTTGAGCGTAAGCGTGTTCTCGATAGTCAACGGTCCGGACAGCGAGACGGGAACGGCGATGCTCAGCGAGTGCAACATCGCGGCGGGGATGCCTTGCGGTGGCGTGACGCCGGCGGGGATGACAACCTCATCGCCGAAACCGGGCACGGCGCAGGGATTGTCCCAGTTGCCGGGAGTGCTCCAATCCGCGTTCACTGCGCCGCTCCAGGTGAGGGACGTGGGATCGATGGGATGCAGCAACACATTCACCGCGGCCGAGGTGCTTTCGCAGCCCGTGCGGTTCACGGTCACCGTGTACGAACCGCTGCTCGATACGGCCCAACTGCGTTGCGTGGCTCCCTGTATGGGACTGCCGTTCAACCACCACTGATAGGTGGCTCCCTGCACGTTCTGTGCTTCGAGCAACGTGGATGCGCCTTCACAGGCCTCCACGGCGGCGGGCGAGAGAATGGCGGCTGTGGGCTGCGGGATGACGGTGACAAGCACTTCGGGCGATTCCGTGGCGCAACCATTCTCTGTAGCGATTGCGGCGTAGCTGCCGCTTTCCGTGACGTTCAGCGTGGCGGTGAAGGCGGTGGGGATGAGCGCGCCGTTCTTTTTCCACGACCATGACACCGATCCCGTACTTGATGCGCTGAGCAGCACGGAACTTCCTTCGCAGAACTGCGTGGGGCCCGAGGCCTGTAGCGTCACGCTGCGTGTGGTGAAACTCCGCGCCGAGGTCCATGCGCTTGTCCCCGCGGTGCCAGTGGCACGCACACGCCAGTAATGTTGTGTCCCGGCCGCAAGGCCCATCGCCACGGTGCTGGTGCCGGTCACATTCGCATCGTCGAGCAGCAGAACGCTGAAGGCGCTTGTGGTGGACACCTGCACGTGATAGCTCGTGGCCCCCGCCGCGGCATTCCATGTGAGGGTGGGCGAACTGCACACGCCTGTGGCGTTGTTGGCGGGCGTGGCGAGCGTGGGAGCCGCGATGGTCAATGGTACAATACCCTTGACCATGGCTTGAGAGTAGGAGAAATTGTTGCTGCCGGGGGTGATGTCATTCAGATAACAATATCCGTTGAGATAGCCACCCCAGC
>JAMIQH010000348.1:0-5565 GCA_035914695.1 Bacteroidota bacterium | reverse complement strand
CTTTCCGCCAACCTGGTCCGGCTTCGTTTCGGTGGAAATGCTGCGCGAAGCGGATGAAGGTGTGAGTGTCACGCGCATGCCTCTGCGCATAGCACCGCCGCGCGCGGGACTCGACATGAGCGATCTCTTGCTTGCGGAGAGTATCTCCGACTGGCCGTCGCCCGCTCATCCATTGACCCGGGGGAGCGTACACCTCGCACCCTGGCCCGATGCGGCATTCCATCACGCGGCACAACCGTGGCTGTATGTGGAAATCTACAACCTGGCCTTGGACGAAACAGCCACGGATTTCGACGTTTCACTGACAGTGGAGCAAACGGGTAGCTCGCCCTCGCTTTTCGAATCCGTCACCTCCTTCCTCGGTCTCGGGGGAGATGAGCGCCGTATCGTCTCAACCACTTCCTACACGACCGAAAGCCGCGATGTGCAACTGCCTCTCCGCATCGATGTGCGGAATGTGCCGGCGGGTAGCTATACCCTTCGTGTGGAAGTACGCGACAACGTCAGCGGCGAGATGCTACAGCGTACACGGGAAATCACCATATTCGGCGAATGAGCAATACGGAGCGACAGCCGGATTTCGCACGGCACCAGGGGCATACACGACGGGACTTCGAATACAGTCTCATCGCCGCCCTCGTGCTCGTCGTGCTGCTTCTGCGCCTCGCTCCGCCTTCGACGGAACGGGAGGAGCGCTTCGGCCTCCCATCCGATCCGCTGATCAGCATGGTGACGATCGAGCACATCCCGCCGACGCTGCAGTATAGCGCGCCGGTACCACCGCGGCCCGATATCGATATTATTTCTCCCGAACCCGCGCCGCTGGCCGATGCAGTGATCGGTGGAACGGCGGATATCGTCGTCGGGAGCGGCGGCGACAGCAACGCCGGAGCGAAAGATAGCCGCGATGGACTACGCGCATTTGTGCCGAGACAGCTCCTGGAGGTACTCCCGGAGAAGGATGGCATTGAGGAGCGCGGCGAGATCCGCCTCCTCCTCACCATCGGCGCGGATGGCAGGGTAAAGCGGCACACCGTGCTGTCCAACAGCACAGAAGGCGAACGTGGGCTCGAGCGCGTGCTGCGCGCGGTGTACGCCTGCCGCTGGGAGCCGCTGCCGGAGGGTTCGGCAATGAGCGAGTACACCATCCGCAAGCGCTACACCTTCGATTGACGCAGCTCGCGGGCACTACATGCGCTCCCGGGCGATCGCACCGCGCCGACGACGAAGCGCGCGTCCTCCTGTGGAATCCGATGCGCCCATCGGTTATATTGCCCGCGACACATTGAAGACACTTTCATGATACCACTTTATCCGCTACTGCTGCAGGCACCACTGGGGCCGACCTTGCCCGCGCTGGATGTGCCATCACTGTTTCAGAAGGCCGCGATCGCCTTGTTGATCGGCGCGTTGGTGGGGCTCGAGCGCGAGCGCTCGGTCGAGGCCAACCGCGCGCTGTTCGCGGGCATACGCACGTTTCCCATGATCGGATTGCTGGGATTTCTCTCGGCGATGCTCGGCCAGGTGTTGGGCCCGTGGATGCTCGCCGTGCTGGCGGGTGGATTCTTCGTGCTCGTGGTGGGCGCCTATGTGATCGAAGCGCGCGGAGGTCACCCCGGCGCGACAAGTGAAATCGCCGCGCTCATCGTTTTTCTCGCGGGCGTGCTGGCCTTCCACGAGTACTACACCATCGCCATTGCCTCGGGCGTGGTACTCACGCTGTTTCTCTCGCTCAAGCGCCCCCTGCGTACGCTGGTGGAGCACGTGTCCGAAGCGGACATTTACGCCACACTCAAATTCGCCATCATTTCCGCCATCATTCTCCCGATACTGCCCAATCAGACCATGGGACCGCTGGATGTACTCAACCCGAGGCAAATCTGGTACATGGTGGTATTGATCGCCGGCATCAGTTTCGCCGGCTATGTGCTGGTGAAAGTGTTTGGTTCCCGCAAGGGGCTGGCCTTGACCGGCATGATGGGCGGTCTCGTTTCGAGTACTGCCGTCACCTTGTCTTTCTCGCAGAAGAGTCGCGAAGCACCGGAACTGGGCAAGACCTTCGCCTCGGCCATCATACTCGCGTGCACCATCATGTACCCACGCATTCTCATCGAGATCGCGGTGGTGAATCGTTCGCTGCTGGCCTTCATGTGGCCCATGCTCGCCATTCTCACCGGCAGCGGGGTGCTCGCCAGCGTGCTGCTGTTGTTTGGCAAACGCGGCAGCGCCAATTCCGAAGTATCGCTGGCCAATCCCTTCGAATTGGGAAGCGCCCTGAAATTCGGTCTGATTTTCGCGGCAATTATCTTCGTGTCACGCGCGGCGCAGCATTACCTCGGCGACTCGGGCGTGTTCATCGCCGCCGGATTGGCGGGACTCACCGATGTGGACGCCATCACGCTGTCCATGGCCAATCTCTCCCGCGGTGGCTCGGTCAGCGAAAGCACCGCCGCGGTGTCCATACTCATCGCCGTCGTGGTGAACACCATCGTCAAAGCGGGCATTGCCATCTCCCTGGGCGCGCTCGCGCTGCGACGCTACACCATCCCCGGCTTCGCCGCCGTGCTCGCCACAGGCCTCGCACTCATCGTGTGGGTGCTGTTGATGTAAATCGCGGCGAAGTACCGCAGCGATTACGCCAACAACCGTAACCACATCGTGGTGGAAAAGGCGGCGCGGTATTCTCCTGTGTACACACCGCACGATTTTCTCCCTGCGGCATGGAATTCCATCGCCTCTTCCGTGTCGCGCCTGTGTGCGCACGATACAGCTGCGCCCATGACACGATTGCTTGTGCTCGCGGCGGTTCTTATCGCTGCCGCTATTCGCCGCTCTTGTCTCACTGAGTAGTGAGAGCCAGCCCCAACTCATCACAGTGTGCTCGTGATTTTTCGCCGCAAAGCAGCGGCTGATTATTGCTTGACTTTGTCCGCGGGATGATGTACTTTGAATCTCGATAAAAGACTCGACAATCAGCATTATGGCATTTTTCTCCAAAGCATGTGAATACGGAATCCAGGCGACGCTGTACATCGCGACACAGGACGGGCGGCGCGTCGGGATAAAGGAAGTGGCGAAGGAACTGCGCATTCCGGTGCATTTCCTCGCGAAAATCCTGCAATCGCTCAGCGAGCGCGACGTGCTCACCTCGTTCAAAGGCGTACACGGCGGCTTCGAGTTGCAGCGTGCGGCCGAGCGCATACACCTGATCGACATCGTGCAGGCCATCGATGGTCTGGACTTCTTCGATCAATGCCTGCTGGGCTTCCCCGGCTGCGGCGATGGCAAACCCTGTCCGGTGCACGACAGCTGGGGCGCGGTGCGCGATCGCATTCGCTCCATGCTCAGCAACGACAGTCTCGCGGATCTCCTCCCGGCCTCGAAAGCGAAAATCCGCAACGTGATCGAGCGCTACGCGGCCGGCTCGTAAATTTTTTTCTGTTAAATATCGACGAAAGAGTCGACAATGGAGCACCTCAGCAAGCACATCGCGAAGCGCGCACCCGGCAACGGCCAGCAGCTTCGATTCTGGATACAGTTCGCCTTTCTTTTGCTCTGCCTGTGGATCGGGGCGGAGTTCATTCTCTGGTATTACTGGCACGAGGGCGGCGGCGGCATCGCCCTGACGCGTCCTCCGGGAGTGGAGGGCTTCCTTCCCATCTCCGCGCTGATGAGTCTGTGGTTCACCATGCAGACGGGGGAAATCCACGGCGTGCATCCCGCGGGCTTGTCCATCCTTCTCGCCATCATCCTCATGTCGGTCCTGCTCAAGAAATCGTTCTGCAGCTGGTTCTGCCCCATCGGCACGCTGTCGGAGAACATCGGCGAGTTCGGGAAAAAGCTGTTCGGACGGAATTTCGGCGTGTGGCGCTGGTTGGATTACCCGCTGCGGTCGCTCAAGTACCTCATGCTCGCCTTCCTGGTGTATGTGGTGTTCTTCCAGATGGACGTTCCCTCGCTGCGGGCGTTTCTCGACAGTCCGTACAATAAGGTTGCGGATGTCAAAATGCTTTTGTTTTTTACGGACATCTCGCGCTTCTCATTGGCCGTAATCGGTCTGTTAATTCTGTTTTCGCTCATAATCCGGAATTTCTGGTGCAGGTACCTCTGTCCATACGGAGCGCTGCTCGGTTTTCTCGGGGTGTTCAGTCCCTTCCGCATCACGCGGAACGCGGACAGCTGTATCGACTGCGCCAAATGCAGCAAGGTGTGTCCCAACCGCATCGCCGTGGACAAGGTGAAGGTGGTGATGTCCGACGAATGCACCAGCTGCATGGCCTGCGTGGATGCCTGCCCTGTGCGCGACACGCTGCAGCTCAAGGCGTCGAAGCGCGGGCGCTTCGAGTGGACGCCCCTGCGCGTGGCCGCCGCCGTGGTGCTGCTGTTCGTGTCGGTGACGGGCATTGCCATGCTCACGGGCAACTGGCACAGCAGCGTGAGCGAGCAGGAATTTTCCCGCCGCATCAAAGACATCGACAATCCCATTTACCAGCACAATCAAGGCAGCGCGCCGAGCGAGCCGGAGCAATTCACTTCGGATCCCCCGGCGGGCGTGCATTCCCGGCACGAGATCAACGGCAATCCATAGAAATTTCCCCACCATTTCGAGGAGATACCACATGAGAGGATTCTTCCGCATCATGCTCATGCTGCTGCTGTGCGCGGGCACGGCCGCCGCGCAAAGCGTGACCGTGACCGGTCAGCTTCGCCAGCGCAGTGAATTCAACGACAAAAGTTTCAACGAGGCAACGCATCACGACGTGTTCCACCTGTTGCGCGCGCGCCTGGGAGCCACGGCAACGGTGAACGAGCAAGTGTCCGTGCATCTCGAGGTGCAGGACGCCCGCACCTTCGGCGAGAGCGGCAGCACGCTCAACGGCAGCGCGCAGCATTTCGATCTCCGCCAGGGCTATCTCGAAATCACCGGCCTCGCCGACGATGTGCTGTCGGTGAAGCTCGGCCGTCAAGTGCTGTCCTACGGCAACGAGCGACTGTTGGGCGCCATCGACTGGAGCAATGTGGGGCAGTCGTTCGACGCGGGCGTGCTGCGTCTGAATTTCGGCGATGTGAAAATGGATGCCTTCGGAGCGGCGCTGCTTCGCAATACTGCAGCGCCCCTGTATGTGCGGGACGTGGTGCTGGCGGGAAGCTGGGTCACCTGGGCACCCAAGGAATCGCGCGTGAACGTGCATGGCTTCTGGCTGTTCGACAATCCCGCCACCGAAACCGTGCGTCAGAACCGCCACACGGCCGGCTTGCTGACGGGGGGACACGCGGGCATGCTGGACTACGAGGTGGAAGCCGCCGCGCAATTCGGCGACCACATGATAGCGGGCATGGAAACCCACCACATTTCGGCGAATATGGTCGGCGCGCGCGTGGGGTACCGCTTCCCCGAGCTGCTGGGCTTGCGCGTGGGCGCGGGCTTCGACCGCCTCTCGGGCCGCAATCCGGACGATTCGGATAGCTACACCGTGTTCAACACGCTGTACGGCACCAACCAGTCCAATATTCGCTGCACATTAGCGGAGCTGTTGGATAAATTTCTTTATACTTTTCAAACTG
>JAMIQH010000347.1:0-3379 GCA_035914695.1 Bacteroidota bacterium | reverse complement strand
GTAACTGGTCGCAGACGATTGAAACCTGCGATATTCACCTGAACAAAAGACGCGATGTTACTTTTGAATCAGTTCAATCATTCGGTGCCGAGGATTCGTCCGCTAAGATGCCAACACTGTTTTTGAAAATCGGAGGCGCGTCGGTAGTCTCCAACCGCGAACGGTTGATTGCCGCGCCTCAGTTGAATTCGACATCACGCGCGTTTTCCTTCATTCCCGGCGACGACAGTGGCATATCACTCGATTACTTCTATTCCGGAGACTGCTGCGATATAGAGATCGTTCGATACCGGAATGGAGACCGTAATACCCACGTGACCGTGTTCAGATCGGCATTGACGAATACGAATGGCGAATGGAGGACGCAACACTGGAATCTATCGAATATCTTGGAACCATTCTGCGAGTATGGCATAATCATGCGTGCCGAGGGCCGCGACCTCACTCGTTCCAAGGATATGATCGTTCCGGTTGCGCCTCGCCGAAGTGTCACAACAGAGGAATACTCCGCCGACGGATGCGGCGTGAGCATCACGTCCATCAACCCGAATCCAGCGCAGGACATGCTGACCGTGACAACCGCCACACCGGACGGCGTGGCTCTGACCATGGCTTTATCCGATGTTTTCGGTGCATTTACCCGAATCATCCCCACCGGGAGGCTCAGCGGCGGAGTTCATGTCACTTCAATCGATACTTCCAATTTGGCCTCAGGCGTGTATTCGATCACGCTGCTTGGAGGTCAATGCGCTGCGTCCAAGCTGTTCGTCATCGAACGATAACAGCATCTGAACGCGCGAATGTACGCGACGAAAAATGACCGGAATACAAGGGTCCGCCGAAACGCGGACCTTTGCAATTCGATTGCGCCATCTATTCGTCAGTGATGGAGCTTCTCGATTGGCCTCCGGTTGAAGCACTCTTTGTGATATCATACAAGAACTCGGATCTTTTTTATCGAGGATACATTCATTCTCCGTCGCGGGTTCCGATGTCCGGAAAGAATGATCCAGCCGAGCAACACATGTTGTGGTTTCCGACACGCGCGTCGCCTCGTCCCGCAGTGGCGCGGTTCCGGGGCGCTTCGTGGCGGTGCGTCGATCTCATCGTGGGAGAGCTGGTCATCGCCGCATGCAAAGCGACGAGTACGTATAGCCCGGTGTTCGAGGGACAGGCGCTATCCTTGCTTCGCCAGACAGGGCTCAAGCCGGGGCTGGTGGTCAACTTTGGCGAATGCGATGTGAGGGACGGCATTCACCGCGTGGGAATGGGCTCCAGGCGTAGAGAAACGCAAAGTCGCGGAGACGTATTCATACGCACCTTCGTCGATATTCACTGGTTCAGAGGAATGCTTCAAACATTGGGCGACATTTCGCCACGGGGCGCGGTAAAAAAGGGGACAAATTCTCATGAAAGTATCGGAAATACTTCGTATCCTTGAAGAAGACGGCTGGTATCTTGCCGCCACGCGAGGGAGCCATCGTCGATTCAAGCATCCATTGAAGAAAGGACGAGTCACTGTTGCCGGTAAACCGGGAGATGAATTGCCTCTGGGAACGCGAAACAGTATTTTCAAACAAGCACAGTTGAAGAAGTGAGAACGTAATGCGATACGCGATTGTCATCGAGAAAGCCGAGCGGAATTATAGCGCGTATGTTCCAGATCTACCGGGATGTATCGCCACAGCCGATACGGTTCCGGAGCTGGAAGCGGAAATTCGAAAGGCGATAGCATTTCACATCGAAGGCCTGCGCGAGGATGGTGTGGAGGTGCCCGCTCCATCAACGAGCGTACATTACATCGAAGTGGCGGCCTGAAAGACAGTGTTGCTATCCGCACCACTTCGCGGAGGCGTGGGGGAACGCTGAGATGCAAGGATGCGAATACGTGGCGGAAGGTTCAGGCGCTTCTCGTCGCGACCCGATGCGGATTCTTTTTCGGCTGCGGAAAATTCCGCTCATTGACTCTGGATATGTGCAATCCGAATGGACCTTCACCTGCCAGGCAACTCACACCCATGCCGTTGCTGATACAAGAAATACCGGTAACCCACGCGCCCATCGAGTTGTTGCTGCTGGCGGATCCGTCGGAGGAAAAAATCCGCTCGTCGCTCTCGGGGTCGAAATGCTTCGTGGCCATGCGTGACGCCCGTGTCGTGGGCGCATGCGTCGTGCAGCCCCGCGGCGCTGACAGCTACGAGTTGATGAGCATCGCCGTGCTTCCGGAGCAGCAGAGATCGGGTTACGGCACGGAGCTGTTGAGGTGGGTGATCGATTTCTACCGTCACGCCGGGGCGCGTCAAATCGAGCCTGTTCAGCAGCGCTTACGCCGGTATGGATCGCGAGTGACGCCAATCGTCAGGCTGAGCGCAGCGCCGAGCACCTTCCTCCGAGATGGTACTGTGTGATTCCGGCGCGGAGTCGAAGCCTCGGTAGCCAGTTGCACGACGCTTCGACTCCGAGCCCGAACCAAGATCTGTTCTTACCGAACGTCCTTGCCGCGGGCTCGTCGCTCAGCGTGACGATAACGCTGAGTGCGTCTGATTAACTATGTCATGTGCAGCTGGGCACCGGTACCTTCGGCTATCAGCTCGCATTCTACCAACGACAGGGTTTTCGGGTCACGAGCATCGATCGCGATTTCTTCGTCCGGAACTATCCCGAGCCGATATTCGAGGACGGCATTCAGCTCATCGACATGCTGCGCCTGACGCTGAGCTATCCAGGGACTACAGTCTCACACGTGGGATGACCGGGCCAAGCGTTCCGGATTTGCGCACCTTCTTTCAGGTTCTTCAATGCTCTCGATAATCTTTTTCTTCATCGCAGTGCCCTTCGTCGTGTTGCTGTACCCCGCGATACGCACGGGCGAAATCCTCGCGCGGGGTTGGGGCTTTGAGACGCGCGTGTACAGTCGCGACGGGGAGCCCATCCGCTACTGGGTGACCTTCGTGAGCTATGCGATCTGCGCGCTGATTGCGATAGTGACCGGAAGCATGCTGCTGTAGTAGATGAATTGTTCACAGTCTCGGCACTCGCGATGTTACAGCACAGTAACGCAAAGGCGCAAGGATGCGAGGGCGCAATGAAATGTTCTGTCGCAATGAAATGTTCAGGCGCACTTCTTCGCAGCCTTGCGACATGGCATACGGCGGAAGCGTCGTTGTGGTGGATTGGTGACACGCTGGTTTGCGAACGTGGGATTACATAATTTCTTCAATCATTTCGCGCTGTCGGCAATCACGAAGGCCATGGCCGAACTTTGGGAATAGGGAAAACAGTGGGAGACAACGCATGAACAATCAATCGTTGGAAGAAAACGTCCTCAGTCGTCACATTGTCGAATGCGCTATCGAGGTTCACCGCGGGCTCGGTGGTC
>JAMIQH010000346.1:0-15620 GCA_035914695.1 Bacteroidota bacterium | reverse complement strand
TGCTTGCCCTCCCTTTCCCCAAAGTACTCTACTCCACGAGGTCCCGTCGTAATGATACGACCAAGGGCCCTCGGCCAGGATGTTCTGCAAGTGTTCGTACCACACGGCTTCCACCTGCACCACGGAGCTGTCCTCCATCAGGAAGCGCACCTCTTCGTTGACCACGGTGTAGAATTTCGTGCGCGTACGCACCGGATTCTCGGTCGCGGCGATGAGCACCGTGTCACCCTGACCCCAGATGCCTGTGATCTCGTACTCGATATCGTTCTTGATACGACGCCAGATCCGCCCATTGAAATGGACCAACTCGCCGTTCATTCCCCCCATCCAGATATTGTCCGGTCCAGAGGCCCAGCATTCGTGAAGGGGGCCTTTCATCTCACGCCATAGTTGGTCATTGGTTGTGAATGATTCGCCATTCCAGTGAATGAAAATGGTTCCAGCTATAAACCATACATCGCTCGGATCAGCACCGTACACAACACTAAGCTGCTGCACCTGTTGCTTCGAATCACCTAGAATGGAATCCGGGATCTGCTCGAGACTCCAGTTGCGACCGTTCCATCGAGCGGCGTTGTATCTTAAATACTCTCCATTTTCATGACGCACTATCCATCCAACCGCCCAGATACACGTGTCATTAATGCGGCAAATATCGTACAGTGTGGCGTTGACATCGCCGTCGATGTAAGTAACATCGAAGGTGAATTCCTGGGAGGTGCTGTCGGGCAGCAGCGGGCTCACGGGATCGTCGCCGCAGGAGGAGCCGAGCGAGAGCAGGATCAAGAGGAAGGCGAGTGGTATGGTGTATTTCATGACAACCTCGTACGCGTGGGTGATTGCGGATTTCGATGGGTAACGGGAACAGGGACGGGGGAGGCACGCTCCCCCGTCGACGAACGACCACTACTTGACCAGCGTCAATGTGCGACTTTCGCTCGCACCCTCCGCCGTCAGTTGATACTGATACACCCCGGCGGGAAGCTGCCCCGCGTCGAAACGCCGCTCATGCCTGCCCTCCGGCAACACGCCGTCGACCAGCACCGCGAGCTCGCGTCCGAGTAAATCGAATACCGCCAGTCGCACGTGTTGCTCGTATCGCAACGTGAAGGGAATGCTTGTCACGGGATTGAACGGATTCGGATGATTCTGTTCCAGCGTGAAAGCGGCGGGACGCAGCGAAGGCACTTCCTCGCGTATCGCCCGCTTCGGTATGTGCTGCGCTTCCAGAAACTCGTTGAGGCGTATCAAGTCGCTTTCAACGAGGGCGTCGAGGGCCATGGGTGTATCCTTGGGCTGCTGATGGTACGGAATTCCGGTGAACGAATCCGATATAGGAGACACCGGCGGAGGGAAACGGTTACAGGGGAGGACGGGCGTACGCACGCGGAAATCCGGGCTGAGTCGGATCGACGTGGGATAATGCGGGTTGCGTCAAGCGAAAGGGTGGCACCGTTGCTTCGCCGTCGGCTTTCCCTTGCCGCCAACGCCGATGCCGGCAGTGCTTACAGGATCACGAATCCGAAAACGTATTGTCCGAGCGCGTACATCAGCGCGGTGACGAGGACGACGCCCATCAGATTGAGCGCGAAGCCCGTGGTGGCCATGTGTCGGATGCCGACTTGGCCGGTGGAGAAGACGATGGCATTGGGCGGTGTGGCCACGGGCAGCATGAAGGCGAAGGAGGCGCTGAGCGCGGCGGGGAGTGCCAGCAGGAGTGGATGCTGTCCCAATGCCACCGCGGCGCCGGCGGTGACGGGCACGAGTATGCTCGCTGTGGCGGTGTTGGAGGTGAGTTCGGTGAGAAAGGTGAGCAGCAGGCACACGCTGGCGATAACGAGCAACACGGGCACGCCGTCCATGGAATTGATCCATCCACCCAGATACAAGGTGACGCCGCTGCGCCGCATGGCCTCGGCAAGAGCGAAGCCGCCGCCGAAGAGCAGCAATATGCCCCAGGGCACGCCTTTCTGCACGTCCTGCCATTGCAGCAAGGGCGTCCCACTGCCGGTGGGAAGCAGGAACAACGCCACGGCGGCACTCATCGCAATGCCCGCGTCGGTAAGCTGCGGCAGCACATCGGTGAGACCCGGCATGCGCAGCGTCCCGATTTCTATCGGTACGCGAAATATCCACCCCAGGGCGGTGGCGAGAAACAGCAGCAGCACGCGTCGCTCCACGCGACTAACAGGACCCAGCGCGCGCAACTCCTCGTCCAGCGACGCGGCCGCACCGACCGCCGCCACGCCATGCAAGCGCGTGAATGGCAGCACGCGCACCAGCAACAGCCAACACAGGGGCAGGAACAGGACCACCAGGGGAATGCCGAAGAGCATCCATTGCACGAAGCCAATGGGCGGCAGCTCGGGATGCAATTTGCCCATCACACCGGCGAGCACAATGTTGGGCGGCGTGCCGATCAACGTCCCCACACCGCCGATACTTGCCGCATAGGCGATGCCCAGCAGCAGCGCCATGGCGAAGTTGCCCTGCGTGCCCTTGGCAGTGCCGCGCTCCGTCCGCTCGAGCACGGCCAGCGCGATGGGCAGCATCAGCATGACAGTGGCGGTGTTGGAAATCCACAGCGAAAGACCCGCTGTGGCCAGCATGAAGCCGAGTACGATGCGCGCGGGTCGTTCGCCCATGATGCGCAATACCAGCAGGGCGATGCGCTTGTGCGCGCGGCTGCGCTCGATGCCCAGTGCCAGAATGAAGCCGCCGAGAAAGAGAAAGACCAGCGAATCCGCATACGGCGCCGAGGCCTCCTGTACGCTCATCACGCCGAGCAACGGAAAGAGCACAATGGGCAGCAACGAGGTCACGGGTATCGGCAGGGCTTCGGTCATCCACCACAACGCGAGCAGTACCGCGCAGGCCAGCACCGCCATGCCCTGCGCACTCAATCCCTCGGGTGCGGGTAACAGCAGCACCGCGACGAAAGCCAGCAATCCGAGCGCCAGGCCCAGTGTGCGCAATCGTGGCGGGGTTTGCATCGCGCCTTGTTCACTCATGATCGCCCTTGCGGGTGTTTGTGAAAATGGGACGTACGAATCAGCCGGAGTGTTCGCAGCGGAGGAGAAACTCCTTGACCGCATCGGTGAATTTCGCCGGTCGCTCAAGATTGCTCAAATGTCCGGCGAGCTGGATGATGCGAAGCGTGGCGTCGGGCGCGAGTGCGGCGATATGCTCGGCTTCCGACGGCGGAATCAGCACATCCTCCGCACCACCGATGGAGAGCACGGGCACGGAGCAGGTGCGCAGCGCCTCGGTGGAATCGGGCCGTTGCGCCATGGCGCGCAGCATGGCGATGGCACCCTCGGGCGTGGCCATCGCGGTGATATCTTCCACTAGGCGCAGCACCTCCGGCGCGGTATCCTGCGTGGTGGCGCCCAGCAGGCGGGGACGCATGCCGTCCACCACGGCGGCGAATTCGCCCGTGCGAATGCGTTCGATCTGCGCCATGCGTCCGGCCACGCCTTCCTCGCTGTCCGCGCCCACGCGTGTATTGGCCAGAATTAGCCCTGCGAGGCGCTCCGGATGGCGGCGCAGCACTGCCAGTACGATGTAGCCGCCCATGGAGCAGCCACCTACAACCGCGCGCTCAATGCCCAACGTGTCGAGAAGGGCCACGGCCATATCGGCGCAGTGATCGATGCTCTGATCGGGGAATACCGGTCCTCCGCGTCCGAATCCTGGCAGGTCGAACGTGAGCACGCGGCACTGCCCCCGCAAGCGCAGGCGCTGGGCTTCCCACATCGCCGAGGTGAGCGGAAAAGCGTGGACGAGAAGCAGGGGCGTTCCCGTGCCTTCATCGGTGTGGAAGGCGGGTTTCATCGCGGCTCCGAGTTGATGGTAGGGGAATGGGAAGAAAGCGCGCGCCCTCTTCCGCTGCGCGCGCTTCCTCGCAAAGAGATGCGTCAGTGCTTTTTCGAGAACGGGACGTTCTTCTCGAGCTGGAAGGACACTTCCATTTCAATGTAGCGATCGGCTCCCACGCCGCGGACGAGTTTGCCGGTGGCGGGGTCGCGCTTCACGCAGAGACGGAAATACTGATGGTCGGTTCCGCGCTTCAGCCGGCCGTACAGCACCAGGCCCATGGGCACGGTGGCGCCGGTGACCGAGACGTCGGTCTTCGTATAACTGGCAACCTGCGGCGAGGTGGTGGCGAAGCTCTCATCGAGACTGTTGGCGTCGTAGGTCACGGTGCTGAACTGCGTCTCCAGGCCCTGATTGGCAGCGGTGTGCGGACTGCGAATGGAGAGGAACTGCGAATTGTTGTCCGGCGCGTACACGAAAAGATCGCCGCGATCTTTGAAGGCCTGACCGGATTGCGGAATCACCTCGGCCTTGCCATCCGGATTGAACAAATCGATGCCGCTGTTGAAGGTGGTGGATGTGGTGGCGTACACGCGAATCACCTGATTCTGCACATCCACGGCGCGACGAATCGCCGGTGCCCATTCAATCTGCACAAAGCTGGCGCTCTCCTTGCCGAGCTTGGTCACCGCACGCACCGTGACGGTGTAGCGCGTGCCATTGTCGAGGTTGCGCACGGTGTAGCCGCTGCCCTTCGGAGCTTTCTCGATGAAAAACACATTCGTGCTTTTATTGAGCACGTGGACCTGATACCCATCGAAATTCTCCTGCGATTCGCTGCTGGACGGCGTCCAGTTGAGAATAATCGCCTGATCCGCCGAAGACGCGCGAAGCGTGGAAGGCGGTGAGACGTCGGCGTCCACAGGATCGGTGGGAGAATCGTCGTCGCAGGCACTGAAGCCCACGAGCAGGAACAGTGCGAACAGGGAGTAGAGCAAATGCTTCATTGCTTCCTCGCGCTTATGGATGATGGAACATGCGTGGCGTCTCTCGTTCGCTGGAAAATAGCGAAATGCAGGGAGAAATGTCGTGCCGCTTCGATCCTGGCTCTTGTGGAAGCGGCGAGATGCGGTGAATAATCAAATGAAGAAGGAGAGTAGTGAGGTGAGGAGAGTAAGGAGGATTCCGGAATCCGAAAGCGTGAATACGAATTCCTCCTTGCCCACTCTATTCTCACTACTCTCTCCCCAAAAAAAAGAGAAGGCCGCGAAACACGGCCTTCCCTGAGAAAAACGAGGCGAAGCTTATTTCTTCGCGAAGGGCACGTTCGCCGCGTCCTGGAAGCTGACCACGAGTTCGAGGTAACGGTCGGCGCCGCTGCCCTGGATGAGCTTGCCATTGGAACCGCGCTTGACGAGCATGCGGAAGTAGTAGTTGTCCGTGCCACGCACCAGACGACCGAAGTACACCTTGCCGGTGCTCACAGCAACGTCGGAGATGGTGAACTGCTTGAGCGTGTAGCTGTTCGTGGCCGGAGCCGTGCCGAGCAGATGGGCGTTGAGATCGTCGGCATCGGCCGGAGCGACACTGGAGAACTGCGTTTCGAGACCCTTGTTGCTGGCCTGATCCGGACTGATGACCGACAGCGCGGAAGTGTTGTTCTCGGCGAACACGTACAGATCGCCGCGATCACGGAAAATCTGACCCGACTGCGGAATCACTTCGGCCTTTTTGTCGGCGTTGAACAGATCGATGCCGCTGTTGAAATTGGTGGAAGTCGTGGCGTACACCTTGATCACGTTGCCCATGTCGTCCAGCGTCTGACGATAGGCTGGCGACCATTCGATCTGCGCGAAGCCCGTGCTCTTCTTGCCGGCGGTGGTGAGGGAACGCACCGTGAATTCATAGCGGTCGCCATTCTTCAATCCGTCGATGCGCAAACTGGTGATGCCCTTGGCCGCGGTGCGCGGGGCGAGCGAGGTGCCGGTGGTCTTGTTGAGCACGGCGATTTCGTAGCTGCCGAAGTTGCTGGCGGATTCACTCACCGATGCGGTCCAGCTCAGGAGAATGGCGCTCTCGGCGGAGGCGGCCTTCAGACTCGTGGGGGCACTGACATCGGGATCGGCGTCGATGGGGTTGCTGTCCTCCTCGTCGCAGGCGACGAGTGTGAGACTCACGGCCACGGCCAGCGCGAGTGCTTTCAGGGTTGCCAGATACTTCATGGTTTCCTCTTCTGATATTGTGAGACGGAAAAAATCGGAAAAACTCAACATCGAGGTTCAACGCGCCATCCGCGTGGCGGGTTCCCTCACTTCTTGAACGGAGGGGAGGAATCCCGTACTTTATCGATGTGGACAAACCGTAATATACGGAAAGCGTTGTGAAAAACTCCATCCTCGTGACTCTGCTCTGCCTGCTCACCGCCGGCATCGCGGTGGCGCAGTCACTGCCACATCCCGCCCTGCCGCGCGTGCCGCAACGCGCGTCCACGCCCGCTATCCTGCCGGGCCCCGAGGATCTCGTCGTGGGCTTTCCCAATCCCAACGAAGTGCGCGTGCTTGACACGGCTCTGGAAGTGAACGGGGATGTGATCGTGCTCAACAACGGTCGGCTGCGCGTGCAGTCCACCGAACTGCGTGTGCGGGGCAATGTCTACATCCTCAACAACGGCGGTGTGGAGTTGCAGGGGAGCCAGTTGCGTTTCGTGACGGACTTCCTCTATCAACGATCGATTCTCCTCCGCAATACCGCCTCGCTGTGGCTGGCAGGCGGCACGCTGGATTGCGGTGGCTACAATGTGGGCTGCGCCGTGATGGACAGCGCTGTGCTGCGCCTCGATGCCTCGTCCGTAACCAACGCGGTGATGACCACGAGCGTGACGCAGCGCGCGCGCATGGAGGCCACGGACTGCGATGGCCTGGGCGAAGTGCTGCTGTTCGACGAGGCCGCCGCCAGTTTTCTGCGCTGCTCGGCCTTGCTCGCGTGGTTGAATCTTCCCGCCGGCGCCAGCGCCAGCATGCGTATTCCCGGGACCGACGTGCTGGATCGTTGGGTGTATCCCGATTCCGTCGCAGCGCACAGCGGCATCGGCACGCGATGGGCGTTCGAGGAATGTGTGAATCTGCGCTGGGCGCTGATGATTGAAGCGGGCAGCGACGCGCTGGTGACCGACGCCGATCTGCTCGCCGTGGGGTTGATGTTTCACGGCCCCGGTGCCGCCACCGTCACCGGCCTGGTGAACAACAGCGCACTCAACGACTACGCACTGCCTATAAGCGATCGCAACATCCGCTTTCAGCGCAGCCGCGTGGGTGCGTGGAATCTTTACGCGCTGGGCACGGCGGATTTGAGTGTGACGAATTCCGTGTTCGGGGAAATCCTGTCCATGGGACGTGGCAACGTGACCGTCACGTCCAGCATCTGCGATGGCTCCGGCGGCTACGTGGGCAGTCAGGATTCGTCGCGCATGCAATTCATCCAATCCTCCATTCGCGCTCCGGTGCTGGCGCGCGGCGTTTCGCAGTGGGTGGGCATTCAGAGCGGCATACAGAATTTCACTCCACGGGCGGCCGACAACGGCGTGCTGGCGCTGTTTCATTGCACCTTCCCCGCGCTGCCCGAGGTGGGGCCGGGAGCGGTGGCGGCGGTGATCGGCATCGACGAGCCGTCGCAGGCGCCGGTGAACGCGCTGGTGCCCGTGTACGGCACGGTGCGCTTCCTGCCCGGTGCGGATGTGCCGGTGTATTTCACTTCGTACTGGCTCGATGTGCTGCGCGCCGACGAACCCGATGCGCCGATACGCGTTTCCCAACCCTCCATTCGCCAGCGCTATCGCGACACGCTGTGCGTGTGGGACACCTCGCCGCTCTTGCCCGGCGCGCACATTCTCCGCGTCCACATGCGCATCAGCTCCGAGGATACCATCGTGCTGCCCTGGGCGGTACAGCTCACGCGCGCAACGTCCGTCGAGCACCCGGGCCTCCTCACAGTGCCACGCATCGCGGCGTTGTATCCGCAGCCCGCCCGTGTGGACGCCTCCGTTGCCGTGGACTACGAATTGCCTGCTGACGGCGCGCTGGACGTGTACGATGCGCTCGGGCGGCGGGTGTACAATCGCACTGTTTCCGCCGGAAATGGCACGCTGCGCCTCGACAGCGGTACCTTGCGCCCGGGCGTGTATCTCCTCCGCCTGCACTCGCGCGAGGGAGCCGCGACCACATTTCTTCACCTTCGTTGATGGACAAGGAGCTTGGACATGCAACTGCACGTACTGCGCATTGAAAAACCCGAGGACATGAATTTCATTCTCGGACACGCGCATTTCATCAAGACGGTCGAGGACATTCACGAAGCCATTGTACAGACCGCTCCGCACATGAAATTCGGCATCGCGTTTTGCGAGGCCTCCGGCAAGGCGCTGGTGCGCTGGTCGGGCAACAACGAGGAATTGATCGAGCTTGCGCGGCGCAACGCCTATGCGCTGTCCGCCGGCCACAGCTTCATCATCATGATGGAGGGTGGCTTTCCCATCAACATTCTCAATACGGTGAAAATGGTGCCCGAGGTGGCGCGCATTCACTGTGCCACCGCCAATCCCACGGAAGTCATCATCGCCGAGACCGAGCAGGGGCGCGGCATTCTCGGGGTGATCGATGGCATGCCTTCGCAGGGCATCGAAAACGAGGACGACATCGCCGCGCGCAAGGCCTTCCTGCGTGCCATCGGCTACAAATTCTAAGCTTCCGCACACAGAGTCCGGACGCGCGCACACACGATGAAATTTCCCGCCGAATCCATTCTCGTCATCCGCATGAGCGGTATCGGCGATGTGCTGTGGACTACACCGCTGCTGGCCAATCTGCGTCTGGCGTATCCGACGGCGCACATCGCTTACGTGGTGCGCACCGCCAGCGCGCTGGTGCTGCGCAATAATCCGGATGTGGACGAAGTGCTGCTGTTCGAGCACGAGAGCATTCGCTGGCAGTTGGGGTTCCTGCGTCGTCTGCGGCGGCGGCGTTTCGATCTGAGTATCGACCTCATCTGCTCGCCGGCCACGGCGATTCAATCCGTGGTGTCGGGCGCGCATACGCGCGTCGGCTTCGATTTTCGAGGGCGCAAGTGGCTGTACAATCACCGCCTCTCCGCGCATGCGGCCAATCACGGGCATGAGGCCGAGTTCAATCTGTTCGTGTTGCAGTACATGGGCATTCCGCTGCGCACGCGCGCGCTGGTGTGGCGCATTGCCGATGACGAGCGGGAGCGCGCCGACGGGCAATGGCGTGCGCTGGGGTGTGCGGACAACGATGCGGTGATTGGCATTATCCCCACCGGAGGGTATGCCTCGAAGAAATGGCCGCTGCCGTACTGGATGGAGTTGGTAACGTTGCCGGAACTCCGCGAGCGGCGCTTTCTGGTGTTCTGGGGCAACGACATCGAACGTGCCGACGCCGAAGCGCTTGCCGCGCACGCCCCGGGACGTGTGCTCGCCGCGCCCGCGCTCTCTCTGCGCGACACTGCCGCGCTCATCGACCGCTGCGCCGCCATTGTGGGCAACGACAGCGGCCCGCTGCATATCGCCACCGCGCTGCATCCTCCGGTGGTCGCGCTCTACGGACCATCGAATCCGAAAAGCCAGGGACCCTGGGGCGAACGCGCCACGGTGTTGCAAGCCGACGACATAGACGCGATCTGCTGCCGCCGCACCGACTGTCCCGATCCCGTCTGCATGAAGGGCATACCGCCGCAACGTGTGGCCGCCGCGCTTCTGCATGCGCTCGGAGAGCGCGCAACATGAGCGCTCCCGCACTGAGTTTGGTCGTTGCGGTGTACCGGCAGCCGGAGCGCCTGCGCCTTGTGCTCGAAGCGCTCAAGCGTCAGACCTGGACCGACGCCGAGCTGCTCGTGGCCGATGATGGCTCCGAGGAGGATGTCCGTCAGTTGCTGCGCTCGTTGGAGCCGGAACTCCCTTTTCCCCTGAAGCATCTCTGGCACGAGGACAAGGGATGGCGGAAGAATGTCATGCTCAACCGCGCGATCCGCGAGGCGACGGGTGGATGGATGGTGTTCATCGATGGCGACTGCGTTCCGCATCGGCTCTTTCTCCAGGATCATGCCGAGAATCGTGAAGAGGGCGTGTTTCTCTGCGGACGCCGTGCCGAGATGAGTGCGCGCTGGACCGCCGCTTTGAATGTGGATCGTATACGCGGCGGGCGCTTCGAGCGCATCGGTCCGCGCGAGTGGTGGGAAGGTGCGAGGGGTGCGGCGGTGCGCATCGAGGACGGGCTGCGCTTTGAAAGTCCCCTTCTCCGGCGCATATTACATGCTTCGCCGAGGGGCATGCTCGGGAGCAATTTTTCCGTGGCCCGGGAGCATCTCGTCGCAATCAACGGCTTCGACGAATCCTACGACGGCCCCGGATTGGGAGAGGACAGCGATGTGCAACTTCGTCTGGAACTCCTCGGGCTTCGGGCAAAATCCATCCGGCACCTCGCTATACAGTACCACATGCACCATCCCCGCACCAGCATTCCCCAGCGCAGCAAGGATCTGTACGCGCTTCGCGTGGCCGAAGGCCGCATGCGTTGCCGCCTGGGTCTTGTCCACGACACGGATGGGGGAGGAGCAGCATGAAAACCATCGCTCGCATTCTTCGCTACGTTCTACCGTACAAGCGGAATCTCGCCCTGTCCTCCGTCGCGATGCTGTTTTCCGTGATTTTCAACATGATCACGGTGGTGCTCATCATCCCGTTCATTAATGTACTGTTCGATAAAACGCCGCCGGTGTATCACGCGCTGCCGCCGCTATCGTTGGAGAACATCAAGCCCTGGGCGTTCGGGCAGATGAATAATCTGCTGGCCTCCACCGATCCGGTGTCGGCGTTGCGCATGCTCTGCCTGCTCATCATTGGCTCGTTCCTGTTCAAAAACCTGTTCCACTACGCCCAACTCTGGGTGATCGCTCCGGCCGAGCAGGGCATTATCCGGGATTTGCGGCAGTCACTGTACGAGCACATGAACCGCCTCTCGCTGAGTTATTTCACCGAGGAGAAAAAGGGCATGCTCATGTCGCGCATCATCAGCGACGTGCAGCTCATCAATGACTCGGCCATCGGTGTGGTGAACAGTCTGTTCCGCGATCCGCCACAGATCTTCGTGTACACCACGCTGCTGTTTCTCATCGACTGGCAATTGACCTTGCTCGTGCTCGTGCTGCTTCCCCTGACCGGCTTTGTGCTGGCGCGCATCGGCAACTGGGTCAAGCACGAAAGCGAACGTCTGCAGGAGTCCATCGCACGCATCACCACGGTGTTGGACGAGGGACTGTCGAGCATGCGCATCATCAAGGCGTTTCGCACCGAGGAATTCGAGACGCGGAAGTTTCTCGATGAGAACAACCACTACTACCGCACCTTTGTGCGCATCAAGCGGCGGCGTGAATTGTCCACACCCATCACCGAGACACTCAGCGTGCTGGTGGTGGTGGTGATTCTCTGGTTCATGGGCGATTCCATTCTCACCGGCCGCAGCGGCATGAGTAGTGGCGTGTTCGTGGCCTACATTTTCTCCATGCTGCAGATGATGCAGCCGCTGAAGTATTTCGGGCAAACGATCAATCAAACCGCACAGGGCGTTGCGGGCGCCGAGCGCGTGTTCGGTTTGCTCGACATGGTGCCGCGCATTGTGGATCGTCCCGGCGCAACGGAGATCGACGCCTTCCGCGACCGCATCGTGTTCGACAAGGTGCGCTTCCGCTACGACACCGGCGATATCGTGCTTGACGGCATCGATGCGGAAATACGCGCCGGCGAGGTGATCGCGCTCGTGGGTCCGAGCGGCGCTGGCAAGAGCACAATGGTGGATCTTGTGCCGCGTTTCTATGATGCGACCGAAGGCCGCGTGCTGATCGATGGTCACGATGTGCGCGATCTCACCGTGGCATCGCTGCGTGGATTGATGGGAATCGTCACACAGGAGACCTTTCTCTTCAATGCCAGCATTCGCGAGAATATCGCCTACGGCGACACGCGGGCCTCGATGGAGCGCATCATCGAAGCGGCACGCGCCGCGAACGCGCACGATTTCATCATGGAGACGCCCGAGGGGTATGACACCGTGATCGGTGATCGCGGTGTGAAATTGTCGGGTGGGCAGCGGCAGCGCCTCTCCATCGCCCGCGCCATTTATAAAAATCCCCCCATACTTATTCTCGACGAAGCCACCTCCTCGCTCGACACCGAGTCGGAAGTGCTGGTGCAACATGCCATCGAGAATCTCATGGCGGGGCGAACGTCGATTGTGATCGCGCACCGCCTTTCCACCATTCAGAAAGCCAATCGCATTTACGTGCTGGAGGCCGGCCGCGTGGTGGAAACGGGCACGCATGATTCGCTGCTGGCGCTCGGCGGTTTGTACCATCGCTTGTATCAGATGCAGTTCCACCTGTGAGTGCCGTGACGTATAGCGAACGCCTGCGCGGCGGGCTGTTTCTTGCCGCGCTGCTCTGTGCCGGCGGCATCCTGTTTTCCATGGCGCTGTCGTCGCTGGCCTTTGTCGCGTCCGTGCTGCTGTTCGTGTGGCTCGCCGTCGTCGATCGCGCCGGGATGCTGCGTCGTACGGGCCTCGAATGGTATTTCCTCGCATGGGTTGCCGCCGTCCTGCTCATGGTTGTGTTCGCGCGCTATCCGGAATCCGCTCTCGGCAGCGCGAAGCGCGTGCTGCTGATCGCCATGGTGTACATCGTTGCCGGGGCGTTGGGCAACGAGCAGAAGCTCCGTCGTTTCCTGCTGTACCTCGCCATGATTGCCGGGGCGTATTCACTGCTGGGCATCGCCGCCTTTTTCATCGCAAAGCTGGACCGGCTCGGATTTTTCCAGCATTACATGACGGCGGGCGGATTGCGCATGATGCTCGTGCTGCTGTTCCTCCCGTTGTTGCTGGACCGCGCCACACCGCGCGGTGAGCGCGCGGTGTACGCCGCCACCGTGCTGCTGACGCTGATCGCGCTGATGCTCACGCAGACGCGCAGCAGTTGGCTGGGCTTCGCCGCGGGTGCGGTGCTGCTTGGAGTGTTGCGCTATCGCCTCCTGTTGGGGGCATTGCTGGCCGTGGGTGTGCTGTTCATGCTGCTGGCCCCAGCGCGCTTCACCGATCGCGTGACGCACATGTTTCAGTTCGGCGCGCCGGTGCCAGCCGACACGGTGCGTGCGACTTCACGCATGAGCGCGGAAGACGCGCAGCGCGCCGAGGTGCTGGCCAACAGCAATCGCAGTCGGTTGCGCATGATGGAGACCGGTTGGCGCATGTTTCTCGATCATCCGCTGTTCGGTTTGGGTGATGGTGAAATGCATCGCATGTACCGCGAATACGTGCCCGACGCCACCAAGGACGAGGGCGGCCATTTGCACAACAGTTATGTGCATCTGCTCGCGACGCATGGCATTGTGGGTTTTGCCGCGATGATGGCGTTGCTGGGCGCGTACGCGCTGCTGCTGTGGCGGGGATTCCGACACGGCGCGGGCATCGGTTCTCTGGTGGCGCTCGGCGCGGTTGCCACGCTGCTGGGAGTGTTGGTCAATGGTGTTGCCGAATACAATCTCGGCGATCACGAAATCATGCTGATGCTGTGGACCACCGCGGGAATAGCCGTGGCGGCGCTGCGCATACAGCCGGAGCTGGGAACGCGATGAGCACGCGACAGAGTGGGAAAGGTTTTTCACCTCCCGAATACTGCGATTTCACTTGTCCGAAGGCCGAATTCGGCAATCCAAACGTCGCCGGAGCATGCCGGCGCGACATCGCTGTGTGGTGCGTGGCGCTGCAGCGGTACAATGCGAAGCACGCGCGCTGCCTGCTGCGCGGCAGCTCGGAAGGGGAGAATTCGGGGAACACGGCCTGATTCGAAGCTCCGATGAGGAAAATCGTCGGAGGAGTGCCGGAATCCCTTGACAAAGGGCGCCCCATTCACTATACTTTGCGCGTTGATTTTTGCACTGGTAGAACGCAATTCACCATCAACCTATAGACAATCGCGGAGAACATCACATGATTTGGACCATGGAACTCGCTTCCTGGCTCGATGATGCACCATTCCCGGCCACCCGTGACGAACTCATCGATTACGCCTCGCGAATCGGTGCGCCGCTCCAGGTCATCGAGAATCTTCAGGAACTCGAAGATCCCGATGAAACCTACGAATCGATCGAGGACATCTGGGCGGATTTCCCTGTGGACGAGGATTTCTACTACGGGGACGAAGAAAACGAGGATTATTGATCCCGCCCCGGGCGCGCTCGTGTGATCGAGGCTCGTATCCATAGCTGTCACAACATCGCCCGGCGCGGCTGTGCCGGGCTTCTTTTTATTGCGCTTTGGCTGGTCCTCCAGCCGGAGATGCCGTTGCATGCGCAGCGCCTGGGACCAACGGAATTCGATTCCGTGCTCACGCGCTCGTTGAGCATCACGGGCAACGCATCGTTTTCGGAGGAAGAGTTTCTCTCGCGTTTCCGCACCCGTCCAACGCCGGGCGCATTCCCGACCTGGCTCTATCACACCTTCGGCGCGCGTTTCCCTCTGTCCGCCGAGCCGCGCTACTTCGATGCGCAACTGTTTCAGGACGACATCGGCATCGCGCGGCAATTTTACAAAAACAACGGCTTTTTCCACGCCACTGTCGATGGCAGCTTCGACCTTCGCGAGGACGGCGCGCACGCAAGCATCACCATCGTCGAGGGACCGCGCTCGCGCATCGATTCGGTGGCGTACAGGCGCATCGAGCGTCTTCCCCTCGACGTGCAGGAGAAAATATCCGCCTCATCCTTTCTTCGGCCGGGACAACCCTATCGTGCCGACGATGTGCAAGCCGAGCGCCAGCGTGTGCTCGCCATCATGGCCGACAACGGCTTCCCGCGCGGCACGTCCGACAGCGTGCTGGTGGAACGCAAGCTGTCGAACAACAACGTGGTCATCAAGCTGGGTTTCTCCTATGGCCGGCGTCTGTACTTCGGCGACATCAGCGAGGAAATTCGCGGTGTGGATGAATTGAATCTCTCGCGTCAAATCATCTATGATCGGCTGGATTTTGAAAAAGGAGAAATCTACTCGCTGACGCGGCAGGCAGAGGGCGAGACCAATCTCATCCGCCTCGACGTGTTCAGCTCGGTGCAGATCACACCGAAGTTTCCGCCGGTCACGGACGAAGCGGACTCACTTGTCCCGATCACGCTCGAACTCGTGCCGCGGCAGCGTTTCGAATTGGCTCCCGCACTCGTGCTGAATAATCAACTGCGCGGTATCAGCACCGGCGCCGAGGTGAGCTTCTCCATGCGCAACGTGTTCGGCGGCGCGCAGGCGCTGACCTCGCGTGTCAATGTGCTCGGACGTCTGCCGTATTTCACGCGCACGTATCAGGCCACGTCGCAGTTGCGCTTCGTGCAGCCCTATCTGTTCTCTGTGCGGAATTCCGGCTACCTGTCCGGGGCCTACAGTCTGGTGGCGGAGGCGGATCTCGCCGAAGGCACCATTCTGCAGCTCGTGCTCGGCGGGCAGCGCTTTTTCTCGCCACGCGTGGTGGGCGAGGCCAGCGTGACGTACGAGATTTCCGAATTCAACGGCGATCCGCGCGTGTTATTGGGCAGCGGCTTGATTTCCATCGACACCACCGAGACCATCAATTTTCGCAACGCCATCCGCAGCGTCAGTCTCGAACGGGACATGACCAACGATTTTTTCAATCCCTCGCAGGGCTGGTCGATCAAGGGCATCTTTGAGGAAGCCGGTCTGCTCGAGAGCGCGGGTATCAGTCCC
>JAMIQH010000345.1:0-7108 GCA_035914695.1 Bacteroidota bacterium | reverse complement strand
CCTGCACCTGAAGGCCATGCAGGCACTCGGCGCCGAAGTGGATATCGACGCTGGCTATGTGGTGGCCAAGGTGGATCGCTTGCGCGGCGCGGAAATCACCTTCGACATTTCCAGCGTTGGCGCCACGGGCAACGCCCTGATGGCCGCTGTGCTGGCCAAGGGGACCACCGTGCTCCGCAACGCCGCGACCGAACCGGAAATTGAACAACTGGCGCAATACCTCGTGCGCATGGGCGCGCGCATCGACGGCATCGGCAGCAATTGCCTTACCATCGAAGGCGTGGACGACCTCTCCCCCGCCGACGACGAGAACATCCCCGACCGCATCGAAGCGGGGACCTTTCTCGCGGCCGCCGCCATCACCGGAGGAGAAATCACGCTGCGCAATGTCGAGCCCGCGCATCTGACCGCCGTGCTCGCCAAACTGCGCGACGCGGGCTGCACAATCACACTCGGTGAACGCAGTATCACCCTCCGCGCGCCGGATACCCTCGACCCGGTCAATGTAACGACCGCCATTTATCCCGGCTTCCCCACCGACATGCAAGCGCAGTGGATGGCCATGATGACGCGCACCACCGGGTCGTCGGTCGTTACCGACACGGTGTATTTCGATCGATTCAACCACGTCCCCGAACTCCAGCGCCTCGGCGCGCGCATCGACATCACGAACAATACCGCCGTGGTGCGGGGTGTGTCGACGCTCAAAGGCGCAACGGTGATGTCCACCGACCTGCGCGCCAGTGCCTCGCTGATCATCGCGGGCCTGGTGGCGCAGGGCAGCACCGAGGTGTTGCGCGTGTATCACATCGACCGCGGCTATGAGGCCATCGAACTGAAACTGCGCGACCTCGGAGCGGACATTCAACGCGTGGATAGCGAGGAGTACTGATGCGATCACTGCTGCTTCCGTTGCTGACCGTCATCCTGCTCGCGCCCGCCCTGGCGCAAGGCCAGCGGGATGGAACGATGTACGTCAGTTTTTATTACGCTCCCCCCGCTTCCGGCGCCTCGCGCGGGGCACCCGTGTATCAGGGTCTGGCTGTGAGCAGCGATCGCGGCGTGAGTTGGAGCAACCGCGGCTGGCAAACCAGCGCGGTGAGCGGCATCGCCCTCCACGGCTCCAACGGCGACACGCTCTTCCTCGCAAGTGATTACGGCGTGTTGCGCAGTACCGATCAGGGCGCGCAGTGGAAACTGGTCACGGAATGGAACGTGCCCGCTGTGCTGGCTGTGCTTTCCGAACGCGGTCGCCTGTGGGCGGCGAGCGCGCGCGGACTTTTTCTCTCCACCGACGGCGGCGAAAGCTGGGTGCTGCGCAGCGGTTCACTCACTCCCCCCAATGCGACGTACATCAGCGGCATTGTGGCGACACCGCATGGCGTGATGATCGCCACGGCCGACGGCCTGTACCGTAGCAGCGATCAGGGCCGCAACTGGCTGCGCAGCGGTTTGCAGGGCACTTCGGTAACGCGGCTGTATGCGCATCCGACCAACCCGGCCATCATGGCGGCGTGTAGCGAGGAGGCGGGTGTGTGGATTTCGGAGGATGGAGGGTGGAATTGGCAGCTCCGCAACGACGGCTTGCGTACCAAGGCCGTCAAATGCGTGGCCTTCAATCCGCGCGAACCCGAGTCCATGCTGCTCGGCACGCGCGACTCCGGCACGTATCGGTCCGTCAACCTTGGCCGTCGTTGGGAAATCACCGGCGGGGGCCTGACGAATTTCAACATCACGACCTTCGCGTTCGACCCCGACAATCCCGACCGCGTATACGCCGGCAGCGAGAACGGCTCCTTCGTGTCCAACAACAAGGGCAGTTCCTGGCAGGCGTTTTCCATACGCCTCGGGTATGTCAGCAGCATCATGTTCAGGTGACGATGAAAGCAGCACATTTCTTTCTGCCGGCCCTTCTGGCGATGTCCACCGTCGCGCACGCGCAACTCAGTTTCGAAGTGCGGAAGGATTCGATCGTGACCTTCTTCGTCTCCGGTCAGGCGGAGCCGGATTACGCCACCGCCACCGCCACCATTCTGCACGGTCCCGACACTGTTGCCGGCATGGAGTTGCTCTACGATCTCACCTCGGTGGTTTCCCCGGACATCATCGAACGCTTCCGCATGACTTCGGCCTGGCTGCTCACGCGGCATCGGCTGCCCGATTCCATCGGCACACGCATCGCGGAGGTGTGGAGGCAATTTCCCGTGCGTCCGCCGGAATCCGATCACGAGCGGATGCTGTATTACACGGCGCTCTATCTCGCGACGAAGCACCTGCCGGCGGGAGGCGCGCTGTTCAATGGACGCAGTGTGCAGGAAAACGAACGCGACGCCCGCTCCTGGCTGCAACAGTGGATGCGCGTGAACACGGAGGACGGACAGGAGGAATTCGACTCGCCCACCTACGGCGCCGCGGTGTTCACCGCCCTGCTCATGCTGCGCGACCATGCGTCGGATTCGCTGCTCGCCCGACGCGCCGACCTGATGGCCCATTGGTATCTGGCCGACGCGGCGCACGATTACCTGAGCGGATCGTTCGCGGGGGCGCATGCGCGCGAAAATCTGCTCTCGGCCATGCAACCCATTTCCTCGGACATGACAGCCATCGCCTGGCTGTATTTCGGCGATGGCGTGCGCGTGTATGGACGTGACCAGCTCTTCGCATCACTCAGCAGTTACGAGCCCCTGCCCGAAATCGTGCAGCTCGCCACCAATCGCGAAAAGGGCTTTGAGTCCTGGGAAGTGAAAAAGCCCGCTGCCGTTTTGCGCGACAATGGCATGGTGCGCCGCGGGCCCGTGGTGAAATACATGTACATGGATCCGCTGTTCGCCATGGGTTCCGTGCCCGGCGGACTGCTGCAGCACCGCGAGCAGCACAGCTGGGATGTGACCTGGACCTCGGCGAATCCCGAAGTGCCAGCGACACTGTTCCTCATGCAGCCCTTTTCCGACGCCGCCGCGTTGCTACCCTTCGTGCCGCACACCGGCGAAATCGCCCTGCGCAACACGTCCATACTTGATCCCTACTTCCCCACCGTGACGCGCATGGTGGGAGGATCGCCCTACGAGGATGTGTTCCAGTACCGCAACACGCTGATCGCGCTGTACGACATCCCGCAGCAGACGCGCTTCCCTGTTGTTACCGGCTTCCTTCCCCCCGCGGATGTGCATACGGATATCGACTCGCTGAAATCGGGGTGGATCACGCTGCGTTCGGGCGACGTGTATATCGGCCTCTATCCGTTCAAACCCTACCGCATCGCCGACGGTGTGTTCGGACGGCATTTCATTTCGCAGGAACGGGTCAATGGAGCGGTGCTCTACGTCACCGCGAAGCACACGGTCGGCAGCTACGAGCAATTCCTGCGCAAGCTGCGTGCAACGCGGCCGGACCTGGGCCGGCTGGACACCGAGAACACCGTCAGCTACACCACCATCAACGGCGATGTGCTGCGTATGAACTTCGGCGGCGAGCGCACGGTGAATGGCGCCGCACCTCCCGCGCCGCCGGCAAACACACTGTTCTCCAGTCCCTGGCTGCATTCCGTGCGCGGCAGCGGCGTACTCACCATCAAGGGCGACAGCTCCGAGGTCGCTATCGACATGGGCAAGGTGGAGTTGCGCAGAAGCGTTCCCACTCGACACAAATAATCCACAATCACCACCGCCCTGCACGCGCGGACGGCACAAGGACGGGATGCCCGTGCCTGCGACACCGTAATCCGAAGGTGCATGCCGATTTTCCTTGCACGCGTGTGACAGGAATGTGAAATTTGAAGATGCGTTTCGTGCATTCTCGACGATGTGCGGACGCGCCTCCCTTGTCGCACTCGCCCGGCATCGCCATGAAGCTTCTTTACGCCCTGCTCGCTCTCGCCACACTCACAGTCACCTTCACCCCCGCGTTTTCCCAGGACAGCGCGCCGTTTCGCAGCGTCGAACCGTCCGAGCAACTGCGCCTGTACCGCGACAGCGAACAGTGGATACGCGAGCGCTTCCGCTGGTTCCGCGATCAGCGTGTCGAGGCCGACGGCAGCATCCCCGAAGGGGTGCGTGAACAGGCATGGCGCGAGAGCGCGCGCATGTCGGTGTACAAGCCGGCGGCCACGCTCGCCAAAGGCGCCGCGCCACAGTGGGTGCAACTCGGTCCGGTCAATATCGGCGGACGGATCACCGGCATCGCCATTCACCCCACCGATCCCGACATCGTGTATTTCACCGCGGCCGACGGCGGCGTGTGGAAATCCATCAACGGTACGAAAATGTCCGCGTCCTTCTCCCCCGTATCCGACGATTTGCCGACGCTGGCCACCGGGTCCATTTGCCTCGATCCCTCCAATCCCGACATCGTGTACCTGGGCACGGGCGAAGCGAACGGCAGCGCCGATTCGTATCCCGGCGTGGGTGTGGTGCGTTCCACCGACGCCGGTGCCACGTGGACCGTGGTGGGCGGCAGCCAGATGAAAAACATCGGCGCGATTCGCGTGCACAATACGAAAAGCAACATTCTCGTTGCGGCTTCGCGACAGGGACTGTATCGCTCGGTGGACTCGGCGCGCACCTGGACGCAGAAAAAGTCCGGCACCGCGCACGACCTCGTCTTCCACCCCCCCATCGACTCCATCATGTACGCCGGCATTCAGGGCGTGGGCGTGCTGCGCTCCACCGATGCCGGCGAAACCTGGACAGAACTCGACCTTGGCGTGGGACGCGACAGTATCGGCCGCCTCGCGCTGGACCTCTGCCTGACGCAACCGCACATTCTGTACGCCGTGTTGGTGGGTTCGAAGGGATCGCTTACGAATAAAACACTCGCCGTGGTGAAATCCACCAATGGCGGCGACTCCTGGGTGCGCACCACACCCGCGGTGAATCCCATCAATTTCTTCAGCAGCTATGGCTGGTACAATTGTGAAATCGGCGTGCATCCCACGGATCCGGACAAACTGCTCGTGGGGGGCGTGGGTCTGTACCTGAGTCTCGACGGCGGGAAAAATTATCAGACACGTGGCGGTGTGCACGTGGATCAGCATGCCATCGAATACTCGCCTTCGCATGTGGACGTCTGCTACCTCGGCAACGACGGTGGCATGTATGTGTCGGGCAATGGCGGCATCACCTTCACGAGTTTGAACGACAACCTGCCCATCACGCAGTTCTATGAACTGGGAATCGCGCCGCAGCAGGCCGGTTTGATGATGGGCGGCACGCAGGACAACGGTTCCAACACGCGCCATCAGGGCGATGAAAGCTGGGTACACAGTACCGGTGGCGACGGTGGCTACTGCGTATTCGACTACACCGATCTCAACTACCGCTATGCCGAATATCAGAACGGCTCGCATCTGCGCACCACCAATGGCGGCCAGAACTGGGTCGGAGCCAACAAAGGCCTGTTCGGCAACAGTCCGTGGGTCACTCCCGTGGTGATTCATCCAACCGATCCGAAAATCCTCTTCACCTGCACCAACAAGCAGTTGTACAAATCCACCGACCGCAGCGCGAGCTGGTTCGCCTTCCACGGCAACATGGATTCCAGCAGCACCATCAACGCCATCGCCATCTCGCCCTTGCGTCCCAACCTCATGCTTGTGGGGTATCGAAGTGGAAAAATCTGGAGAACGGACGATGCGGGTGCGAGTTGGAAAAACATCAGCAGCGGGCTGCCGAACCGCCAGATCAACGACATTGTGTTCGACCCGCGGAACGACTCGGTGTTTTACACCTGTGTTTCGGGCTATGTGCGCGAGAGCGTGTTCCGCAGCGACAGCGGCGGATTCAAATGGGTGAACATCTCCGGCAATCTGCCCTCGATTCCCACCAACGCCCTGGAGATCAACCCGGCCAATCCGCGTGAGATCTACGTGGGTACGGATTTCGGCGTGTACGCCACGACGGACGGTGGAACCGAATGGCAAATTCTCGGCGAGGGATTGCCCAAGGTGGTGGTGGTGGATCTCGAACTGCATGCACTGAGCGGACAGCTCATCGCAGCCACACACGGACGCAGCAATTACGGACTGGTGGTGACCACCGGACTGGAGTTGCTATCGTTCAGCGCCTCGCCCGACAACGGAGCCGTGGCCCTGCGGTGGCGCACTGGCGCGGGCAGCGGCTTGCGCGGCTTCGCCGTTGAGCGCTCGCTCGACCATCAGCCGTGGGAGGAAATCCACGCCGTCGATGCGCGGCCCAGCGTGAGCATTCAGAGTTACGATGCGTTGGATGCGGCCATCCCCGCCTCCGCGCTCCTGGCTCGTTACCGTCTGAAGGTTGTGCGCAACGATGGCGGTGTGGAGTATTCGCAGGAAATCGCGGTGGATTTCTCTTCGCGTCTCGGCGATTTCACGCTGGAACAGAATTTCCCGAATCCGTTCAATCCCGGCACCACCGTGCGCTACAGTCTCCCCCGTCGCGCGCACATCACCTTGCTCGTACGCGATGCCCTCGGCAACATCGTTCGCACGCTTCATGACGGCGTGCAACAGGCCGGCGCCCATGTGCTGTATTTCGACGCCAGCGGACTGCCGAGCGGCACGTACTTCCTCCAGCTCGAACAAGAAGGCCGCCGCGCCGTGCGCAGCATGCTACTGCTCAAGTAGCGTCGCGGAGGTCAAAGGGTGAAAAGGAAAAGAGGAGGTAGTTGTTCCTTTTTTCCTTTTCTCATTTTTTCCGGGCTGGCTAAGTGCGGGATACATTCGCAGAGAGCGCCGAGAGCGCCGAGGGCGCGGAGGATGGGTTGAGGGCGCATCCCGCTCGAATCTTGCAGTCGGCTAAGTGCGGGATACATTCGCAGAGAGCGCAGAGAGCGCCGAGAGCGCGGAGGATGGGTTGAAGGTGCACCGCTCCTGAACCGTAGCGCTGCAATACAGTTGAGTCACCCACAACCAATTCCTCCTTACTCTCCTTTTCTCCTTACTCTGGTATGTTGTATTTCGTCCGATCTCGTTCCTGAAAGACGTGACCAGGAGAAAATTCTTTTGCATACTACCGGTTCATCCGGCTGCGGGAGAAAACGATCCTTACTCTGAGGCCGCGACCTCGCGAATGAGATTGTTTCTCCCCGGAAATCGCCGCGGTCGAGTTGGTATCATGTGGCACGACCACGCATC